>NZ_JBHSQW010000026.1:0-155127 GCF_042658695.1 Pseudonocardia hispaniensis | reverse complement strand
CGTGCCGGGCCCCGGTGCGGGACCCGGCACGGCGGGATCGATCGGGACGGATCAGGCGTTGGGGTCGTGGATGATCACGCCACGGACGTTCACGCCACTGATCAGGTCGTCGTAGCCCTGGTTGACCTGGTCGAGGGTGTAGGTGTTGGTGATCAGCTCGTCGAGCTTGAGCTGACCCGCCTGGTACATGTCGACCAGGCGCGGGATGTCCTTGAACGGGTCCCCGGAGCCGAACAGCGAGCCCTGGATGCGCTTCTCGAAGAGGGTGAGCACCGAACCCGACAGCTCGATGGTCGTCTTGGCCGGGTCGGCCAGGCCGGTGACCACCACGGTGCCACCCTTGCGGATCGCGTTGAACGCGTTCGTCACGACCGCCGAGTCGACGACCCCGACGGTCACGATCGCCTTGTCGGCGCCGACGCCGTGGGTGAGCTGCTGCATGAGCTCGTGGGCCTCCTCGGCGGTGGCGCAGGAGTGGGTGGCGCCCACCCGCTCGGCCATCTCCCGCTTGTTCGCGAGCGGGTCGATGGCCACGACGTTGGCCGCACCGGCCAGCGCCGCACCCTGCACCGCGTTGATGCCGATGCCGCCGACGCCGTAGATGGCGATCGTGTCGCCGGGTTCGGTGGCGGCCGCGTGCACAGCGGAGCCGAAGCCCGTCGGCACGCCGCAGCCGATCAGCACCGCCGTGTTCAGCGGTACGTCATCGGCCACCTTGATGCAGGAGTTCTGCGAGATCGTGGCGCGTTCGGAGAACGTGCCGAGCATGCACATCCCGCCGAGATCCTCACCGGCGTCGGAGTGGAACCGGTAGGTGCCGTCGGGCAGGCACCCGTCGAGGATGGTGGCGCCCTGGTCGCACAGGTTGGTCATGCCGCTCGCGCAGAAGCGACAGTGCCCGCACACGGGCAGGAACGAGCAGATGACATGGTCGCCGGGCTTGAGCCGGGTGACACCCGGACCGACCTCCTCGATGATCCCGGCGCCCTCGTGGCCTCCGACGATCGGGAACCGCGGCACGATGTCGCCGTGTCGCAGGTGCTCGTCGGAGTGGCACAGGCCGGCGGCCACGTACTTGATCAGGACCTCGCCCTCCTTCGGCGGGTCGAGCGTGAGCTCCTCGATTTCGAACGGCTTACCCACTCCACGCAGGACGGCGGCCTTGGTCTTCATCAACCCTCCAGTTGTCGGCCCGGCGGGCCGCTCATGGATTTCTCGTGCCTCGAAAGGTGGCGCTCCACGGTGGTTGAGTGCGTGTCTGCGGCCGAGCTGCACACCGCGCCACGGCCCATTCGTAGCAGCATGCGCATGCCGCTGTGAAGCACGCCCTAACCCAAAGGACGAGCCCATTCGGAGATGTACCGGCAGCCGGGTGATCTTCTACGAAAGATTGCCGAAGCGCCATCACGCAGTAGAGTTTTCTCATCCAACCCGAAGCGGAGCGTCCGTATGTCCGAGCTGTTCAACGCCGCGGAATACCTCGTCGATCGCCGGGTCACCGCCGGTGACGGCGACCGAATCGCCGTCCGCCACCCGGGCGGCACCCTCACCTACGCCGAGCTCGGCACCGAGGTCCGACGGGTCGCCGCCGGGTTGGCCGCCATCGGCGTCCGCCCCGAGGAGCGGGTGCTGCTGTGCATGGTCGACGACGTCGAGCTGTTCACCGGCATCCTGGCCGCGATGTACCTCGGTGCGATCGCGGTGCCGTCCTCGACCATGCTGACCGGCCCAGAGCTCGGCACTCTGGTCCGCGACTCCCGGGCCAGGGTGCTGTTGGGCAGCCACCAGTTCACCGAGGTCGTGCACACGGCCGCGACGGATGCGCCCGATCTGCGCCACGTCGTGCTCACCGGATCGCCCGGTTCCGGCACGGTCGGGGGCGTCACCGAGCTGACCTGGCGGCAGCTGCTCGATGCCGGCGCGGGCTCGCCCCTCACCGCCCCCTACCACACGTGGGCCGAGTCGCCCGCGCTGTGGCTCTACACGTCCGGGACGACCGGAACCCCCAAGGGGGCCATGCACCGCCACCACGACATCCGCTACGTCGCCGAGACCTATGCCCAGCAGGTTCTCGGCATCGGCCCGGACGACGTCTGCCTTTCGGTGGCCAAGCTGTTCTTCGCCTACGGCATCGGCAACTCGATGTTCTTCCCGTTGTCGGTCGGCGCGTCGGTGCTGCTCGAACCGTCCCGGCCGAACCCGGCGCTGTATGCCGAGCGCATCCGCGCACATGGCATCACGCTGTTCTTCGCGGTTCCCAGCTTCTGGGGACCCCTGCTCGCCGCGGACACCGTGCCGCCCGACGCGTTCGCGACCGTCCGCACCGGAGTGTCGGCGGGCGAGACGCTGCCGGCGCGGATGTTCCACGGAGCCCGCGACCGGTTCGGGTTCGAGGTGCTCGACGGCATCGGGTCCACCGAGGCGCTGCACATCTTCATCTCCAACCTCCCGGGCAAGGTCGTGCCGGGCAGCTCGGGCTATCCGGTGCCCGGCTACCGAGTGCAGCTGCGCCGCGCGGACGGCACCGTCATCGAGAGCGCCGGGGAACCCGGGATGCTGTATGTCGCGGGCGAGTCGATCTGCACCGGGTACTGGTGCCGCACCGAGGTGAACCGCGCGGTGTTCCACGGCGAGTGGATCCGAACCGGTGATCAGTACGTCCGCAACGACGACGGCAGCTACACCTGTCTCGGGCGCACCGACGACGTGCTCAAGGTCGGCGGGATCTGGGTGAGCCCCTCCGAGGTGGAGTCGCGACTGCTCGAGCACCCGGACCTGGCCGAGGCCGTCGTGGTCGGGGTGCCCGACGCCGACGGGCTGGACAAGCCGATCGCCTATGTCGTGCCGAGGCCCGGCGCGGTGGTCGACGCGGACGAGGTCATCGGGTTCTGCCGGGCCGGGCTGGCCTCCTTCAAGCGGCCGCGCGCGGTCGTCACCGTCGACGAGCTGCCCAAGACCGCGACCGGAAAGGTCCAGCGCTACCGGCTGCGTGCCCTCGCGGGCTCCGCACCGTCGCCGAAGCCCGGCGCCACCCCACGGCATGATGTTCTACAGAATCGACACACTAGAGCAACTATGTTGTAGAGTGATGGGCATCCGACCGCGCACGAGCGCAGGAGGCTCCCATGACGATGGCCGAAGGCACGCCGGTCGACCCGGATGCCGCCCTGACCCCGAAGGTGTCCTTCGACGCGACGCCGGACAGCTACCGGCATTGGCGGTTGGAGATCGATGGGGAGATCGCCTGGTTGTGGTTGGACGTTCAGGAGTCGGGGGGGTTGGTGCCGGGGTATGAGTTGAAGATGAACTCGTACGACCTGGGGGTGGATATCGAGCTGTATGACGCCTCGCAGCGGTTGCGGTTCGAGTATCCGCAGGTGCGTGCGGTGGTGGTGACCAGTGGTCGGGACCGTAATTTCTGTGCGGGGGCGAACATCCGGATGCTGGCGCAGAGTTCGCATCCGTGGAAGGTGAACTTCTGCAAGTTCACCAATGAGACCCGTAATGGGATCGAGGATGCGACCGCGTGCTCGGGGCAGATCTGGATCGCGGCGCTGAACGGGACCGCGGCCGGTGGTGGGTACGAGTTGGCGTTGGCGTGTGAGCGGATCCTGTTGATCGATGACAACTCCTCGGCGGTGTCGTTGCCGGAGGTGCCGTTGCTGGGGGTGTTGCCGGGTACCGGGGGGTTGACCCGGGTGCTGGACAAGCGGCGGGTGCGTAAGGACCGGGCCGATGTGTTCGCCACCCGGGCGGAGGGGGTTCGTGGGCGGCAGGCGGTGGAGTGGGGGCTGGTCGACGAGGTGGTGCCGAAGCGGGCGTGGGAGGCCACGGTGCGGGAGCGGGCGGCCGCGGCGGCGGCCGGTTCGCGCCGGCGGTGTCCGGGCGGTGGGGCGCGGGGGGTCGCGCTGTCCCCGTTGCGCCGGACCGAGACCGCCGAGGGCATCTTCTACCGGCATGTGCAGGCGCGTGTCGACCGGGCGCGGGGTCTGGTCGAGATCACCGTCCATGGGCCCTCGGGTGGGGTGCCCGAGTCGCTGGCGCGGGTGCATGAGCTGGGTGCGGCGTTCTGGCCGCTGGCGATGACCCGTGAGCTGGACGATGTGATCCTGCGGTTGCGCAGCAACGAGCTGGAGCTGGGCACCTGGGTGATCCGCACCCGGGGGGCGGTGGAGGATGCGCTGGCGTTCGAGCGGCTGATCGCGCAGCACAGCCGCGACGACTGGCTGGTGGGCGAGATCCGGCACTACTTCAAGCGGGTGCTCAAGCGGCTGGATGTCACCTCCCGGTCGTTGATCGCGTTGATCGAACCGGGCTCGTGTTTCGCCGGGGCGCTGGCCGAGCTGGCGTGGGCCTGCGACCGGCAGTACATGCTCGACGGCACGCTCGACGAGCGGGCCGGTGAACAGGCCGACGAGGCGCAGATCATCCTGTCCGAGTCGAACTTCGGCGCGTTCCCGATGGGTAACGGGCTGTCCCGGCTCGGGTCGCGGTTCTACGGCGGCGCCGCGCAGGACGATCACCTCGCCAAGCTGCGTTCGGAGATCGGGCGGCGGCTGGGCGCGCGGGAGGCGTACGAGCTGGGGCTGGTGACCGACGCCCCGGACGACATCGACTGGGCCGAGGAGATCCGGATCCTGCTCGAGGAGCGGGCGGCGCTGTCCCCGGACGCGCTGACCGGGCTGGAGGCCAACCTGCGGTTCGCCGGCCCCGAAACCATGGAGACCCGCATCTTCGGCCGGCTCACCGCCTGGCAGAACTGGATCTTCACCCGGCCCAATGCGTCCGGCCCGGCGGGCGCGCTGCGCCGCTACGGCACCGGGCGCAAGGCCGGCTTCGACCGCACCCGCGTCTGAGAGGTACCGACATGCCGATCGATTACAGCGAGAAGATCCCGAACAACGTCGACCTGGCCAGCGACCGCCGGTTGCAGCGCGCGCTGGAGTCCTGGCAGCCCAACTTCCTGACCTGGTGGCGCACGATGGGTCCGGCGCTGCCCACCCGGGACGTGTACCTGCGCACCGCGGTGGACGTCGGCCGCGAGGGCTGGGCCCGGTTCGGGCACGTGGCGATGGAGGAGTACCGCTGGGGGGTGTTTTTGGCCGAGCGCGGCGACGACCGGCGCATCGGGTTCGGGCAGCAGCGCGGCGAGCCGGTCTGGCAACAGGTCCCCGGCGAGTACCGGGCCGACCTGCAGCGGCTGATCGTGATCCAGGGCGACACCGAACCCGCCTCCGTGGAGCAGCAGCGCCGCCTCGGCGAGACCGCCCCGTCCCTGTATGACCTGCGCAACCTGTTCCAGGTCAACGTCGAGGAGGGCCGCCACCTGTGGGCGATGGTCTACCTGCTGCACGCCTACTTCGGGCGCAACGGCCGCGAGGAGGCCGAGGCGCTGCTGCAACGCAACTCCGGTGACCTGGACTCACCCCGGATCCTGGGCGCGTTCAACGAACAGACCCCGGACTGGCTGAGCTTTTTCATGTTCACCTACTTCACCGACCGGGACGGCAAGTACCAGCTCGGCACGCTGAAGGAGTCGGCGTTCGACCCGCTGTCGCGCACCTGCGAGTTCATGCTCAAGGAGGAGGCGCACCACATGTTCGTCGGCACCACCGGCATCGACCGGGTGGTCGCGCGCACCGCCGAGCTGATGCGCGAGCACGACACCGACGACATCGCCCCGCACGGCGGCATCCCGCTGGAAGTGATCCAGCGCTACCTCAACTTCCACTACTCGGTCTCCCTCGACCTGTTCGGCTCCGAACAGTCCACGAACGCGGCCAACTACTACACCGCCGGACTCAAGGGCCGCTGGCAGGAGGAACGCCGCCGCGACGACCACCAACTCACCGACGACTCCACGAAGATGACCCTGGTCAAAAACGGCCGGCTCACCACCGAAGAGGTCCCCGCCCTGCTGGCGCTCAACCACGACCTGCAGTCCGAGTACGTCACCGACTGCCACTCCGGGCTCAAACGCTGGAACCGGCTACTGGACAACGCCGGCATCGACCGGCACCTGACCCTGCCACACATCGGGTTCAACCGCCGGGTCGGCCTCTTCGCCGACCACCACATCACCCCGGCAGGCAACCTCGTCGGCCAGGACACCTGGAACGCCAAGATCAACTCCTGGCTGCCCAGCGCCGCCGACAAGACCCACGTCCAATCCCTGATGCACCCGGTCTACCAACCCGGCAAGATCGCCAGCTGGCTCACCCCACCCAGCAACGGCATCAACGGCAAACCCCTCGACTACGAGTACGTCCACCTGGCCTGATCAGCCCACCACCAAGCAGACCCGGCCTGAGCCAGCGCCTCGCCCGACTCCCATGCCTTGACATGATCGCCCGCGGCCGGGCCGGCTTCCCTTGCGGCGATCTTCCCGGGACAACCGGCGGCCATTACCGTTGGACCCGGCATCCTCCTGGTGCGGCTGGACGACAAGCCCGTACACCCGCCGGGAGGCTGTCCCGAGCCTTCAACGCGCAGGTCGTGACCACGACGAGGGGAAGGCGTGCTTGAGCCGCCGCTGACCGTCTTAATGTGCCGTCGCGGAAATCGATGGTGGGTCTGTGCGCGGGCGGGCGCGTGCTGATGGGCACTGACGGTGTACGTGCGCGGCTGCTCGGGACCGTGGACCTGTGGTTCGGCGAGCAGCGGCTTGCACCGCTGGCGTCGGCCCGCGCGGAGTCGCTGCTCGCCTACTTGCTGCTGCACCGCGACGCGCCGCAGCCGCGGCAGCGGCTGGCGTTGCTGTTATGGACTGACTCGACGGAGGCCCAGGCACACACGAACCTACGCAAGGTCTTGCACATCCTTCGGCGTGCGCTGCCCGACTCCGAGCGTTTGATCGATGTCGGGCCACGGACGCTGCAATGGCGCGCGGACGTACCGCTGTGGCTGGACGTCGAACAGTTCGAGCGGGCGCTGGCTGAAGGGCGGCTCGAGGAGGCAGTCGAGACCTACGCCGGCGAGCTGCTGGAGGGCCGCTACGACGAGTGGCTGGTGGTCGAACGCGAGCGGCTCACGGGGCTGCACCTGGAAGCGCTTGAGCGGCTCGCGCGCCAGCACGAGCAGGACCGGCGATGGCCCGAAGCCATCCGCTGCGCCGAGCGGCTGGTCGCGCACGATCCGCTGCGTGAGGAGAGCCACCGGATGCTGATGCGGTTCTGCGCCGCGGCCGGGGACCGCGCCCGTGGCGTGCGCGCCTACCACGTCTGCGCCGCGACGCTGGAACGCGAGCTCGCGATCGAGCCGGCGCCCGAGACCCGCGCTGTCTACGAGTCGCTCGTCACCGCCGAACCGGCCGGCGCCCGCACTCCGGACCCCGCGACCGCACGCTCGGAGGCGATGCCGGCGCCCCGCGAAAGACCAGCTGGGACATCGCCCTTCGTCGGGCGCGTCGCCGAGCAGACCCGGCTGCTCGCTGCGTGGCGTACAGCGGCCGCCGGTCGGGCGCAGTTGATGCTCGTCACCGGCGAGGCCGGCGTCGGCAAGACGCGGCTGGTCGACGAGCTGCGCGCGCAGGCGAAGGCGGTCACGGTGGAAGCACGCGCCTATCCGGCGGAGGGCCCGCTCGCCTATGGGGTCGCCTCCGGATGGCTACGCTCCCAGCCGGTCGCAGCGCGGCTGTCTCGGCTGGACAAACCGCACCTCACCGAGCTGACACGGCTGCTGCCCGAGCTGGCCGCGCACCTGGCACCGCCCGAGCCGCTGCCTGAGGCAGAGTTGCGGCGACGCCTGTTCGCCGCGATCGGGGGCGCGCTCCTGGCCGCGGGCGCGCCGCTGCTGCTGATCGTCGACGACGCGCAGTGGGCCGACGCACAGTCGCTGCGCCTGATTCACTACCTGATACGCACCGCGCCGTCGGCGCGGCTGCTTGTGGCCGCCACGGCCCGACGCGAGGAGCTCGACCCAGGCCATCCACTCGTCGGCCTCTCCATGGCCCTACAGGCGCTTGAACGCTTCAGCGAGATCGAGCTCGATCGGCTTGACCGCGAGGAGACGGCGCTGCTCGCCGAACGCCTCACCGGGGCGCCGCTGCACGGGGCCGAGCTGCAGCGCCTCTACGACGACAGCGAGGGCAACCCGCTGTTCGTCGTGGAGGCGCTGCAGCCCGATGCACCGGTGGCCGCGTCGAAGGTCCAAGCGGTGATCGCCGGTCGCCTGGCCCGGCTCTCGCGGCCCGCCGCGCAGCTCGCCGGTGTCGCCGCGGCGATCGGCCACGCCTTCACCGCAGACGTGTTGGCCGTCGCCGGCGGACTCGACGACCACGCGTTGGTGGGCGCGCTGGATGAGCTGTGGCGCCGCGGCATCGTGCGTGCGCACGGTCCCAACGCCTACGACTTCAGCCACGGCAAGATCCGCGATGCGGCCTATGCCGCTCTGAGCCCGCCGCGGCGGCGTCAACTGCATCGCGCTGTTGCGGGGGCGCTCGAGCAGAGCGAAGGTGCGGCCGCGGCGGCCGTCGCGCGGCATTACGCGCATGCGGGCGCCACCACCAAGGCGGTCCGCTGGCACGCGCGGGCGGCCGAGGCCGCCCAGTGGCTGCACGCCCACACTGAGGCCGTCGGTGCACTCGAGCGTGCCCTGGCGCTGTCCGAGGGTCTGCCGCCCGGCCCCGACACCGCCGCGCTGCAACTGCGGCTGCTCACGGCGCTGCCGGCGCCGCTGGTGGCCTGTGAGGGGTACGGGTCGCAGCGAATGGCGCGGGTGCATGCGCGGGCCCTCCAGCTCGTCGAGCAGCTCGGCAACGAGCCCGAGCCACCGCTGGTCTGGTCGCTTGCGCTGGCCGCGCTCACCAGGGGCGACTGGGACTCAGCGCGCGAGTTCGGCGAACGGCTGCGCGCTCGTGCCGAGCGCGACGGCGATCCGATCCTGTGGGTGGAGAGCGACTACATCCGCGGAGTTGCCGCCTACTGGCCGGGGCGCCTGGCCGAGGCGCGCGACCATTTCGAGGCAGCACTGCGGCGCTTTCGGCCCGCCCGCCGTCACGCGCACGTGTTGCGCTACGGGCAGGATCCCGAGCTGCTCGTTCGGCTGCGACTGGCCCACACGCTCTGGATGCTCGGCCACCCCGAGGAGGCCGACCGCCAGCAAGCACTCGCGATCGCGGCCGCCCAGCGGTCCACCCATGCCTACAGCCGCGCGGTCGTCTGGGTCTGGGCGTCGATCCTGGCCCTGGATCGGGGCGTCGCCGCAGAGCTCCGCCGCCACGTGGCAGCGCTTGACGCCTCTGCGGTGGACGATGCACCCCGGCAGATCCGGCTGCCCGCCGAGATGTTCGGGGGCTATCTCGACGTCCTCGAGGGCCGCGGTGAGCAGGGGCTCGCGCGGCTGCGCGGTGTGCGTGAGCACCTGGTAGCCGGCGAGGCGCCCGCCCCGGGAGTGCCGGGCGTCGCCACCCGGACGTTGCTCGCCGGCTACGCGCTGGCCGGCGAGCCGCAGGCCGGCCTGGCACTGGCCGACGAGGCGCTCCGCATGGGCCGTGGCGCGGAGCTTTGGGAGGTCGAGATCCGGCGCCTGCGCGCGGCGTTCCTGGCCGCACTCCGGGCGCCCGCCGGCGAGGTCGACGCCGAGCTGCGGCGAGCGCTCGCCGTCGCGCGCCATCAGGGGGCGCGCGCGTTCGAGCGGAAGGTGCAAGAAACGCTCGCGCAACGCCATCCGGATCACCATCGTGCTCTCCGACGACGGCAGGAGGAGCGATGACCACCACCGATCCAGCGGATGCCCTGCGCCTGCGATTCTCCGGGGAGGTGCTCGGACCGGCGCAGCCCGGCTACGACGCGGCGCGCCAGGTCTTCAACGCGATGATCGATCGCCGCCCGGCGGTGATCGCCCGCTGCGCGACGACCGCGGACGTGGTGGCAGCCGTCGAGTTCGCCCGTGAGCGCGGGCTCGCCATCGCGGTCCGCTGCGGCGGCCACAGCGTCGCCGGGCTGAGTACCTGCGACGACGGCGTGCTGGTCGACCTCAGCGGCCTGAAGTCGATCACCATCGATCCTGCAGCGCGCACCGCGAGAGCGGGCGGCGGCGTGCTGTGGGGCGAGTTCGATGCGGCCACGCAGGCGCACGGACTCCATGCGCCGGGCGGCCGCGTCACCACCACCGGACTGGGCGGCTTCACCACCGGCGGCGGCTACGGCTGGACCTCCTGCAAGCACGGCCTGGCCTGCGACAACCTCCTCTCGGCCGAGGTCGTTCTCGCTGACGGGAGCGTCGTGCGTGCCAGCGAACAGCAGCACGCCGACCTGTTCTGGGGCATCCGCGGCGGCGGCGGGAACTTCGGCGTGATCACTGAGTTCGAGTTCCGGCTGCACCCGCTCGGCCCGACCGTGCTGGCCGGACTGACGATGTTCCCGATCGAGCGCGCGCCGCAGGTCCTGCGAGGCTGGCGCGACTGGGCCGACTCCGCACCCGACGAGCTGGCCACCGCATGTGTCGTCCTCACCGCGCCGCCCGAGCCGTTCGTCCCACCGCAGCTGCACGGCAAGCCGGTGCTCGGGATAGCGGCGCTCTACGTCGGGCCTCCCGACCACGGCGCCGAGGTGGTCAGGCCGCTCACGCAGCTCGACCCCGTCGTCGACCACCTCGCCCCGATGCCCTACACCGCCTTCCAGGCGGCCCTCGATCCGTTGGCCCCGTGGGGGATGCGCAGCTACTGGCGCGGCGAGTACATGCGCGAGCTCAGCGACACCGCCATCGACACGTTCCTCGCCCACGCCGTCGGCCTGACCGCCCTCGGCGCGCCGCTGAGCCAGATGGTCATCTTCCGGATCGGCCAGGGTGTCGCGACGGTGCCCGACGAGGCGACCGCCTTTTCGCACCGCGACGCGGGCTACCTCTTCCACCCGATCTCCGTCTGGGCGGAGCCAGGCGACGACGAGCGGATGATCGCTGGAAACCGCGCGTTCGCCGCTGCCATGCGCCCGTTCAGCACCGGCGCGTCGTACCTCAACTTCACCCCGGAAGCCGGGCGCGTTCGCGACGCCTACGGCGCGGAGAAGTACGCGCGTCTCATGGCGCTCAAGGACAGGTATGACCCAGCCAACCTCTTCCGGCTCAATCAGAACATCCGCCCCAGCCGACCCGCTACCGAGGCCGCCCTTGCGTAACCGGGGACAGCTCCGCCACACCCGACGTGCCGGGCCACGGAGTCGAGCTCGGGGCACCCCTGATTGCCTTCCTCAGCCAACCTACTTGGTCGGCTCCGCCCACACCCCGCGCTCGACCATCAGCTGGATCTGCCGCTCGATCACCTGCTCGCGGAACTCGGCATGGGTGAACGGTGCCCGCTCGGCGTAGAGGTTCCTCGGGTAGATCGGCTGCTGGTAGACCAGTTGGTAGAGCTCGGTGCGCAGGTCCTTGGCCCAGTTGTCCCACTGCGCATGGGTTCGGAAGTGCCGTAGCGCCCCGATGTCGATCGTCCCGGCGACATAGGACGACCCCGCCCCGTACAGATGCTGGCCGACGACCCGGCCCTTGTAGTCGATCACCATCGAGCGGCCGCCGAACGTGTCGATCGGATCCGGCGAGTCGGCGTGCAGGTAGTAGGTCGCCAGGTTGGGCGCCACCACGTAGAAGTTGTTGTCCAGCGCTCGGGCGCGGCTCTGGATCTCAAAGAACTCGTTGCCGGTGTGCGGGTGCGGATATGACGCGCGGTAGACGACCTCCGCGCCGTTGAGCGCCAGCCCGCGTGCGTTCTCGGGGTAGGAACCCTCGTTGGCCATCAGGACGGCGAGCCGTCCGATCTCGGTGTCGGCGACCGGGAAGAACGCGTCGAGGCTGAGGCCGTAGAGCTCCACCCAGCGGTCCCACACGTCGTGCGGGGTCACCGAATGCTCGACAGGGTACAAAGTGGACAGCTTGTGGTGCTTCAGGACGATCTCGCCCTGCGGGTCGAGCGCGAATCCGACGTTGAAGAACCGATCCGGGAACGCCTCGTGCCGCGCCTTGGCCTGGGCCATGATGAACGTCCCGTGGGCGCGGGCGAGATCGCCGAGGAACCTGGTCTCGGGGCCGGGGATGTCGATGGCGCATTCCCGGGCGTAGCTGACATGATCGAGATCGAGCACCTCGTCGTTGAAGGCCTGCAGCCCGCCCTCGGGGATCGCGACGAGCCGGACCGGCAGGTCAAGGCTCGACAGCCACGAGGCGGCGCGAAACAGCTCAGCGATGTGGTCAAGGTTGCGGCCGATGTCCGCGCGGGTGCGGATACCCCGCACCGTGGGGATCAGGCCGACTGCGACGTACGGCTCCGGCATGAGCGGAGTGTGGCATCGGTCATGACGAGCCGCGAGCCGCCGCTCGTTCGGGGATCAGACGAACGAATGGAGGTCACGGCACCGTGAACGAGCGGGTCATCGAGGTGGACGCGTTGCCGCCCATGAGATTCCAGGAGGCGGCCGACCTTGCGCGAACGGAGTATCTGCGGTTCGCCGAGCTGGTCGAGACGCTCGCGGACCCGGAGTGGGAGCGCCCGACCGAATGCGCGCCGTGGGACGTGCGGTTGCTCGTCGCGCACGTCCTCGGGTCCGTGGAGGCGAACGCCTCGCCGCCGGAGATGCTCCGCCAGATGCGGCACGGCCTGCGCGGGCTGACGGTGGACGTCGATCCGGTGAGCGCGGCGCAGGTCGCGCCTCGGCGGCACCTGGGTCCGGCGGAGCTGACCACCCGCCTGCGGGCCGCGATCCCCGCGGCCGTGCGCTGGCGGAGCCGATGGTCCCGGCTGGCGGGCGCGCTCCCGGTGCGGATCGGCGCCCCGCTGCACGAGACCTGGCGACTTCGCTACCTGATGGACGTGATCTACACCCGGGACGTGTGGATGCACCGCGTCGACGTGTGCCGGGCGACCGGCCGGGACGTCACGATGCGCGCCGGTCACGACGGACGGATCGTCGCCGGCGTCGTCGCGGAGTGGGCCCGCCGTCACGGCAAGCCCTTCACCCTGGTACTGGGCGGACCGGCCGGGGGCCGCTTCGTCCGGGGGAACGCCGGTCCACAGCTGGACCTCGACGCCGTCGAGTTCTGCCGGATCCTGTCCGGCCGGGGCACCGGCGAGGGCCTGCTGGCGACCCAGGTGCCGTTCTAGCCGTCAGCGTCCGAGCGTGTCGATGAGCGCGTCCAGCCCCTCGGCGAGCTCCTCAGCGCTGGGCCCGCGGCTGGGCACACCCAGGCGCTCCGTCACGTCGCGCGCGGACGCGAAGGACGTGCCGCATCAGCTCGCCCGCTGCCCACGCACGACCAGCCCGTCGAGCAGGGCGCGGGTCGCGGCCGCCACCGCGTCCACCGCGGTCTCGAACGCCTCCGCGTTATGCGCGGCGGGCACCCGGAACCCCGAGATCTTGCGAACGTACTGCAGCGCGGCGGCGCGCACGTCGTCGTCGGTCACCTCCGGGGTCATCGGTGGACGCAGTGTCTTGATGCTGCGGCACATGGCCTCTTGACCTCCCCCTTCGGGCACAAAATGATCGGGCACATGACGCTTCTGCCCGGGGTCCGATCCGCCACCGTCGACACGGACCGGCTGCGGATGCACTACATCGAAGCAGGCCCCACCGACGCTACGCCGATCGTGATGATCCACGGTAACCTCTCCACCGGCCGGTTCTACGAGCATCTGTTCCTCGACCTGCCCGACGGCTACCGGATCATCGCGCCGGACATGCGCGGTTTCGGCGACACCGAGCCGCTCCCGATCGACGCCACCCGTGGCCTGGCCGACTGGGCCGAGGACATCGGCGCGCTGCTGGCGGCCCTCGGCGTCGACCGGCCGCCGCATCTGGTCGGCTGGTCCACCGGCGGCGCCGCAATCGTGCGCTACGCCCACAACCGGCCGGTGGCCTCGCTGACCTTCATCGATCCCGTCGCGCCCTACGGATTCGGCGGCACCCACCGCGACGGCAAGCCGTGCTTCGCGGACTTCGCGGGCACCGGCGGTGGCACCGGCGCCCCCGAGCTGGTGTCCCGGCTGGTCGCGGGCGACACGTCGGCCGACAGCCCGTTCTCCATTCGGTCGGTCATGCGGGCGGCGTACTGGGCGCCGACGCATGTCGAACCGCGCGAGGACGTGCTCGTCGCCGAGGTGCTCAAGACCGTTGTCGGTGACGACGGCTACCCCGGTGACAGCACGCCGTCGCCGAACTGGCCAGGGTTCGCGCCGGGTACCCGGGGCATCCTCAATGCGCTGTCCCCCAAGTACTGCGACTGGTCGGACATCGTCGAGCTCGATCCGAAACCGCCCGTGTTGTGGACTCACGGTGAGGCCGACCTCGTCGTCTCCGACAACTCGGCGCTGGACATGGGCACGCTCGGAGCGACCGGCCAGGTCCCGGACTGGCCCGGTAACGACGCGTTCCCCCCGCAGCCCATGGTCAGCCAGATCCGCGACGTCCTGGGCCGCTATGCCGACGCCGGTGGCCGCGTGCGCACCGAGATGTTCGCCGGTTCGGGCCATGGTCCGCACTTCGACGCCCGCGACCGCTGGATCGCGGTCTTCACGGAGTTTCTCGACTCCCGGTAGCCCGCGAGCCGGAGACGACCCCGGACGACAAGGCCGCGCACCTCGGCTGCGATGCGACCCGGGACGGATGGGAGCCCGGGCGCCGTGGCGTCAGGCGGTGCGGTCCTGCGCCTCGACGCCGCCTTCCTCGGATCCTGCGACGTCTCCCGCCGTCCGGACCTCGCTCAGGCCGGTCTGGAACAGCTGATGCAGCAGCGCCAGAACGTCCCGGGCCGAACCGGAGGGATCCACCGAGTAGAGCCGGTAACGCCCATCCCGGCGTTCGGTGACCAGACCCGCCGAGCGCAGGATCCGCAGATGGCTGGACACGGCGGTCCGCCCCACCGAGGTGACCCGGGTTGCGAGGTCACCGGCCCTGACCTCGTCGTGCTCGGCGAGGATGCCCAGGATCCGGCGCCGCACGGGATCGGCGAGGGCATCGAACGCCAGATCGGCCCCCATGGGGATCTCCTCCTCGGCGACGCGTCAACGCTGCTCGACGTGTTGCCGCAAGCCTAGTCGATCCCGTCATTGCACCGAGATCGGCAAGGTGCGTGATCGACCGCACACTCTCGGTGACACCGACCGGGCGCCCACGCAGCCGGATCCCGCATCCGAGGCGGCGGCGCCGCAGGCCCGTCGAGCGCATCACCATCAAAAGGTCAGCACTCATTGACCTGTTATCTGGGTCTCAATAGGGTCAATCACGGCAGGATCCGACGCGAGGAGACCTTCGATGCCGGTGGAACTCCCTGATCCCGACGCCATCTCGGCCGCCGCCACCCGGTACGGGCTGACTCTCACCCAGAAGGACCGTGAATCGTTCCAGCCCTTCGTGCACGGTCTGCTCGGCTCCTGGGACGCGGTCGAACGGCTTTACGCCCAGATCGCCCCGACCGCGCCCGAACGGAAATGGACCCGGCCCGCCAATCTCGAGAACCCGTTCAACGCCTGGTACGTGACGACCGAGATCCGCGAGAGCGGCGACGGCCCGCTGGCCGGCCGCACGGTGGCGATCAAGGACAACACCGCGGTGGCCGGCGTGCCGATGATGAACGGCTCGAACACCCTGGAGGGGTTCATCCCGAGCCGGGACGCCACGGTCGTCGCCAGGCTGCTCGCCGCGGGGGCGACGATCGCGGGCAAAGCGGTCTGCGAGGACCTGTGCTTCTCCGGCGGCTCGCACACCTCGCGCACCGGCCCGGTGCGTAACCCCTGGGACGAGACCCGCTCCACGGGCGGTTCGTCCAGCGGCAGCGGCGCACTGGTCGCGGGCGGCGTGGTCGACCTGGCCACCGGCGGGGACCAGGGCGGTTCGGTGCGCATCCCGGCGGCCTACTGCGGCATCGTCGGCCACAAGCCCACCCACGGGCTGGTCCCCTACACCGGGGCGTTCCCGATCGAGCAGACTCTCGACCACCTCGGCCCGATGACCCGCACCGTCGCCGACGCCGCGCTGATGCTCGCCGTGATGGCCGGCCGCGACGGGTTCGATCCGCGTCAGCCCACCGACCTGGCCGTCGAGGACTACGTCGGTGCGCTGTCCCGGTCGGCGGAGGGCCTGCGCGTCGGCGTCGTCACCGAGGGCTTCGGGCACCCGAACGCCGAACCAGGGGTGGACGACCGGGTCCGCGAGGCCACCGAGACCCTGCGCCAGGCGGGCCTGACCGTCGAGGAGGTCTCGATCCCGTGGCACCTGCACGGCCCGCGGATCTGGGACGTCATCGCCACCGAGGGCGCCGCCGCGCAGATGGTGGAGGCCAACGGCTACGGGATGAACTGGCAAGGGCTCTACGACCCCGAACTCATCGAGCACTACGGCACGCGGTGGCGGGCCAACCCGGACGAGTTCTCGCAGACCGTCCAGTTCGTACTGCTCACCGGTGGCTACGCGATGAGCCGCTACCACGGCAAGCACTACGCCATGGCTCGCAACCTGGCCACGCATCTGCGCACGGCCTACGACGACGCGCTGGCACGCCACGACGTGCTGGTCATGCCGACGCTGCCGCTCACCGCGACGGTCATCCCGGACGCCGACGCGCCGCGAGAGGAGACCATCCCGCGCGCTCTGGAGATGCTCGCCAACACGGCCACCTTCGATGTCACCGGGCATCCGGCCACGTCGGTGCCCGCCGGGCTGGCCGACGGCAGACCGGTCGGAATGATGATCATCGGTAGGCATTTCGACGACGCGACCACGCTGCGGGTGGCGCACGCATTCGAGCAGGCGGTCGGGGGATTCCCGACGCCGAGCAGCGCGACAGGGGGGAGCCGGGCATGAACGGAGTGCACGACCTCGGCGGGACCGACGGGCTGGGCCCGGTCGTCATCCCGGAGCACGAGCCGGTGTGGCGCGCGGAGTGGGAGAAGGCGGCGTTCGCGCTGTTCCCCACCAACTTCCGCGCCGGCCTGTTCGGCGTGGACATGTTCCGGTACGGCATCGAGCAGATGCATCCGGCGGTGTACCTGCTCTCGCCGTACTACGAGCATTGGCTGCATTCGGCGGAGCACTACGCGGTCGCCTCGGGCGTGATCGACCCCGCCGAGCTCGACGCGAAGACCCAGCACTACCTCGAGAATCCCGACGAGCCGCTGCCCGAGAGGAAGGACCCCGAGCTGCTGGCCTTCGTCGACGCCGCCGTCAAGCACGGCGCGCCCGCCCGCCGCGAGTCCGACCGGCAGCCGAAGTTCACGGTCGGTGAGCGGGTGACGGTGGTCGAGGACAGCCCGCGGGGACATACCCGCAGGGCCCGCTACATCCGGGGAAAGACCGGCGTCGTCGAACTGGCGCACGGCACGTTCATCTATCCCGACAGCGCGGGCAACGGCGGCGAGGACGACCCGCAGCACGTCTACACCATCAAGTTCACCAACTCCGAGCTCTGGGGCTCGGAGACCGCCGAACCCAACGGAGTCGTCTACTTCGACGTCTGGGAGCCCTACATCGTCCCCGCCCGGGAGGAGGCCGCGGCATGACCACCCCGACCAGTCCGAAGATCCGCAGCCAGGAAGAGATCTCCGCCCGGGTCAAAGCGCTCGAGGCCCTGCTGATCGAGAAGGGGATCATGACCACCGAGGCGGTCGACCGCCTGGCCGAGATCTACGAGAACGAGGTCGGCCCACAGCTCGGCGCGGCGGTCGTCGCGAAGGCGTGGACCGACCCGGAGTTCAAGGCCCGGCTGCTCGCCAACGCCACCGAGGCCTGCGCGGAGCTGGGAATCGGCGGACTGCAGGGCGAGGACATGATCGTCGTGGAGAACACCGCCGACGTGCACAACGTCATCGTCTGCACGCTCTGCTCGTGCTACCCGTGGCCGGTGCTGGGGCTGCCGCCGAACTGGTACAAGGAGCCCGCCTACCGCTCCCGCATGGTGCGCGAGCCGCGCACGGTGCTGCGCGAGGCGTTCGGGCTCGAGCTGCCGGATTCGACGGAGATCCGGGTCTGGGACTCCTCGTCGGAGATGCGGTACTGGGTGCTGCCGGCCCGGCCGGCCGGTACCGAGAATCTCGACGAGAAGGCTCTCGCCGCGCTGGTCACCCGGGAGTCGATGATCGGCACCGGGGTCGTGAAGGCCCCCTGATGGGCTACCGGGCCGACGCCACGGAGCTCGGCGACGCCCGTCGCCGGGTGGAGACGCTGATCTCCGGCCTGCCCGGCGGCGAGCGCGGGTTCGAGCAGCCGTGGGAGCTGCGGGCGTTCGCGATGGCGGTCGCCGCCTACCACAATGGACAGTATGAGTGGTCGGAGTTCCAGCTGTCGCTGATCGACTCGATCCGCCGGTGGGAGGCCGAGGGCGGACCCGACCCCTGGCGGTACTACGAGCATTGGTTGGTCGCGCTCGAGACCGTGTTGGCCGGTAGCGGCGCCCTGTCCGAGGCCGATCTCGACGAGCGGACGAAGGCGGTGCTCGCCACCCCGCGCGACACGGGTCATCACAAGGCCCACCGTGAGCCGGTGGCGGTGGATCCCGGCCGACGCTGAGCTACCGCCGGGCCAGGGCGGGGACGTCGACGGGCGCGTCCCACTCGATGTGGTGGCGATGGATCCAGGCCAGCGAGGCCCCGTTGTCACCGGCCGCCCGGCGCAGCACGAGCGGCAGCAGCAAGTCACGGAACACCCGGCCGACGGGGCCCGCGGCCTTCGAACTGCTCGCCCGCGCACCCTGGGCGACCACCCGCTCGACCCGGCTGCGACGCAACGCCTCGTACCCGGCGAAGGCGGCCGGAACGTCGGCGATGTCGCGCAGGCACCGCGCCAGCACCACCGCGTCCTCGATCGCCATCGAGGCGCCCTGCCCGGATGCCGGCGACGTCGCGTGTGCGGCATCCCCGATGATGATCATCCGATCGCGGTGCCAGGTGCGCACGGCCGGAATGTCGTAGGTGGCCCAGCCACGCAGGTCCCCGGGGGTGGCCTCGATGATCTCCCGCGCGGGCGTCCGGTCGCCTGCCACGAGATCCACGAGCCACGACCGCCATTGCTCGGTGGTCATCGCGGCGAGCTCGCCAGGGGCCGGTTCGGCGCGCCGCGGCGGGTTCGCGAACCACCACACCTCGCCGTCGGGCGCGACCGCCCAGCCGAAGAACATCCGCTTACCGAAGATCATCTGGTACTCCCCGGGCGGCGCGCCCGGCCGCACCGAGCGTGTGTAGCCACCGATGTTGAGCACCGGGACGTAGCGGGCGGGCGCCGCACCGGGGTCGATGATCTCGCGGACCCGCGAGCGCAGTCCGTCGCAGCCGATGAGCAGGTCGGCCTCGGCGGTGGTGCCGTCGGCGAAGCGGGCCCGGACGCCGTCCGCGGCCGACTCAGCGTCGACCAACCGCTTGCCGTGGTGCACCGCGGCGCCGCGCCGGGCGGCTTCGTCGCAGAGTGCCCGGTAGAGGTCGGCGCGCCGCAGGGTATGGCTGACGGTGCCGTCGGCCAGCGGGGCCCCGGTGCTCACCTCGCCAAGTGGTTTCCCGGTGCCGCTGAGGAATCGCATCGACGGCGTCGGGAAACCGAGCCCGGTGACGGCCCGGTGGGCGTCGACGGCCCGCAGGGCGTCGATGCCGTTGGTCTGCAAGGTCAGGAACGCGCCGACGTCGTCGGCAGCTCCCGGGTGCGCCTCGTACAGCGCGGCCGCGATGCCCGCCTTGCGCAGCGCGATCGCTGCTACCGGACCTGCGACACCCGCGCCGATCACCAATGCCGTGGTCATTCACCCCTCCGGTATCCTCACTCGATGAACCAAGTATCTCGTTCATCCGAGTTTCTTAGAGGACCGAGATATATGTCAAGGGAGGATCGATGGGTGACGAGCTTCGCGACGACATCGGAGCCACCCTGGTCCGCTTCATCGCGAGCGTCGTGCTGCACAACCACGTTGTCGCCCAGCGGGTCGGCCTCGGCCCGAGCGACTCCCAGTTCATGACGCTGCTGAACACCCACGGACCGCTCACTCCCGGCCAGCTCGCCGAGCACACCAGCCTGTCCACCGGCACCGTCACAGGTGTGCTCGACCGGCTGGAGCGGGGCGGCTTCGTCCGTCGCGAGCGCGACCCGGCCGACCGCCGGAAGGTGCTTGTCGTCGCCGACGAGCAAACGCTGCGGGAACGGCTCGCCCCGCACTACGCCGAGTACGCCGCGCACCTCGACGAGCTGCTGCGGCGACGCAGCCCGGGCGAGTTGCGCGTGATCGCGGACTTCCTCGCCGAACTCACCGGAAGCGCGCCCCCCCAGCCCACGACCCCCGACGCTGTGGAGCCGTAACGCTCTCCGACCCGCCTCCGCAGCACGTTATGGCTCCATAACGTGCTGGAGCGCGGGTGTGCTGCGCGTTATGGCTCCATAACGCGCTGGGAGGGCGTGTGCCGCGCTGGCATGCTCGGTATCGATCGATCTCCGAGGCGCGAGGAGCGGGCGATGGATACCGAGGTGATCGTGGTCGGCGCGGGCCTCGCCGGGCTCGTCGCCACCGCGGAACTGGCCGACGCGGGGCGACGGGTGATCGTGCTCGACCAGGAACCCGCGGCCTCGCTCGGCGGGCAGGCGTACTGGTCGTTCGGCGGGCTCTTCCTCGTCGACACCCCGGAACAGCGCAGGTTGGGCATCCGCGACTCGCACGAGCTCGCGTGGCAGGACTGGCTCGGCAGCGCCGGGTTCGACCGGGGCAGCGACGATCCGGCCGGCGAGGACTACTGGGCCCGGCGCTGGGCGCAGGCCTACCTCGACTTCGCGGCCGGGGAGAAGCGATCCTGGCTGTACGCGCAGGGCATGCGCTGGTTCCCGGTGGTGGGTTGGGCCGAGCGCGGCGGCTACCTGGCCGACGGGCACGGCAACTCCGTCCCCCGCTTCCACGTCACGTGGGGCACGGGGCCCGCGGTACTCGAGCCGTTCGTGAGCCGGGTCCGCTCGCATGTGGCCACCGGGCGGGTCGAGCTGCGGTTCCGACATCGGGTCGACGAGCTGAGCGTCACCGACGGCGTCGTCGATGGCGCCCGCGGCACGATCCTGGAACCCTCCAGCGCGATCCGAGGCGTTGCGAGCTCACGGACCGCGGTCGGTGAGTTCGACCTGCGGGCGCAGGCGGTCATCGTCACCGCGGGCGGGATCGGCGCGAACGTCGACCTGGTGCGCGCCAACTGGCCCGAGTGGCTCGGTCCCGCGCCCCGAACCCTGA
Source organism: Pseudonocardia hispaniensis (assembly GCF_042658695.1). Classification (NCBI taxonomy): domain Bacteria; kingdom Bacillati; phylum Actinomycetota; class Actinomycetes; order Pseudonocardiales; family Pseudonocardiaceae; genus Pseudonocardia; species Pseudonocardia hispaniensis. Next base: position 133,959 of record NZ_JBHSQW010000026.1, on the reverse strand, counting down.
TCTCCGGAGTGCCCGAGCACGTCGACGGGCGGATGCTCGGCATCACCGAGGCGGCGGGCGGGCGGGTGGTCAACCGGGACCGGATGTGGCACTACACCGAGGGTGTGCGGAACTGGAACCCGATCTGGGCCCGGCACGGGATCCGGATCCTGCCCGGCCCCTCCTCGCTGTGGTTCGACGCCCGCGGCCGCAGGCTTCCGGCGCCGAACTTCCCCGGCTTCGACACCCTCGGCACCCTGAAGACGATCCTGGAGACGGGCCACGACCACTCGTGGTTCGTGCTCACCCAGAAGATCATCGAGAAGGAGTTCGCCCTGTCGGGCTCGGAGCAGAATCCGGATCTGACCGGCAAGGACATCCGGCTCACGCTGAGCAGGGTGCGCCCTGGGGCACCCGCCCCGGTCGAGGCGTTCAAGCGCCACGGGGCCGACTTCGTCGTGGCGGCCACCCTCGCCGAGCTCGTCGCCGGGATGAACAGGCTGGTCGCCGATACCGGCGGTCCGCTGATCGACGTCGCCGACCTCGAGCGCCAGATCACCGCCCGCGACCGCGAGATCGACAACCCGTTCACCAAGGACCTGCAGATCACCGCGCTGCGCGGGGCGCGCCGCTACCCAGGCGACCGGCTGGTCCGGGTGGCGCGGCCGCACAAGTTCCTCGACCCGCGGAACGGACCGCTGATCGCCGTGCGGCTGGGCATTCTCACCCGCAAGACGTTGGGCGGGCTGCAGACCGACCTGTCCGGGCGGGTGCTCGGCGTCGGCGGCCAACCGATCTCCGGCCTGTACGCGGCGGGGGAGATCGCCGGGTTCGGCGGCGGTGGAATGCACGGTTACCGGTCCCTGGAAGGGACCTTCCTGGGCGGCTGCCTGTTCTCGGGACGTCAGACGGGTCAGGCGGTCGCGGTCGCGACGAGCTGATCAGCGGCCGCGGTCGCCGCCGCGGCGGCGGGCACGGGCCAGCAGTCCGGCGGCGGGTCCGCTGGCGCGGGTGCTCGCGCTCCACACCGCGCGCAGCGACCGACCCAGGTCGAGCCCCTCGGTGGGCACCTCGACCAGCGAACCTGCGGCCAGCTCGGCCGCCACCGCGACCTCGCTGATCAACGCCGGTCCGACCCCGGCGGCCACCGCGTTGCGGATCGCCGTGCTCGAACCCAGTTCGAGCAGCGGCGGCGCCATCGTCGCCCCGGCCGCGGCGACGGCGCGTTCGGCGGTCTCGCGGGTACCCGATCCGGCCTCCCGGCTGATCACCGGGGTGGACGCGAGTTCGGCCGGGCCGACCGGCCGGCGCCGCCGTGCCCACCGGTGCCCGGGCGCCACGACGAGGACGAGGCGGTCGCGGCCGATCAGTCTGCTGCGCAGCCCGGTGAGCTCGCGAGGCGACTCGACGAACCCGATGTCGATGACGCCCTGTCTGGCCAGCTCGCAGACCCGCGCCGAGTTGAGCACCTGCAACCCGACGTGGAGTTCCGGGGCGGACCGGCGCAGGTCACCGATCCACGCCGGGAGCAGATACTCGGCGATGGTCATGCTCGCGGCCACCCGCAGGTTCGCGGCTTGCTCCTGGCGCAGCGCCGAGACGCCGTCCAGCAGCGCGCCGACCTCGTCCAGGATCCGTTGGGCCCAGCCGCACACGAGCGTGCCGGCGGGCGTCAGCGTCGAGCCCCGCCGCGATCGCTCCAGCAGCTTCAGCCCCAGTCGCCGTTCGAGTGAGCTGAGCCGCTTGCTCGCCGAGGGCTGGCTGATCTCCAGCTCGGCTGCGGCCGCGGTCAGGCTGCCTCGCTCGCCGACCAGCACCAACAGCCGCAGCGACTCGATGTCCGGGAGCTGTGGCATGCCCGAAGGCTATGACGTGGTGCCGCATCGCGAGTTCCGGGACCAGCCGAAAAGCGTGACCGTCAGTGACATGACGCAATCCCCATCGGACGATCTATCGCTCCGTCGAGCCATCGCGGGCCTGCGCCGGCTGAGCCCTGGCCTGACCGCCACCATCGGTGGCGTCGCCGTGGCGGTCGCGATCAACCGCTGGCTGCCGATGGTCAGCACGCTCACGATCGCCGTCCTGCTCGGCGTGCTGGCCGGCGGCCTGCTGCCCACCACCACCCGCGACGGGCTGCGCTGGGCCACGCGCGTACTGCTGCGCCTGGGGGTGGTCCTGCTCGGACTGCAACTGGCAGCGCACGAGGTGTTCGGGCTGGGTGTCGGCATGGTGGCCGCCGTCGTGGCGACCGTCGTGCTGGCCTTTCTCGGCACCCTCACCCTCGGCCGGCTGCTGAGGGTCTCACCCGGTCTGCGATTGATGGTCGCGACCGGATTCTCGATCTGCGGGGCGTCCGCGATCGCCGCGATGGACAGTGTCACCCGCAGTGACGAGGAGGATGTGGCCACCGCCATCACCCTGGTGACGCTCTACGGCAGTCTCGCCATCGCCGCGGTTCCGCTGGTCGGCAGCCGACTCGGACTGCCCGCCGAGCAGCTGGGGGCCTGGGCCGGACTGAGTGTGCACGAGGTGGCACAGGTCGTGGCCGCCGCCTCACCGGCCGGTGCCGCCGCCGTCGGGATCGCCGTGGTCGTCAAGCTGACCCGGGTCGTGCTGCTCGCCCCGATCGTCGCGGGGGTCGGCATGAGGCAGCGGCGCCACCGCGGCGATACCGGCCAGTCCCCACCCGTGGTGCCGCTGTTCGTCGTCGGGTTCCTCGCGCTGATCGCGTTGCGCAGCACGGGAATCGTGCCCGCGCAGGTGCTGTCGGCGAGCCAGGTGGTGACGACCATGCTGTTCGCCGGGGCGTTGTTCGGGCTCGGGTCGGCGGTTCGGCTGCCCGCCCTGCTGCGGACCGGACGGCGCGGGCTGGTGCTCGGCTCGCTGTCCAGCCTGCTGATCGCGCTACTCGGCCTCGGCGCCCTCGCGCTGGTCGGTTGACCCTCACGCCGGGGTGGACGAGCCGACCGCTGGTGACGACGACGGCGACCGAGGAGACCTCAGGCAGAACCGCGGCGAGCACCGTCCCGCACTCCGGCCGCACCGCCTGCCCGATCCGGCGGCGCTCAGTTCTGGGCCGCCGCGCACATCGTCCGGTGGGCCTCGACCAGGTGTCGTGGCAGCAGTCCCGGGTCGAACCGGCGGGCCTCGATCCAGGTCCGCACCGCGGCGAGATCGTCCTGGCAGCTCAGCGGCCCGATCCGCACCGCGCGGCCGGTCGGGCGGCGCCGGGCGTCGCAGGGCTGGACGAGCACCAGCGGACCCGGCGCCCGGAGCCGACACGCGAGGCGGCCGAGGGTGCACCCCGAGGTCACGAGCATCCCGTGCCGGCTCGCCCGCACCATCGCCCGCAGCGCGTCGACGAGTTGTCCGTGCCACTGCGAGCGGCAGCTCGCGGACGCGCAGACCACGAGGGTGTAACCCTCGGCCGCGGTCACCAGCTCGACTTCCGGACGCCGGGCAGATAGCCGCCGTGCACGAGCTCGCGCAACCGGACGCGGGACACCCCGAACGCACGCAGGTAGCCGCGCGGCCTGCCGTCCACCACGTCGCGGTTGCGCAGCCGGGTGGCGCTGGCGTCGCGCGGCTGACGGCGCAGCTCGCGCGCAGCCGCATCGCGCTCGTCCTGCGGGGTGGCCGGGCTGGCGATGAGCCGCTTGAGCTCGGCGCGACGCTGGGCGTAACGGGCCACGACGAGCCTGCGCTGCTCGTTTCGGGCGATCTTGCTCCGCTTGGCCATCAGATCCGCTCCCCTCGGGCGCGCAGCCGGGCGACCACGACCTCGATGCCCAGCTTGTCGACGGTCTTGATCCCCTTCGCGGACAGCTGCAGCCGGACGTACCGGTTCTCGGTGGGCAGCCAGTAACGCCGGGTCTGGATGTTGGGATCCCACCGGCGGGTGGTCCGGCGATGGGAGTGGGACACCCGCTTGCCGAACCCGGGTTGCCGGCCGGTGAGCCGGCAGCGTCGTGACATCACCGCTCCTCGCGGAAGTCGACGTGCCTGCGCAGCACCCTGTCGTACTTGCGCAGGACCAGCCGATCCGGATCGTTGCGCCGGTTCTTCCGCGTCACGTACGTGACGCCCGTGCCGGCCGTCGATCGCAGCTTCACGATCGGCCGCAGCTCCGAGCGAGCCACGCTCATCCCCTTTCGCTAACGGAAATCGTTATCATCTAGTCTCACGGTAGCAGCTTTTCGAGGGAGGACGGGAGATGGCAGGCAACGACCGGACCGACCTGCTCGTCGTGGCCGGCGGCGTCACAGCCGCGGCCGCCGGGGGGATCGAGGACGTGATCGGCCAGATCCGCAGGCAGTGCCCCGCGGTCGCCGTCGCCCACCACGATCTGCGCGACGTCGGCCAGGGGGTGGTCCGGCGCAGGCTGCGGGTCGGGGCCTTCGACGAGACGACCGTTCTGGAGCTCGCGCACGGCTGCGTGTCCTGCACCCTTCGCGAGGACGTGCTGCCGCTGCTGCGCAGCCTGGCCCGCCGCCCCGACGTGGGCACGATCGTGCTGCACCTCGACGCCGCGCTGGAACCCGAACAGGTGTGCTGGGCCGTCACGCACGTGCTGGTCGATGGGGCTGCGGTCACCGACTCGGTGAACCTGCGCGGGGTGATCTCCGTGCTCGACGCCGGCAGCTGGCTCGAGGACGCCACCGGCGAGGACGAGGTGTCCGAGCGCAGGCTGGCCCCGCTGCCCGACGACGACCGCACGATGGCCCAGCTCGTCGTCGGTCAGGCCGAGTTCGCCGACCTGATCGTCTACGCGGGCTCCGCCGAACCGTGGCAGCTGGCCCGCACCGACGCCGTGCTCGCCCGGCTCACCCCGCTCGCGCCGCGGTTGCGGCTCGCCGAGCTGGATCACCGGGTGCTGCTCACCGACCTCCCGCCGGACGCCCGTCGCGGCCGCTGCGACGATCCGCACGTCGCGCTGCTGCGCGGACAGCCGCCGCTGCACACCGAGGTCGGGGTGCAGCTCATGACGTTCACCGCCCGCAGGCCCTTCCACCCCGACCGGCTGCATCGAGCCCTGGACGCGCTGCTGGACGGCGTGGTGCGCACCCGTGGCCGGATCTGGCTCGCCACCCGCCCCAGCGCGGTGCTGTGGCTGGAGTCGGCGGGCGGCGGGCTACAGCTCGGGTACGCCGGGGACTGGCTCGCCGGCGCCGACGCCGCGGACTGGCGCCAGGCCGATCCCGAACGCTCCGCCTTCGCCGCGCTGCGCTGGGACGAGCGGTGGGGCGACCGCGGCCAGGACCTCGCGATCCTCGTGCACGACGCCGAACCCGGCCAGATCGACCGCGCGCTGCGCACGGCGCTGCTCACCGACCGCGAGATCGCGGCGGGCGAGGCCCACTGGGCGAGCTACCCCGACCCCTTCGGCTGGTGGCACACCGACCCGTGCGGGGAAATCACCCCTCAGGCCACAGTGGACGGACACAAGGAGGACACCGCATGAAACCCGGCATTCACCCCGACTACCACCCGGTGGTCTACCAGGACCGCTCGACCGGCGACAGCTTCCTCACCCGGTCCACCGAGACGTCGGCCCGGACCATCGAATGGAGCGACGGCAACACCTATCCGCTGATCGTCGTGGAGATCAGCTCCGCGTCCCATCCGTTCTGGACCGGCAGCCGCCGGGTGCTCGACAACGCGGGCCAGGTCGAGAAGTTCCGCCGCCGATACGGCTCCCGGTCGCCGCGGTAGCCGGTGCCGTCCGGGACGCGCCGGGTAGGGCACGATGCGGGACATGCCCGCCCCCATCGAGGAGGAGCCGCTGGTCCGGCTCGAGCGCTGGACCGGCCCTTGGCCCGACGACGATCCGGACGCCAACTTCAAGGCCGAGGTCGCCGACTACTCGCGGCTCGACCCGATGGCGACCATCCGCGGGCTGAGCCGCACCACCGCGATCCCCGAGGGCGCGCTCGTACGCTACGTGCTGGCGCGGTTCGCCACGACCGGCTCCGGCGGCCTGCTGGAGCTGGGCCCGGCGACGATCCACCGACTGTGGGAACCGATCGCCGCCGCCGAGCAGGCGGGTACCGACGAGGCCCGGCTGGAGGCCTACCGGCGGCTGTCGGCGATGGTGAGCTGGTTGCGGGTACCGCTTCAGGAGCCGTCACTGTATCCCGGGGCGGACGCGGCCGAGACACGGTCAGACCGCTGAGGCATCGCGCGTCGGCCGGGCCAGGGCCAGTCCGGCCCGGACTGCGCTGGCGGCATCCAGGGTCGCGTCGCGGGCCGCGGCGCTCACGGCGGTGAAGCTGGCGTAGCCGTGGGTCAGCCCGGCGAACCGCCGCGCGACCACCGGGACGTCCGCGGCGCGCAGGCGTTCGACGAGCTCCTCGCCCTCGTCGCGGAGCGGGTCGAAGCCGGCCGTCGCGAGGTAGACCGGGGGCATCCCGGACAGGTCCTTCGCGCGCAGGATCGCCCCGCGCACGTCGTCGGGCGGTATGCCGTTGGGCAGATAGAGCCGCTCCAGCTGGGCGAGGTACTCGGCGGTCAGTCCGAAGCCCGTCCCGAACAGCTCCCGCGAGCCGCCGGCCCGCTCCGCGTCGGTGACCGGATAGAGCGCGAGGACGAACGCCGGGCCCTCGGTCGCCGATTCCTGGTGGGCGACGACCAGTGCGAGGTTGCCCCCGGCGCTGTCACCACCGACGGCCAACATCCCCCGATTCGTGCCGAACGACGCGGCCCGCGACCGGACGTGGCGGAACGCCGCGATCGCATCCTCGAGGCCGGCCGGGTAGGGATGCTCGGGCGCCAGCCGGTAGTCCACCGACAACACCCGTAGCCCGGACTGCGCGGCGATGAGCCGGCACAGCGGATCGGTCGAGGCCAGGCTGCCGAGCACGAAGCCGCCGCCGTGGTAGTAGACGAGCAGCCCGGACGGCTCGGACGCCGCGGGTGGGACGTAGAGCCGGGCGGCGATCGGCCGGTCCGGCCCGGGCAGCTCGAGGTCGCGGGTGAGGATGTCGTCGAGCCCGCCGTCGTTCGCGAACTCGGCCGCGAGATCGGCCTGCCTGCGCTGCTCGGCGAGGGTCGCCTCACCGAGCGGACCGTCGTTGGCGCTGACCAGCACCCGGCCGGCACGGCTGAGCAGCTGCAGGTCCAGATCGAGGACCTGCCCGTCGACCCGCACCGGCGGCCCCGCCAGCCGCCGCTTCACCGGCCTCGGCAATCCGAAAAGGACCCGGCATCCCATTCGCAACGCCCGCACCCGGGCCTCCGAACCGACCATGCTCGCACCGTACGCCTCTCTCGCCCGTCGATCACCCCGAGAACGTGTAGCGCAACACCGCGAGCATCGCGTCGTCGTCGGCCGGGTCGGTCCGCTCGCAGGCGCGCAGCGCGGCGTGCAGCGGATCGTGGTCCACACCCGAACCGATCAGTTCCAGTGTGGTGCGACGCGGCTCACCGCGCGGCCACGGCGAGCGGTCGAACCGCAGGTACCGGCCGACGGCGTGCAGCCCGAACCGTTGCCGATGCCCACTCGTTCCGAAGTGGACGAACCCCTTGACCCGGTAGGTGCCCGTCGGCCGCCGGTCCAGGAAGTCGACGAAGCGCCGCGGGTCCAGCGGTCGGTCGCTGACGAACGAGCAGACGTCGTAGGCGGCGTGCAGGTGACCGTCGTGATCGTCGCAGGCCTGCGCGACCTGGCCGAGCATCAGCTGCCGCCCGGCGACCACCCGGATGTCGAACAGCAGCCGCGGGTCGAGGGCCCCGTGGCTCGCCGGGACGATCGGGGCCCGATCGTTGGCGTCCCGGCACAGCCGCCGCACCCGCCACAGCCGGGCCGGGTCGACCCGGTCGGCCTTGTTGAGCACGACCAGGTCGGCGAGCCCGACGTGGCGGTCGATCTCCGGGTGCCGGCGCCGGGTGGCCTCGAACTCCGCGGCGTCGACGACCTCGACCAGCCCGCCGTAGGTGATGTGGGGGTTCCCGCAGGTCAGGACGAGCTGCACGAGCACGCCCGGTTCGGCGATTCCGCTGGCCTCGATGACGATCACGTCGATATCCGTGCCGGGATGGGCGAGCCGGTCGAGCAGCGGGCCGACGCCCCCTTCGCCGACGGTGCAGCACAGGCAGCCGTTGCCCAGCGAGACCACGCCGTCGGCCTGCCCACCGATCAGCATCGCGTCCACACCGATGCTGCCGAAGTCGTTGACGATCACGCCGATGCGCAGGTCGAGGCTGGTGGCGAGCAGGTGGTTGAGCACCGTCGTCTTACCCGCACCGAGGAACCCGGCGAGGACGAGCACGGGGATACGCCTGCTGCGCATCGGCCATCCCTATCACGTGGCCTGTGACGGCGGCAGGATGGTCCGCATGGCTACCGTCACCGCTACCGCCGAGCGCACCATCGGCGCTCCCGCCGACCGCGTGCGGGCCGCCGTGGCCGACTACCGGACCACCCGGCCGAAGATCCTCACCGAGCACTACCGTGACTACACCGTGCGCAGCGGTGGCCTCGGTGCCGGGACCAACGCGGCGTGGAAGTTCGCCGCCACCCGCAGCCGGGTGCGCGACGTGCACGTCGAGGTCACCCAGCCCACGCCGGGGGAGCTCATCGAACGCGACACGAACTCCAGCATGGTGACGACCTGGACCGTGAACCCCGTCGGGACCGACTCCAGCATGGTCACCATCACGACGAGCTGGCAGGGCGCGAGTGGGATCGGCGGCTTCTTCGAGAAGACCTTCGCGCCGAAGGGCCTCAAACGGATCTACGACACGGTGCTGGCGAACCTCGACCACACCGTGCGGGGCTGACCGGCAGTGCGGCCGGGCGTCGTCGCGGTCGCCGGCGAGGCGCTGGTCGACATCGTGCCCGCCCCGGTCGGCGGGTATTACGAGCTGGCCCCCGGTGGCAGCCCGGCCAACGTCGCCGTGGGGCTGGCCAGGCTCGGGGTCCCGACCCGGATGCTCGCCCGGCTGGCCGCCGACCCCCTCGGGGAGCGGCTGCGTGCGCACCTCGCGGCCAACGGCGTGGACCTCGCTCACGCCGTCGCGGCGCGCGAGCCGACGTCCCTCGCGCTGGTCTCGGTGGACGCCGAGGGCGTCGCGAGCTACGACTTCCGCGTCGACGGCACCGCCGACTGGCAGTGGTCGGCCGCCGAGCTGGAGGGTGTTCTCGCCCCCGGGTCCACGGGTCCGGTCGTCGCGGTGCATTCCGGTTCGCTGGCGTTGACGACTCCCCCCGGAGCCGCGGTGCTGCGCGCGCTGCTGGTGCGGGCCGCGGCCGAGGCGACGATCAGCTACGACCCCAACTGCCGGCCGCTGCTGATGGGAGATCCCGCGCGGGTCCGGGCCGCCGCGGCCGAGCTGCTGGCCACCGCCGACGTCGTCAAGATCAGCGCGGAGGACCTGACGTGGCTGCTACCCGGCCGCGCCCCCGCGGACGTGCTCGACGACTGGCTGGGCCGTGGTCCGGCCCTGGTCGCGGTCACCCTCGGTCCCGACGGCGTCCTCGCGGGCACCGCGTCCGGGCTGCGCACCCGGCGACCGGGCCGCCGGGTCGCCGTGGTCGACACCGTCGGTGCCGGGGACAGCTTCTCCGCCGCGCTGCTGGCCGGGCTGCACCGGCGGGGCCTGCTGGGGGCCGCCCACCGGGCCGCCTTGCGCGCGATCGACGCCGCGAGCCTGAACGACGTGCTCGACGACGCCGTCGCGGCCGCGGCGATCACCTGCTCGCGGCGCGGGGCGGACCCGCCCACGGCCGGTGAGCTGGCCGGCCGGTGGCAGGCGGCGCCGACGGGGTCGTGAGCGGCAGCGAACGGCCCCAGATCGATTCGTCCGCCGCCGCTCACGAGGTCTGGTCGAGCCTGCGCGGAGCGCGCTCGGGGTAGTCGGCCGGCTGGCCGGTGGCCGGGTCGCCGGGGGCCAGCGACAACTGTGCGGGCTCGCTCTCGGGCAACGCCCACTGCTTGGCCCAGTCGAGATGCATCGCGGCCTGCCCGGCCGCGGGTGGGAAGTAGTCCAGCTGCATGGTCATGTTCATCGGCCGGGGCGGGAAGTGGTCGGCGTCGGTGTTCGTGTACCACGGCTCGCCGTTCACGTAGGCCGTCATCCGCTCCGGCGTCCACTCCAGTGCGTACGCCGACCATTGCGTGGAGTCGTGCCGCACCGAGCCGTAGTCCTGCTGGTTGTCCGCCCCGTAGTGCAGGAAGAAGCTGGTCTCCTGGCGGTCATCGGACATGATCTCCATCCAGTCGATCTCGCCTCCGACCGGGAAGTCCTCCGCCACCGGCCACAGCAGCAACAGGGCGTTGTACCCGCCGTGGGCGGGGTCGGCGCGCACGCACGCCTCCCAGCGGCCGAAGCGCTGACCCGGATGCCAGCTCATCGCCCCGGTCGTTCCGTCGATGGCGCCCCGGATCGTCGCGGCGCCGCCGCTCACCGTGATGGCGTCCGGGGTGCGGGTGCCCTTCTTGTTGTGCCCCGGCTCGGGGCCGTAGGCGTGCCAGTCCGGGGGCAGCGCGCCGTCCTGCTCGAAATGCGATACCCGGGTCGGTTCGCCCCAGCCGTAGCGGTCGGCAGCGGTGGTGGTGCACTGCGACGACGCACCGGCGGGTTCGGGCTGCTCCGGTCCCGGCCCCGCGCAGGCCAACAGGCCGAATCCGCTGAGCACCGCGGCCAATGCCCGTCGAGTGTCCCACCTTCGCACGTCTGCCCCTCCTGCCTCACGCGTCCCATCAGCCTCCACATCTCACCGCGGTTCGTGAGCAGAATGCAGCCAAACCACCCGCAAGGGTGGACCCTCGGATCAACATCCCTTACTTTCCGTTATCACTTTCGTACGATCAGTCGCAGCGAGCGATCGTCGGCATCGGCGACACTGCCCCCGTGACGAGACCGCGGCTGGCCATCGAGCTCGACCTGGCGGCGCATCCCGAGGGCGGCTGGTACCGGCGGACCTGGACGTCGCCCACGGTGATCGAAACCCCATCCGGGCCGCGACCCAGCGCGACCATGATCCTCTACCTGCTCGACGGCGAGTCCCGATGGCACCGGGTTCGGTCCACGGAGCTGTGGTGCTGGCATGCCGGCTCGCCGATCGCGCTGTCCGTGGCCGGGGACGGCCGTATACCCATCGAGACCGGGTCGGTGATCCTCGGGCCCCCCGGCCCCGGCGCGCTCCCTCAGCGCGCGGTCCCGCCGAGACACTGGCAGTCGGCCCGGCTCCTGGGTGCCGAGCCCGCGCTGGTCAGCTGCGTGGTCTCCCCCGGGTTCGACTTCGCGGACTTCGAGCTCCTGCCCGGGGAGCGGTTGGTACCCGGCGAACCGGATACGTAGGGTGGCCCCATGAGCGTCTCGCCGCAGCCGCCGGAGTCACTCGATCCACAGCGGCGGACCGCGCAGCAGCAGCTCGAACGGGCCGTGGGCGAGGGCAGGCTGACCCTCGACGAGTTCACCGACCGCAGCGTGCTCATCTGGCGGGCCACGACGTCCACCGAGATCGACAAGACCGTCGCCGACCTGCCCGCCGCCGTCGTCGGGCAGACCACCCCGGCGCGGTCCTGGCTGGTCAGCGTGATCGGGGACATCCGTCGACGCGGCCGCTGGTCGCTGCGCCGCCGCACGTCGGCGGTGCTGCTCATCGGCGATGTCGAGCTCGACCTGCGCAGCGCCGTCATCACCGAGGAGGGTCCGATCGAGATCGACGTCTACAGCCTGATCGGCGACGTCGAGGTGATCGCGCCGGAGGGCGTCGAGGTGGAGCTGGGCGGATTCACCCTGCTCGGCGACCGCAGGATCGACCTGGCGCCGGTCCCGCGGGTGCCGGGAACACCGACCGTGCGGATACGGGTGTTCTCCCTGCTCGGCGACGCCAAACTCCGCAGCAGCCGCTAACCCCTCCCCCGCGAGTCGGGGTATTTCCGTGCGCGAGTCGGGGTATTTCCGCGACCGAGTCGCGGCGGGATCATCCCCTCCGGGCGAGCAGCCGCTCGGCTGGCCACGTATTGATCACGCGCTCCACCGGCACCGCACAGGCGGCCGCGCGCGCGACCCCGTGGTCGAGCCAGTCGAGCTGGCCGGGCGCATGCGCGTCCGTGTCGATGGCGAACTCGCACCCGGCTTCCACCGCGAGCCGCAGCAACCGCTTCGGCGGATCGAGCCGCTCCGGCCGCGAGTTCACCTCGACGGCGACGCCGCGCTCGGCGCACGCGGCGAACACGGCGCCGGCGTCGAACTCCGACTCCGGGCGCTTGCGCTTCCCGGTGACCATCCGGCCGGTGCAGTGGCCGAGCACGTCGACGTGCGGGTTCGCGATCGCCCTCAGCATGCGTTCGGTCATCTGCGCGCGTGGCATCCGTAGCTGCGAGTGCACGCTGGCGACGACGACGTCGAGCTCAGCGAGCAATGCCTCCTCCTGGTCGAGGGCGCCGTCGGGGAGGATGTCGACCTCGATCCCGGTGAGCACCCGGAAACCGTCGAGCTCGGCGTTGAGCTCGCCGATCTGCTCGATCTGGGCCCGCAGCCGGTCGGCCGACAGCCCGTTGGCGACCGTCAGCTGGGGTGAGTGATCGGTGATCACCAGGTACTCGTGGCCCAGCTCGCGGGCGGTCTCGACCATCTCGCGCAGCGGCGAACCGCCGTCGGAGGCATCGGTGTGGCTGTGGCAGTCCCCGCGCAGCGCCGCCCGCAGGCCGGCGGCCACCTCATCCAGCGGCGTCCCCTGCGTCGCCTCGAGCCGCCGCAGGTAGACCGGGGCCTCGCCGGCCAGCGACTCCGCCACACAGCGCGCCGTCACCTCCCCCACGCCGCGCATCCGTCGCAGCTCGTTCGACTCGACGAGCCGGACGAGCTCGGCGATCGTTCGGCGGCGCAGGGCCGCGGCCGCACCCCGGAAGGCGCGGACCCGGTAGGTCGACTCGTGCGCGCGCTCCAGCAGGAAGGCGATACGCCGCAGGTCCGCCACGGGATCGCGAGGCTCGCTCACGACCGCGATCGTGCCATCACGGCCATCGACGAGCACGGCCCTTCGTCGCGGAAATACCCCGACTCGCGCACGGAAATACCCCGACTCGCGCACGGAAATACCCCGACTCGCGCACGGAAATACCCCGACTCGCGGGATGGGCTACAGCCGGCGCTTCTGCACCTTTCCCATGTCGTTGCGCGGCAACGCCTCGACGAACCGGACCTCCCGCGGGCGCTTGTGTGGAGCAAGCAGCGCCGCGACGTGGTCGATCAGCTCCTGCGCGGCCGGCGGCGAACCGGCCGGGACAACGACCGCGACGACGCGCTCGCCGAGATCGTCGTCGGGGACCCCGATCACCGCGACCTCGGCGACACCCGGGTGCTCCAGCAACGCGTTCTCGATCTCCCCCGCCCCGATCTTGTAGCCGCCGGACTTGATCAGGTCGGTGGCCATCCGGCCGACCAGGGCGAGCGCCCCCGACGGGGTCCAGCGTCCGATGTCGCCGGTCGCGAACCAGCCGTCGGACGTGTGCGCGGCGACGGTGGCGTCGGGCAGGTTGAGATATCCGGAGAACAGGCCGGGGCCGCGCACCTCGACCGCGCCCAGCCCGTCGTCGCTCACCGGGGAACCCGAGTCGGCGGCCAGGGGTGCGAGCCGGACCTCGGTCCCGGCGAGCGGGCGCCCCACGGTGCCGGGCTCGACCTCGTCGTCGGCTCGGGCCGCGGTGAGGATGAGCGTCTCGGTCAGCCCGTAGCGCTCCCGCACGGCGAGCCCGGTGGCCTCCTTGATCCGCGCGTGGTCGACGACGGTCAGTGCCGCCGAGCCGGACACCAGCAGGCGGGCGCGCCCGATCGCCGCGGCGGCGTCGGTGTTCGCCGCGAGCTCTCCGGCGAGCCGGTGGTACTGCGTGGGGACGCCGAACACCATCGTCGCGCCGCCCTCGACCGCGGTGGCGAGCCCGGCGGCATCGAACCCACCGAGGTGCTGCAGCGACCCCCCGCGGCGCAGCGGGCCGAGCACACCGAGCACCAGTCCGTGCACGTGGAACAGCGGCAGCGCGTGGGCGAGCCGGTCACGGTCGGTCCAGGCCCAGGCGTCGGCGAGCGCGTCGAGATTGGCCGCGACCGCGGCGCGGGTATGCACCGCACCCTTCGGCGGCCCGGTGGTGCCGGAGGTGTAGATGACGAACGCGGACGTGTCGGGCGCCGGCTCGGTTCGCGGAAATCCCCCGACTCGGTCGCGGAAATCCCCCGACTCGCGGGGCAGGGCGGCCAGCGCGGCGGGAAGGTCGACGTCGGGGCCGGCCAGGACCGCGTCGGGGGCGGCGTCGGCGACGACGTGCCCCAGTTCGCGCTCCCCGATCCGCGGGTTGATCGGCACGACCGCCACACCGGCCATGAGCGCGCCGACGACCCCGACGGCGCTCGACAGCGTCGGCGTCGCCCAGACCGCGACGCGGGTGCGGCCGACGAGCCTTCCCGCCAGCCCGGCCGCGGCGTCGGCCAGCTGCGCGTAGGTCAGCTCACCGTCGGGGAAGCTCAGCGCGAGGCGATCGGACGGGTCGAGCAGGGCTGGGAAAAGCGGCTGGCTCACCCCACTACCTTGCCCGGGTTGAGGATGTCGTGCGGATCCAGGGCCGCCTTGACCGCCCGCTGCATGGCCAGCGCCCCCGGGCCCAGCTCCTTGCGCATCCCGGCACGTTTGAGCAGCCCCACGCCGTGTTCGCCGGTGACCGTGCCGCCCAGCGCGATCGCCGCGTCGACGATCTCGTCGAAGGCCACCTGGGCTCGCGCCTTCGCGGCCTCGTCCCGATGCGGAACGATGATCAACGGGTGCAGGTTGCCGTCGCCCGCGTGCGCGACGTTGGCGATGAAGGTGTCGTTGCGGGCCGCGATCTCCTCGACCCGCTCGAGCATCTCGGCCAGCCGCCCGCGTGGCAGGCACACATCCTCGGTGAGCAGGGCGTCGCCGCGCTGCTCGAACGCCGGGTAGGCGAGCCGTCGCGCCTCGAACAGCGCCTCGGCCTCGACCGGGTCGGTCGACATCATCGCCTCGCTCGCCCCCGCTCCGACGAACGCGGCGTGGATCGCCTCGGCCTCCGCGCCGGCCGCGGGCTCGGGAAGGTCGGTCTGGGCCAGCAGCAGCGCGGCCGCGTCCTCGGGCAGCCCGGCGCGTCGCCAGTCGTTCACCGCGCGCAGACAGTGCCGGTCGATCAGCTCGAACGCGGCCGGTTGCAGGCCCTGCGCGGTGACCGCGGCGACGGCGGCGCCGCATTCGGCGAGCGTGTCGAAGAACCCGACGACGGTCCGCGGTGCCGTGGTGCGCAGCGGCCGCAGCCGCACGGTGACCTCGGTGATCACCCCGAGGGTGCCCTCCGAGCCGACCATCAGTCCGACCAGGTCGTAGCCCGCGACGCCCTTGGCGGTGCGCCGACCCAGCCGCACGACCTCCCCGGACGCCGTGACGACCTCGAGCGCGAGCACGTAGTCGCGGGTGACGCCGTACTTCACGCAGCACAGGCCGCCCGCGTTGGTGGCGACGTTGCCGCCGATCGTCGACCAGGGAGCGCTCGCCGGGTCCGGCGGATACCACAACCCGCGCTCGGCACAGGCCGCGCGCAGATCGTCGTTGACCACACCGGGCTGCACGACCGCAAGGCGCTCGGCCTCGTCGATCTCGACGATCTCGCGCATCCGCTCGGTGCACAGCAGCACGCAGCCGTCGACCGCGTTGGCGCCGCCGGAAAGTCCGGTGCCCGCCCCGCGGGTGACGACGGGGATCCGGTGCCGCGCGCATGCGGCGACGGCCGCGGCGACCTCGGCGGTGCTGCGCGGGCGGACCACCGCGACCGGCTGGCCGTGGTCGGCCCATTCCGCCTCGTCGTGCGCGTAGGGGGCGACGGTATCGGGATCGGTCAGGAGTTGATCGGCCGGCAGGGCGGCACGCAGTTCGGCGAGCACCGCCGCGGCGGCGGGGTCGGGCGGACCCGCCTCAGTGTGGGTGGCCTGCGGATGCTGGTCCCCGAACGGGCGGGTGGACGGCGCTGGCACGCCGTCCACCTAACCACGACGTCCCGGTCCCGGCGCAGCAACGCTCACTGCGCCGACACGCGCCTGCCTGCGAACGCTACGACGATGCTGCCCCCGACCCCGACGACCGGCCGAACACGCTTACCGACATCTCGGTCGTCCGCAGCTCGCCAGCCCAGGCGATACCGGCTCCGACGGCCACCGAGGAGGTGATCCGGCCAGCCTTGTCGAACACGACGCGGATCCGGCCGGAGAATCCCAGGTGAAACCCCGCTGTGAGTGCGTAACAGTGTTCGAACACTGTTACGCACTCACAGCGGGATCAGGCCAGCAGTTCGTGGTCGGCCGGATCGATCCTGCGGGTGCGCCTGCGGAAACCGAACGTGGTTCCGGGCCAGAGCGTGCGGTTGCGGCCGTGCTCGTCGAGATACCAACTCCTGCAGCGGCCCCGGCTCCACACCGCCTTCTCCAGCCGGGACTGGATCTCGGCGTTGAACGCGTCCTGCCGCTCGGCGACGGTGTCGATCGCCGTGGCGCCGTGCCGGTCGACGACGCGCAGCGCGTCGAGGATGTAGTTCAGCTGCGACTCGATCATGTAGATCATCGAGCTGTGCCCGAGGCCGGTGTTCGGACCGACCACGAGGAACAGGTTCGGGAAGCCCGCGACGGTCGTGCCGAGCAGCGCCTGGCTGCCGTCGCGCCACGCGTCGGCGAGCTTGACGCCGTCGCGGCCGGTGACCGCCACCTGCGTCATCCCGTCACCGATGCGGAACCCCGTGCCGAAGATGATCGTGTCGACCTGGTGCTCGACGCCGTCGGCGGTCACCACGCCGTGCTCGGTGATCCGGACGACGTCGCCGGTCTCGACCGTGACGTTGTCCCGGCGTAGCGCCGGGTAGTAGTCGTTGGAGAGCAGGATGCGCTTGCAACCGATGGTGAAGCTCGGGGTGACCTTGGCCTTGAGCTCGGGAGCGCCGGCGAGGGCACGGTCGAGGTGGCGGCGGCCGAAGCGCGCGACCACCGTCATGAGCCTCGGGTTGAGGAAACCCGCGACGAGCATCTCGCGCTGCCAGTAGAGCTTCCAGCGGATGAGCTTGTGCAGGAGCGGCAACCGCGCCGTCCATCGGCGGGTGCGGGCGCCGATCGGGCGGTCGGGCTTGGGCAGCACCCAGGGCGCGGTGCGCTGGAACAGGGTCAGGGATGCGACCTCGGGCGCGATGGCCGGAACGAACTGGATCGCGCTGGCGCCGGTCCCGATCACGGCGACGCGACGGCCCCGCAGATCGTGCGAATGGTCCCACCGCGCGGAATGGAAGGCGGTCCCGGCGAACCGGTCGAGCCCGTCGATCTCCGGGATCGAGGGCACGTGCAGCGCACCGGTTCCCCAGACGACGAACCGCGCCCGCACCGTCGAGCCGTCCGCGATCCGGACATCCCACCGTGAGCCGTCCCATTCCGCGCCGACGACCCTGGCTCCGAAGTGGATGCGATCGCGCAGCCGGTAGTGGTCGGCGAGGTCCTCGAGGTAGTCCCAGATCTCCGCCTGCCGGGCGAAGGTGCGCGTCCAGTGGGGATTGGCCCTGAAGGAGAAGCAGTACAGGTGGGACTCGACATCGCAGGCGCAGCCCGGATACGTGTTGTCCCGCCAGGTGCCGCCCAGCGCATCGTCCTTCTCCAGGACGACGAAGTCCCGGCGGCCCGCCTCGTCGAGTCGCACCGCGGCGCCGAGCCCGGCGAACCCGCTGCCGACGATGACGACCTCGACCGCCGCCGGCACTCGTTCGCCCACCGCGCGCTCCTCCGGTCGCGTTACCGAACGGTAAGTTACCATGGGTAACAACTGCTGGGATAGGGTCTGCGCGTGGAGACCAAGGCGCCCCGCCAGCGGATCGGCCGGGCCGAACGCGAGCGGCAGATCCTCGAAGCCGCCGCGGCCGTGTTCGCCGAGCGGGGATACCAGAACGCGTCGATGGACTCCGTCGCCGAACGGGTCGGCGTCACCAAACCCGTGCTGTACACCCACTTCGGCTCCAAGGAAGGTCTGCTGCTGGCCTGCATCACCCAGGCCCGCGCCCGGCTACTCGAGGTCACCGCGGCCGCCGCGGCCGCCGCGGACGGTCCGCAGGACATGCTGCGGCACGGCACGAAGGCGTTCTTCGACTTCCTCGACGCCCAGCGTCCCGCATGGGCGCTGCTGTGCTCGGAGACAGCGATCTCCGCGGCCACCTGCTCGGCGCTCGAGGAGATCCGCCGCCAGCAGACCGACCTCATCGCCGGGCTGCTCGCGGCGCAGGCCCCGGACGCCGATCCGCAGCGGCTCATCGGCTGGGCCAACGTGATCGTCGGGGCCTGTGAGCGGCTGGCCATGTGGCGCAGCCGTGAACCGCAGATCACCAGCGAGCAGGCCGTCGAGTACCTGATGGACCTGGTCTGGACGGGAATTTCGGCTGCGCCGCCGATGCACGGCGAGGAGCGCCGACCCGGTGGCTGCCGCTGCGGGCACAATGTCCTCCGATGACGACAACAGCACCACGGCTGCTGCAGGTCCGGCGCCGCGAGCGGATCACTCCCCGGATGATCCGGATCACCCTGACCGGCGACGAGCTGGCCGGATTCCCCGGTTCCGGCCCGGACCGCAGGATCAAGATGTTCTTCCCGGTCGAGGGCCAGGAGCGTCCGGCCATCCCGCGCGCCAGCACCGGCGGCCCGGTGTGGCCTGCGGGTGAGGCCCGCCCGACGATCCGCACGTATACCGTCCGGCGCTTCGACCCGGGCGTGGGCGAGCTCGACGTCGACTTCGTGCTGCACGAAGGCCATGGCCCCGCCGCGGCCTGGGCGCGCGATGCTCGGCCCGGCGCCTGGGTCGGGGTCTCCGAACCCGGCGGACGCTGGGTGCCCGACCCAGCGGCCGCGTTCCACGTCGTCATCGGCGACGAAACGGCGCTGCCCGCCGTCTCGACCGTGCTGGAGGCGATTCCGCCGCAGGTCCCCGCGATGGCCTACCTCGAGGTCGCCGACGCCGACGAGGAGCAGCCGCTCCCCGGGGCGGCGCAGGTGTGCTGGGTGCACCGCGGTGCTCGTGCCGCCGGCGAGCCCATGGTCGAGGCGGTGCGCACGGCGACCCTCCCCGAGGGACACGGGCAGGCCTGGCTGGCCGGCGAGTCGGCCGCGGTCAAGGAGCTGCGCACCCATCTGCTCGGCGAGCGTGGCTTCGAGCGTCGCGCGGTGTACGCGACGGGCTACTGGCGCGCCCGCTGAGCGCCCCGGGTCAGGCCGGATCCACCACCACGTGGCTGTCCCGCCGCGCCACCCTGACCTGGCGCCCGACCACCTCCCGACCGGCGGCGTCACCGCGGAGCGAGAGCGTCAGCGCGCTCGCCGCGTCGCCCGGGGCGGTCTGCGCGGCGAATCGCGCACCGTCCGCGGTACGCGCGACCAGGAACGCCCGGACCGCGGCTGCCTCATGAGCGTGCTCGACCGTCGCCGTCTCGACGACCGCCTCACCCTCGACCGGCGCGACGACCCGCGGTGCCGGGCCCGCGGTGACCACGGGCTCCGGCTCCCCGATGTAGCCGCGCGGATGCGGGTCGCGACCGAGCAGCACCGCATGCTGCCGGGTGAGGTAGCCGCCGTTGGCATGCACCAGGGCGGTCCGCGCCCCGCGGCGCAGCCGCCCGGCCGCCGCGACGAGGGCGTGCAGGCTGTAGCTGCTCAGCGGCCCCCCGAACGCCGAATGTCCGCCCGTCACGCTCGGCACCGCGGTGGCGGACAGCCCGAGGTGCCGGATCGCAAGCTTCGGCACCACCGGGAAGCAGCTGTCGATGTCGATGGCGTCCAGCTCGTCCGCGGCGAGACCGCCCGCCGCGAGGCACCGGTCCAGCACCGACGCGAGTGCCGCCGAGTCCGCGAACGAGGGTCGCTGCAACACGTCCGCGGCGTCGATGGCGCCTGCACCGCCCCACACGTAGACGATCTTCTCCTCGGGAACTCCGTACTCGCGGGCGGCGGCGAGCGAGGTGAGCACGACCGCGGCTGCCTGATCGACCAGCGGCATCGCGTTCATCGCCAGCGGATAGGGCTCGCAGATCATCCGGTTGTCCGGTGTCACGTCGGCGATCTCGGCCGCGCTGCGCTCCCGAGGGTTCCACGCCACCGGATTGGCGGCCGCGACCCGGGAGAACGCCGCGTAGAGCGCGGCCGACCAGGCGAGCCCCTCGTCCGGGGTCTGCCCGAGCCGGTGGGTCAGCGCGTTCTCGAACATCGGGTAGACCCTGGTGGGCAGCACGAGACCGGCCGCCCGCATGTCGGGGCTGCCGAACTCCCCGGGATCGAACTCGGCGGGGCCGCCGGGTGCGGCGCTCCAGCCCAGATCACCCGCCGGATCGACCCCGGCCCTGGCCAGTGCGGCGACACTCGCCTGCGCCTCCCCGCCGACGACCGCCGCCACCCGTGACTCCCCAGCCGCGATCCGGGCCGCGGCAAGGTCGAACAGCTCGGCCGGGCGATGCCCGCCAACCGGAACACCGCCACGGTGCCGCGGCCGCGCGCCGAGCCGCTCGGCGAGGACACTTGCGAGATCGGCGTAGCTCCAGCTCGCCACGTGCACGGTGTCGAGCACGTCGAGGTCGCGCACCAACCGGCAGCCGGCCTCGGAGCACGCGTCGGCCGCGGCGGCGCACAGCGCATCGAGGATGAGCCGGAGCGGCTCGCGAGCACCCGCGACCGTCCGTTCCCAGTTGCCCCGGACCTGGCCGATCCCCACCAGCACCGGCAGCCTTCCCGCATCGTGCATCGCGTGACGCTAGTACAAGCCGGCCGCCCCGTTGCGCCGGGTCGGCCCGCACCGGGGCCGGTCAGGGCGTCCGATCTGCGCAATCCCGGTCCGGCAGAGTGGAGTCATGCAGACCGCGCTGCCGTTGCGCCCGCCGGCCCATCAGGTGAACCCCCGGGCGATCCGATGGTGGCAGGCGCGGGCCGCCATCGCACTGATCGTGTTGATCGTTCCGCAGCTCGTCGCGATGCTGCTGCTCGGCGACTCCGCTCCGGGCTGGCTGATCGGCACCATGATCGCGACGGTGGTGGCCGTCGCCGGGTATGCGCTTCTCGTCCCGCCGATCCTGTTCCGGATCCATCGCTGGGAGGTGACCGATCAGGCGGTCTACACCCGGTCCGGCTGGCTGGTCCGGGAATGGCGGATCGCCCCGATCTCCCGGGTGCAGACGGTGGACACCGAACACGGGCCGCTGCAACAGCTGCTGCGGCTGGCGAGCGTCACCGTGACGACCGCGTCGTCGCGCGGTCCGGTGAAGATCAGCGGGCTGGCCGCATCCGACGCCGCTGAGCTGGCCCGGGTGCTCACCGAGACCACGCAGGGCACCCCCGGGGACGCAACGTGACCGGCCCCGCGCGGCAGCCGCAGCAGACCGGGGTCGCACCTACACAGCCGCACCCCTGGCGACGCCTCGATGCCCGGATGCTCGTGGTCACGCCCCTCGACAGTGTCCTTCGGCTGCTGCCGGTGCTGGCGATCCTGTTGCTCACCGGGCGCGGCGACCCCATGCGGGTGTGGATCGCACTCGGGCTCACCGGCCTGCTCGTGCTGCTGGGTGCGCTCCGTTGGCAGACCACCCGGTACCGGATCACCGACGACCGTGTCGAGCTGCACAAGGGCTGGCTGCACCGGCAACGCACCTCGGTGCCCCGCGACCGCATCCGCACCGTCGATCTCACGGCCAAGCTGGTGCACCGGATCTTCGGGCTGAGTGTGGTGCGGGTGAGCGCGGCCGCCGGTTCGCACGCCGGAGCGCATCAACTGGACCTCGACGCGGTCAGCACCGCGGAGGCCGAGGGGCTGCGTCGGGAGTTGCTGGCGCGCCGCGCTCCGGCGCCCGGCGCCGAGGTGGCGGCCCCCGCCGCGCCGCCCGCCGAGGAGCTGGCCCGGCTGGACCCGTCGTGGGTGCGCTACGCGCCGCTCACGGTCTCCTCGCTGGCCGGGATCGGGGTGGTGCTCGGGGCGCTCTGGCGGCTGTTCGACGATCTGGGCGTCGATCCGCTGGATGTCCCCACGGTCGGTGTGGCCGCGGACCGCCTCGCCGCGGCGCCGGTCTGGCTCGGGACGGCGGTCGTGGGCGTGCTGCTGCTGGTGCTCGCCGTCGTCGGTTCGGTGGTGCTGTTCGTCGAGCGCTGGTGGAGCTACCGGCTGACCCGCGAGGCTGACGGAACGCTGCGGGTGCGGCGGGGCCTGCTGACCCGGCGGTCGCTGTCGGTGTCCGGGCGACGGCTGCGCGGGGTCCTGGTCAGCGAGCCGCTGCTGCTGCGGGCCGGCCGCGGAGCGCAGGCGTGGGCCGTGTCGACCGGGTTGGAGAAGGGCGCCCACGGTGGTGCGCTGCAGCCTCCGGTCCCGCGCGCCGAGGCCGGTCGGGTGGCGGCGGCGGTACTGCGCGAGCACCCGTCGGTGATCATCGGGGCACCCTTGTCGCGGCACCCGCGGGCGGCCTTGACCCGGCGGCTGACCCGAGCGCTCGGGTCAGCGGCGGCGCTGGTCGGGGTGGCGTGGCTGGTCGCGGCACGGTGGCCGACCCTCGACTGGGTCGGTCCGGCTTCACTGGCCCTGCTGCCGATCGCCCTCCTGCTCGGACTCGACCGCTACCGCAACCTCGGTCACGCCCTGACCGAGCGCTACCTGGTCGCCCGGCAGGGCAGCCTGCACCGGCGAACGGTCGCGCTGCAGCGATCCGGCGTGATCGGTTGGACGTTCCGGCAGAGCGTCTTTCAGCGCCGGTCCGGGCTGGTGACCGTGCAGGCCGTCACGGCGGCGGGCGACCGTGGTTACGAGGTGCTCGACATCCTCGCCGCCGACGGAGTGGCGCTGGCCGACGCGACCACCCCGGGCCTGTTCGACCCGATGCGCCCCACCCCCAGCTCAACCCCACCTGTGAGTGCGTAACAGTGTTCTAACACTGTTACGCACTCACAGGTGGGGGTCAGCGGCGGCGACGGGTTCCGAAGAGGCCGCGGGTGACCTCCCGGCCCAGCGCGCTGGCGGCCGAACGCAGAAACGACTTCACCACCGGCGAGCCGAGCACCTCGGCGACCACGCTCGTCTCCTCCCGCTGCCCGCGAGGGGGCTCGGACTCGGCGCTCGGCGGCGCCGCAGGAACCTCGGCGATCCTGGCGGTGAGCCGTTCATAGGCCGACTCCCGGTCGACGGTCTCGCCGTACTTGGCGTACAGCGGAGAACCCTTGGCCGCCGCCGTCACGGCGTCGTCGCCGATCGCGGCCATGAGCGAGCGCGGCGCCCGCATCCGGGCCCAGGCGACCGGCGTCGGCGCACCCCGTTCGGACAGCACCGTCACGATCGCCTCACCGATGCCCAATGAGGTCAGCGCCTCGTCGAGCCGGTAGTGCTTCGTGGTCGGGTAGGTCTTGACCGTCTTGGCCAGCGCCGCCTGGTCCTCCGGGGTGAACGCCCGCAGCGCGTGCTGGATCCGCGCGCCGAGCTGCGACAAGACCGCATTCGGGACGTCGGTGGGCAGTTGGGTGCAGAAGAACACGCCGACGCCCTTGGACCGGATCAGCTTCACCGTCTGCTCGATGCGCTCCCGGAACGCCTTCGAGGCGTCGGTGAACAGCAGATGTGCCTCGTCGAAGAAGAACACGAGCTTGGGCCGGTCGAGGTCACCCGCCTCGGGCAGCTGCTCGAACAGCTCGGCGAGCAGCCACATCAGGAAGGTGGAGAACAGCCGCGGGTTGGTGGCCTGGTCGGCCAGTTCGAGCAGGGTCACCACACCCTTGCCGTCGACCACCCGCATCAGATCGGCCGGATCGAACTCCGGCTCGCCGAAGAAGTCCTCGCCGCCCTGGGCCTCCAGGTTGACCAGCGCGCGCAGGATGACCCCGGCCGTCGCCGAGGACACCCCGCCGATCCCCTTGAGGTCGGCCTTGCCCTCGTCGGAGGTCAAATGCTGGATGACCGCCCGCAGGTCCTTGGTGTCCAGCAGCGGCAACCCCCGCTGGTCGGCCCAGTGGAAGATCAGCCCGAGGGTCGACTCCTGGGTGTCGTTGAGATCGAGCACCTTCGCGAGCAGGATCGGGCCGAACTGGGTGAGCGTCGCCCGGATCGGAACGGCCGAACTGTTGCCACCCAACGACACGAACTCGACGGGGAAGGCGGTGGGCGTCCAGTCGTCGCCGGTGTCCGCGGCCCGGCTCTCGATCTTGGCGTTGGACACGCCCTCCCTGGCCAGCCCCGACAGGTCACCCTTGACATCGGCGAGCAGCACCGGCACGCCGGCCCCGGAGAGCTGTTCGGCGAGTCCCTGCAACGTCTTGGTCTTCCCGGTTCCGGTGGCACCGGCGACGAGACCGTGGCGGTTCAGGGTGGCGAACGGGATACGCACCCGCGCCGTCGGGTCGACCGCACCGTCGACCACGACCGCACCGAGTTCGAGTGCCGCACCCTCGGTCGCGTAACCGGCGGCGATCTGCGCGGCGGCGTTCGGGTTCTGCCCCACGGGCTCGGAGCCTAGCGCCTAGTGTGACGGAATGAACGACTGTCTTGTGTGGATCGACTGCGAGATGACCGGGCTGGACCTGCGGCGCGACGCCCTCATCGAGATCGCCGTGCTGGTCACCGACGGCGAGCTGACGGTGCTCGGCGAGGGCGTGGACGTCGTCATCCACGCCGACGAATCCGCGCTTGCCGGGATGCCCGAGGTGGTGCGGGACATGCACGCCCGCTCCGGGCTCACCGACGAGGTGCGCAGGTCGACCGTGAGCCTCGCCGAGGCCGAGCGGCTCGCCCTGGCTTACATCCGGACCCACGTCCCCGAGCCCCGCACCGCGCCGCTGGCCGGGAACTCCATCGCGACCGACCGCGGCTTCCTGGCCCGCGACATGCCCGAACTCGACGCGCATCTGCACTACCGCAGCGTCGACGTCTCCTCGATCAAGGAACTCGCCCGGCGGTGGTACCCCGGCGTGTTCAGCACCAAGCCGGAGAAGACGCTGGCCCACCGCGCGCTCGCCGACATCCGGGAGTCGATCCGCGAGCTGACCTTCTACCGCAAGACGATGTTCGTGACACCGCCCGGCCCGAGCGCGGCACAGGCCAAGGCGGTCGCCGCGGGGCTCGCCGAACCACAGCCGGGAGCCCCTGTCGAGGGGGACGGAGCCGGGCGCTAGGATCGTGTCAACACCGGCCGCGGTCGGTGCTGATGGTGGGTGTAGCTCAGCTGGTAGAGCACCTGGTTGTGGTCCAGGAAGTCGCGGGTTCGAGTCCCGTCACTCACCCGGAGCGGAGTCCCGCCGCCGGTCCTGCGAGACGCTGTGCTAGCGTTCCGCAGGCGTCGAGCGGTGGGGCGCAGCGACAACAGAACAAGTCAAGATCTGCGCCGCTAGCTCAATTGGCAGAGCAGCTGGCTCTTAACCAGCGGGTTCGGGGTTCGAGTCCCTGGCGGCGCACCACCAGGCAGGCCGCAGCGTTGTCGCTGCGGCCTGCCTCGATCAGGGGCCACTCGTACGACAACCCCCTCTTGGCCCGCCCGCTCTCCCCGGCCGGGGCCGCCCCGACGGGCGGCCGTCGCGAGGTGCTGGGCCGCTGACCGAACGCGTGGTCCTGCGCCACGGCGAGCAGTGCGGCGATCGCCACCTGCGTCAAGTCCGGGCACGTCCGGCCAGGTTCTGGCCGGACGGTGATTCCCACCCAGCACGTTCCGCATGTCGGCGTGGGCGGATACCGGGCAGGATCGACCCCGGACCTGGTGCGGCGGGCCGGTCGACGCCGGCCCGCCGAAGGACACGCACGGAAAGGACGCTGATGGACCAGCACCCGCAGGCTCTCGGCATCGCCGTGACCGACGCACCCGAACGATCGCGGTTCGCGATCACCATCGACGGCGAGCTGGCCGGCGCCGAGCACCGCGAGCAGCTCTCATGACCCGCGGCGACGCGGCCCCGACCGCCGGCACCGGCCCGATGGGCACCACCGCTGCGTCGTCGGCCGCACCGCGGTTCGACGGGCTGCGCGCGCTGTTCGTCAACTGCACGCTCAAGCGCTCCCCGGAACGCAGCCACACCCAGGGCCTGGTCGACCGCAGCGTCGCGCTGATGCGCACGCTCGGCGTCGAGGTCGACCAGTTCCGCGCGATCGACCACGACATCGCCACCGGGGTGTGGCCGGACATGACCGAGCACGGCTGGGCGCGCGATGAGTGGCCGGCCCTGTTCGAGCGGGTGCTGGCCGCGGACGTCCTGGTGCTGGCCGGGCCGATCTGGCTCGGCGACAACAGCTCGGTGACCAAGCGGGTGATCGAGCGGCTCTACGGCTGCTCCGCGCTGCTCAACGAGCGGGGCCAGTACGCCTTCTACGGCCGCGTGGGCGGCTGCCTGCTCACCGGCAACGAGGACGGGATCAAGCACTGCGCGATGAACATCCTCTACAGCCTGCAGCACCTCGGCTACACGATCCCGCCACAGGCCGACGCCGGCTGGATCGGCGAGGCCGGGCCCGGCCCGTCCTACCTCGACGAGGGCTCCGGCGGCCCGGACAACGACTTCACCAACCGCAACACCACGTTCATGACCTACAACCTGCTGCACCTGGCCGCGATGCTGCGCGGTGCCGGGGGCATTCCCGCCTACGGCAACCAGCGCTCGGAATGGGACGCCGGCTGCCACTTCAGCTACGACAACCCCGACTACCGGTAGGGAGACGGCCACGGCGGTGACGCCGAACCCCGTTCGGCGCCGCTGAGCCACCGCTTTAGCTTCCCGGGCCGTTCGACGCGGTGACGGGCGTGATCGACGATCCGGAAACGTGAGCCGCGAAGAACGCGGCTCACGCTGCCCAAATGCCGATCTTCGATCGCCGCAGCGGGGGCCTGGCCCGGCGCCGGCCGCCTCGCCGCCGGTCCGCGATCTGCGCGGCGGGCCTCACCGGCTCCGGAGCGCGGCCTTGCGTCGCTCGATCAGCCGCAGGATCATCGGCGTGAAGATCAGCTGCATCGCCAGGTCCATCTTCCCGCCCGGGCACACGATGGTGTTCGCCCGCGACATGAACGAGTCGTGCAGCATGGCGAGCAGGTACGAGAAGTCGATTCCGTGCGGGTCACGGAACCGGATGATGAGCATCGACTCGTCCAGCGTCGGGATGGTCCGGGCGATGAACGGGTTGGATGTGTCGACCACCGGGACCCGCTGGAAGTTGACGTCCGTCCGGGAGAACTGCGGGCAGATGTAGTTCACGTAGTCGGGCATCCGCCGCAGGATCGTCTCGGTGACCGCCTCGGTGGAGTAGCCGCGCGCCGTCTTGTCGCGTTGGATCTTCTGAATCCACTCCAGGTTGATCACCGGAACGACCCCGATGCGCAGGTCGGCGTGCTGGGCGACGTCCACCTCGTCGGTCACGACCGCACCGTGCAGGCCCTCGTAGAACATCAGGTCCGAGTCCGCGGGCAGGTTCTCCCAGGGCGTGAACGTACCCGGCTCCTGCCCGTAGGGCGCCGCCTCCACCTCGTCGTGCAGGTAGCGGCGGACCTTGCCGGTGCCGGTCTCGCCGTAGGTCCGGAACAGCTCCTCGAGCTCGCCGAACAGGTTCGCCTCGGGCCCGAAGTGGCTGAAGGAATCGTCGCCGCGGCCGTGCGCGTCGGCCATGGCCGCCCGCATCTCGACCCGGTCGTAGCGATGGAAGCTGTCGCCCTCGATGAACGCCGCGTTCACCCCCTCCCGGCGGAAGATCTGCTCGAACGTGCGCATGACCGAGGTCGTGCCGGCGCCGGAGGAACCGGTGACCGAGATGATGGGGTGCTTCTGTGACACGTGTCGCCCTTCCTCAGACAGCCGTCGCGCGGAACAGACCGCGGGTCGCGTAGAGCGGAGAGTCGAAGGTTCGCTCGTTGTTCTCGCGGTGGTACCGCTCGATCCGCTCGACCTCCTCGGTCACCCCGAAGATCAGGGGGATGCGCTGGTGCAGGTCGTCGGGCACGACCTCCAGCACCCGGCCCCGCCCGGTACTCGCGGCGCCGCCCGCCTGCTCGATGAGCAACGCCACCGGATTCGCCTCGTACAGCAGCCGCAGCCGGCCCGGCTTGGCCGGGTCCTTCGAGTCGCGCGGGTAGAGGAACACGCCACCACGGGTGAGGATGCGGTGTGTCTCGGCGACGAGCGACGCGACCCAGCGCATGTTGAAGTCCTTGGCCCGCGGCCCCGTGCGGCCTGCCAGGCACTCGTCGACGTAGCGCCGCACCGCCGGCTCCCAGAAGCGCCGGTTCGAGGCGTTGATCGCGAACTCGCTCGCGGCGACCGGAAGCCGGATCGCCGGGTGGGAGAGGATGAACTCCCCGAGCTGGGGTTCGAGCGTGAAGCCGTGCACCCCGGTCCCCACCGTGAGGACGAGCATCGTCGAGGGGCCATAGATCGCATATCCCGCGCAGACCTGCTCGGTGCCGGGTTGCAGGTAGTCCTCCATGGCCGGGTCGGCACCGGGGTTGGGGGCCCGCAGGATCGAGAAGATGCTGCCGACCGAGACGTTGACATCGATATTGGACGAACCGTCGAGCGGGTCGAACACCAGCAGATACTTCCCGCGCGGGTACCGCGTCGGCAGGAGATAGGGCGCTTCCATCTCCTCCGAGACCATGCCCGCCACGTAGCCGCCCCACTCGTTGGCGCTCAGGAACAGCTCGTTGGCCAGCACATCGAGCTTCTGCTGAGCCTCACCCTGGACGTTCGTCCGATCTGCTGCGCCGAGCACCCCGCCGAGCGCGCCCTGGGCGACCCGTTTGGCGATCGCCTTGCAGGCGAACGCGACATCGAGGATCAGACCGTTCAGATCCCCGCTCGCGTCCGGATGGTGCCGCCGCTGCTCGATGAGGAACTGTGCGAGCGTCGTGCGGTCGGCGAGCATGGCTCTCCCTCGGGACGGCGGACAGATGACCGGTGGGCAGGCCGGTCCTGCCCGGAAACCGAACCGCCCGGACAAGCCTCCAACCGAGGCGCGCGTGGGCCATCCCCCAGCGGGGTGGGCACGCGGGTGGAGCCGCGTGCCGTCGATCACTCACACCACCGGGATCGTCGATGCCCGATGGCCGCCGCGCCGGGGGTGACCACGCGTTCCGGTCCACCGGTAGCGTCGTGGGACGTGTCGGTGGAGGACGGGGCGGTGCCGGTCGCGCGGGTGGTGCGCAGCGGAGTCGTCGAGTCGGTGCATCTCGGCCATGTCGCCCTTCTCGGACCGGACGGACACCTCCGCGGGTGCCTGGGCGATCCGGCCGCGACGTTCTTTCCTCGCTCGTCGCTCAAACCGGTGCAGGCCGCCGCGATGCTCCGCGCCGGGCTCGATCTCGACGACGCGCCGCTGGCCCTGGCCTGCGCCAGCCACTCCGGCGAGCCGGATCACCTCGACGGAGTCCGGCGCATCCTGCACGGGGCCGGGCGCGGCGAGCCGGACCTGCAGAACACCCCCGCCGTCCCGCTGGACGACGAGGCGGCGTTCGTCTGGCGGGCCGCCGCCCGCCCACCCTCCGCGACCGCGCAGAACTGCTCCGGCAAGCATGCCGCGATGCTGGCGACCTGTGTCGCCGCCGGCTGGGACACCGCGACCTACCGCGATCCCGGCCATCCGCTGCAGCTGGCCATCGCCGAGCACGTCACCACACTGACCGGTGATGCGGTCACGCACGTGGGAGTCGACGGGTGCGGCGCGCCGCTGTTCTCCTGCACGATCGGCGGGCTCGCGCGGGCCTTCGCCCGGATCGCCGTCGAACCCGCCGGGACCCCGGAAGGCCGGGTGGCCGCGGCCATCCGGGCACACCCCTGGTGGTTGGGCGGCACCGGCCGCCCGGTGACCCGGTTCCTCCAGGCCGTTCCCGGGCTGGTCGCCAAGGACGGCGCGGAGGGCGTGTTCGCGGCGGCGCTGCCCGACGGGCGGGCGCTGGCGGTCAAGATCCTCGATGGTTCGCCGCGGCCCGTTCCCGCGGTCGTGGCGGCGGCCCTGCGACGGTTGGGCGTCGACGCGCCCGCGCTCGACCGGCTCGGCCGCGTCGACGTGCTGGGGCACGGCACCCCGGTGGGCCGCGTCGAGCCCGTCGCCTTCTCGGCGTAGGACACCCAGCCGATCACCGGCCCGAGCCGAGACCGCCGAGCCGGTCGAACACCCGCCGGCTGGCCGGACCACGGCCGCTCAGCTCAGCCGGACCACCAGGATCCGGTCGTCCTCGGCGGTGGGCGAGCCACGGCCGTCCCGATTGCTGGTGGTGATCCACAAAGCCGAGCCGTCCGGGGTCGCGACGACCGCGCGCAGCCTGCCGAACTCGTGGGTGAACAGCGGCTGCGGCGTGCCGACCGGCTCGGCGCCGCCGGTGCCGCCCGAGGCGAGCGGGACCCGCCACAGCCGTTGCCCGCGCAGCGCGCCCGCCCACAGCGACCCGCCCGCATAGGCCAGGCCACTGGGCGAGGCGGCGCTCGTCGTCCAGGTGAGCAACGGATCGGTGAGCCCGGCCCGGTGTCCGATGCCCTCGACCGTGGGCCAGCCGTAGTTCGCGCCCGGGGTGATGCGGTTGATCTCGTCCACCCTGTTCTGCCCGAACTCGGTGGCGTACATCCTGCCGTCGGGGCCGAACGCGAGGCCCTGGACGTTGCGGTGCCCGTAGGTGAACACCGCCGTGCCGAACGGGTTACCCGCGGCAGGGGCGCCGTCGGGGGTGATGCGCAGGATCTTGCCCCCGAGATCGCCGAGGTCCTGTGCCGCAGCGCCACGACCCGCGTCACCGGTGGCGACGTAGAGCAGGCCGTCGGGGCCGAACGCGAGCCCGCCGCCGTTGTGGATCGAGGCCGCCGGGATACCCGAGACGAGCACCTGCTGCGCCGCACCGTCGATCGTGCCGTCGGCGGCGACCCGCAGCCGGACCACCCGGTTGTCCGTGGCCGAGGTGTAGTACACGAAGACCGCCCGGTCCGTGGCGAACGCCGGCGACACCGCGACGCCGAGCAGCCCACCCTCGCCGCGGGCCGCGACACCGGTCACCGTCCCCACCGGGGTGACCGCGCCTTCGGGAGACACCCTCAGCAGCCGCGCCGACTCGCGCTCGGTGACCAGCGCCGAACCGTCCGGGAAAAACGCCAGCCCCCACGGGACCTCGAGGCCGGTCACGAGCGTTCGGGGCGCCCCGGCCGCCCGCTGCGGGATCAGCGATCCGCTCGGTGCCGTGGCGGCGACCTCGACGACGGCGTCCGCCCCCGACGGCGTCGCCGGCCCGGCCCCGCCGCATGCCGCGAGCGTCAGCGACAGCACGAGGGCGACGCCGATGGCTGCGATGCGCACACCCGCACGCTAGCGGCCCGCTAGTCTGCGAGGACCGAGACCCGCGAGGAGACCCATGGCCGAGCTCATCGGCGCCGTCGACCAGGGCACGACCAGCACCCGCTTCATGATCTTCGATCAGGGCGGTGACGAGGTGGGCCGACACCAGCTCGAGCACGAGCAGATCCTGCCGCGGCCCGGCTGGGTCGAGCACAACCCGGTGGAGATCTGGGAACGCACCTGCGCGGTCGTGCAGACCGCGCTCAACCGGACCGGGCTCACCGCGAACGACCTGGTGGCGCTGGGAATCACCAACCAGCGCGAGACCACGGTGGTGTGGAACCGGCGCACCGGCCGTCCCCTCTGCAACGCGATCGTCTGGCAGGACACCCGCACCGACCGCATCGCCGCCGCGCTCGACCGGGACGGCCGTGGCGACGTCATCCGGCGCAAGGCCGGGTTGCCGCCCGCGACCTACTTCTCCGGCGGGAAGCTCCAGTGGATCCTGGAGAACGTCGACGGCGTCCGCGCCGCCGCCGAACGCGGCGACGCGATCTTCGGCACCACCGACAGCTGGCTGCTGTGGAACCTCACCGGCGGCCGGGACGGCGGCGTGCACGTCACCGACGTGACCAACGCCAGCCGCACCATGCTGATGAACCTCGAGACCCTGGACTGGGACGACGAGCTGCTCGGGTTCTTCGGCATCCCGCGGCAGATGCTGCCCGAGATCCGGTCCAGCTCCTCGCCGGACCCGTACGGTACGACCCGCCCCGCGGGTCCGCTGAGCGGTGCGGTGCCGCTCACCGGCGACCTCGGTGACCAGCAGGCCGCAACGGTCGGCCAGGTGTGCTTCGCCCCCGGCGAGGCCAAGAACACCTACGGCACCGGCAACTTCCTGCTGCTCAACACGGGGACCGAGCTCGTCAGATCGACGTCGGGACTGCTGACGACGGTCTGTTACCGGTTCGGCGACGAGCCCGCCGTCTACGCTCTGGAGGGCTCGATCGCGGTCACCGGTTCCGCGGTGCAGTGGTTGCGCGACCAGCTGGGGATCATCTCCAACGCCGCGCAGTCGGAGATTCTCGCCCGGCAGGTGCCGGACAACGGCGGGGTGTACTTCGTGCCCGCCTTCTCCGGGCTGTTCGCACCGTACTGGCGCTCGGAGGCGCGCGGCGCGATCCTCGGGCTCTCCCGGTTCAACACGGACGCGCACGTGGCCAGGGCCACCCTCGAGGCGATCTGCTACCAGAGCCGCGACGTCGCCGAGGCGATGGCGGCCGACTCCGGCGTGCAGCTGGAGGTGCTCAAGGTCGACGGCGGCGTCACCGCCAACGATCTGTGCATGCAGATCCAGGCCGACGTGCTCGGCATTCCGGTGAGCCGCCCGGTCGTCGCGGAGACGACCGCGCTCGGCGCGGCCTATGCCGCCGGGCTCGCCGTCGGCTTCTGGAAGTCGACCGACGAGCTGCGGGAGAACTGGAACGAGGGAAAGCGCTGGAGCCCGCGGTGGAGCGCCGAGCAGCGCGAGACCGGATACGCCCGCTGGCGAAAGGCCGTGCGACGCACCTTCGACTGGCTGACGCCCGGCGAGTGACGGGTCGGGCCGGAGCCGGATCTGGTTTCGCGCGGCGGTGTCCGCCGGGCGGCACTCAGCGCTCACGGGCGCGTAGCAGCAGGTACTCCCGGATGATCACGACGATGATCGCGACGTCGATCGCGGCGAGGAACGGCAGCACCACCGAACCGGTCTGCGTGGCCCGGAAGATCTCGTAACCCACGAACGCCCCCAGCACGACGACCGCGATCGGGTAGGCGGGCAGCCACCGGCGCAGCAGCGCCGCGACCAGCGCGAGTTTCACGATGCCGTGCAGGGCGAGGTAGAGCACCGCGAACGCCCGGTTCCCCGACGCGAACTCGGCGGTGCTGGCCACGAAGTGCCGGGCGAGCGAGCCGCTGGGCGGTCCGAGCAGGTCGTGGGCCAGCACCTCGCCCACCAGCCGGTGCACCGCCGCTCCCGAGACCAGCAGTAGCACGACGGCCCCGATCAGCTCGATGGCACCGTCGATCCCCTTGATCAGCAGCGCGAGGGTGAACAGCCGCTCGGTGAGATCCGCCCGCTGACGT
This sequence comes from Pseudonocardia hispaniensis, assembly GCF_042658695.1. Classification (NCBI taxonomy): domain Bacteria; kingdom Bacillati; phylum Actinomycetota; class Actinomycetes; order Pseudonocardiales; family Pseudonocardiaceae; genus Pseudonocardia; species Pseudonocardia hispaniensis. The sequence goes on along the minus strand of NZ_JBHSQW010000026.1, from coordinate 100,595 downwards.
GCGCTCATCGGGTGAGCCCCATGCCGCCATTTCCTTGACCCGCCGAGTGTTCGGAGCGCAGCTGCCGTTTGAGGAGTTTGCCCGATTCCGTCCGCGGCAACGTCGCACGTTCGCTCCACGTCCGCGGACATTTGTACCCAGCGAGGTACCGGCGGACATGCCTGTCGAGCTCGTCCGGGTCGAGTGTGCGCCCCGGCCGTGGCACGACCACCGCGTGCACGGATTCGCCCCATTCGGCCGACGGCACCCCGAACACCGCGACGTCGGCGACGTCGGGATGGGCATGCAGCACCGCCTCGACCTCGGCGGGATACACGTTCATCCCACCGGTGATGATCATGTCGCCGAGCCGGTCGCAGATGGAGAGGTAGCCCTCCTCGTCCAGGTAGCCGACGTCGCCGACGGACTTCCAGCCGTCCCGCTCCACGGCGGGGCCGTGCCCGTGATAGCCCCGGTAGGTGGCCGACGACCGGACGAACAGCTCCCCCGCGACACCGACCGCCACCGGGGTCCCATCGGGGTCGAGCACGGCGACCTCGACACCCGGCACCGGTAGCCCGCAGGAGCCGGGCTTGCGCAGCTGATCCTCCGGCGCGAGCACAGTGGCGACGCCGAGCTCGGTAGATCCGTAGACCTCGAACAGGAAGCCATCGCCGAACCGCGCAATCACCTCCTGCTTGAGCGCATAGGGCATCGGTGCCGCGTTGACCACCAACGACCGCATCGACGACAGGTCGGCGCGCATCAGCACCTCGGCGGGCAGTGAGACGATCCGCTTGAGCTGCGTGGGGGCGGTGAACGTGTTCGTCACCCGGTGCTCGCGGACCAGATCGAGCCAGCGCTGTGCATCGAAGCGGCGCATGAGCACGACCGTGCCGCCGAGCGTGTGGTTGAGGCTCGCGCAGACCAGCGGACCGGAGTGGTAGAGCGGACCGGTGGTCAGGTGCACCTCGTTGCCGGGCTGCAGCCGCAGCGAATGCACCATCGCGGCGGTCATCGCGGGGTCGACCGGCCCGCGCAACGCGCCCTTGGGTCTCCCGGTCGTCCCCGAGGTGTAGATCATCGAGCCGCCCGGACCAGCCGGGACCGCGGGGTCGCCCTCCGCACCGACGGCCAGCACGTCGTCCCAGGCCAGCGCACCGGTGAACGGCTCGCCACCGAACACGACAACGTGCCGCACCGCGGGCAGCGCCGCCCGGATCGCCGCGATCCGACCGGCCTGCTCGGCGTCGACCACGACCAGCACGGCTTCGCTGTCGGCGATCACGTAGCGCATCTCGTCCGCGGTGAACCGGTAGGCCAGCGGCACCGCCATCAGTTGGATCTTGCGTGCAGCGTGCACGAAGGTGACCACCTCGCGGCTGTTCGGACCGCACCACACCGCCCGGTCGCCCGGCCGGAGCCCGAGCCCGAGCAGGCCGTGCGTGAGCCGGTTGACCATCGCGTTGAGCTCACCGAAGCCGAGGGTCCCGCGCTCGTCGATGATCGCGGGGCGCCCGGGGCTCGCGGCCGCATGGGCGGCGAGCGCGTCGGGGACGGGGACGTCGGGATCGGCGACCATCGGACGACCTCCTGCACGCGGCGGCGCGTACCGTCCCACTCTCGCCGATTCCGCCCCGAGGCGGAACTCCTCGGCTCCGCTCGAGGGCCGTCTGCGACGCTGAATGGGTGCTCGGCTTCCACGCCTCGACGATCCGGCTGGACGACACCACGGCCATTCTGATCACCACCGGGCTGGCCGTCGCCCTCGTCGCGCTGGTCCCGTTCCGCTGGGACGCCTGGCGGCGTCGCCGCACCGGACGGACGGTGACCGTGCTGCTCGCCGTCGTCGCGGTGCTGGTGGCCTGCGGGATCGCGGTGAACCAGCTCGGCGGCTTCTACCCCACGCTCGGCTCGCTGCTCGGCTCGTCGGGCAACCCGGGCGACGGGACGGTCGCCGATATCGGGGAGGACGGGGCCGGGCTGAACGCGGCGCTGCCGGTGCTTGCCGCCCACGCCGCCGAGGGGCACGGAGCCACCCTGCACCTGGTGCTGCATGGGGCCCGCTCGGGGCTCACCCGCGACGCCGACGTCTACCTGCCCCCGGGCTACACCGACCCGCAGCAGGCCGATGTGCGCTACCCGGTCGTCGAATGGCTGCCGGGGTTCCCGGGCGAGCCCCGCGAGGTCGCGGCCCTGTTCCGGGTGCCCGACCTGGTCGACGCGGCGATCGCCGCACACCGGATGCCCCCGACCATCCTGATCATCCCAGACACCAACGGCGAGCCGCGGTTCAGCCATGACCAGGAGTGCGTCGACGCCAACGCCGGCGTCGCCGACGACACCTACCTGACGACCGACCTGCGCGCCTGGGCGACCCGCGCGCTGCGGGTCCGCCCGGAGCGCGCGGCATGGGCACTGGCGGGCTGGTCGTCGGGAGGCTACTGCGCGATGAACCTCGCGCTGCGCCATCCCGATCTCTACGGCGTGGCGCTCAGCCAGAGTGGCTTCGACCGTACCCCCGACGACGTCGTCACCGGTGACCTGTTCGACCACCGAGCCGACCTGGTCGCGGCCAACGACGTCGACGCGCTGCTGCGCACCCACCCGGCCCCGGTGGACATCCTGGCCACGGCGGGCGCCGACGAACCCGACGAGAAGGCCGCGCTGGGCCGGATCCGGACGGCCGTAGCCCCGCCGGTGCGGCTGGACACGATGGTCTTCCCCGGTGGCGGGCACAACCAGAACGCCGTGCGCGGGCAACTGCCCGCGCTCGTCGACTGGCTGGGCAGACACCTGCCCGCCCCGCACACCGGCACCGGACCCGGTCCGGGCGTTCTCGTCCAGCCCGCGCCGGGCGTTCCGCCGCGCGTGCTGCCCACCCCGGACCCGGCGCCGGGCTGAGCCGCTCAGCTGTCGGTGCGGACCTCGGCGCCGTCCTGCGCCCAGCGGGTGTGGAAGCTGCCCTCGACATCGAGCCGCCGGTACGTATGCGCCCCGAAGAAGTCCCGCAGCCCCTGGATGAGGTTGGCCGGACCGCGCTCGCGACGGTAGCCGTCGTAGTAGGACAGCGACGAGGAGAACGCCGGGATCGCGACGCCGTGCTCGGTGGCCTTCACGATCACCCGCCGCCAGGCGTCCTGCGCGTTCGCCACCGCCTCGGTGAAGTACGGCACCATCAGCAGGTTGTCCAGGTCCGGATGCTGGGCGTAGGCGTCACGGATCCGGTTGAGGAACTGCGCCCGGATGATGCAGCCGCCCCGCCAGATCGTGGCCATCGCCCCCAGGTCGAGGTTCCAGCCGTTGGCGATCGAGGCGGCGCGCATCTGCGCGAAGCCCTGGGCGTACGCGACGACCTTGCTCGCGTAGAGGGCCTGGCGGATGTCGTCGACCAGGTCCGATCCGTTCTCCACACGGCCGGGCGCCGGGCCGGCGAGGGTGGCCGCCGCGGCCGCCCGCTCGGCCCGCAGCGCCGACAGGGTGCGCGCGAACACCGCCTCGGTGATGCCGGTCAGCGGGACGCCGAGGTCGAGCGCGTCGATGGCCGTCCACCGGCCGGTGCCCTTCTGCTCGGCCTCGTCGACGATGACGTCGACGAGCGGGCCGCCGGTGCGCTCGTCGGTCTTCGCGAGCACCTTCGCGGTGATCTCGATGAGAAACGACTCCAGGTCCCCGGTGTTCCACTCGGCGAAGATCTTCGCGATGTCCGGCGCGTCCAGGCCGACGACGTGGGTGAGCAGGTCGTAGGCCTCGGCGATGAGCTGGATGTCGGCGTACTCGATGCCGTTGTGCACCATCTTCACGTAATGCCCGGCGCCATCGGGACCGACGTGGGTGCAGCACGGGGTGCCGTCGACCTGCGCGGCGATGGCCGTCAGGACCTCCTCGACCTGCGCGTACGCAGCCGGGTCCCCGCCGGGCATGATGCTCGGCCCGAGCAGCGCGCCCTCCTCGCCGCCGGACACCCCGATCCCCATGAACCGCAGCCCACGCCGGGCGCAGTCCTCGGTCCGCCGCTTCGTGTCGGCGAAATGGGAGTTGCCGGCGTCGATGACGATGTCGCCCGGATCGAGCAGCGGCACCAGGTCCTCGATCACGCCGTCGACCGGGGCGCCGGCCTTGACCATCACGATGATCCGCCGGGGCTTCTCCAGGGCCGCGACGAAGTCCTCCAGGCGCTCCGCCCCGGTGAACGTGCCCTCGTGCCCGTACTCCTGGATGAACTCGGTCATCCGCGCGGTGGTCCTGTTGTGCACGGCGACCGGGACACCGTGGCGCGCGATGTTGCGAGCCAGATTGGCTCCCATCACCGCCAGCCCGGTAACCCCGATTCGGCTCTGTCCCGCCATCGTCGCTCCCTCGTGTCGTCCGCCTGGGCGCCGGTACGGTCGTGCACCCTCGGCCTCCATCCTGCTACCCGCTCCTCGTCGCTCACCCGGCAGGACGCGACAGTTCGATCACGAGCCGCCGCCGCGCACCGGAACCCGGAACGTGCTGGTTCGGCCCGAGGAACTGCTGGCTGCGGGGGATTCAGAACGCGGGCCACGGGATCGCGGGCCCGTGGCGGGAGGGCTCGGGATAGCGCCGCTTCCGCAGCAGGGCATCCACCCGGGAGGACAGGGCCGCCACCTCCCGGCGCGTCACGTGTTCGCCCACCGTCTCGCACAGCCCGTCGTCCAGCGCGGCGCGCAGCTTGCGCAGCCCGGCCAGCACCTCGTCGGGCAACCGCTGGCCGGTCCAGCCCCACAGCACGGTGCGCAGCTTGTTCTCGGTGTGCAGCGTGAGCCCGTGGTCGACGGCGTAGATCCGGCCGTCGGCGCCCGCGAGCACATGCCCGCCCTTGCGGTCGGCATTGTTGGCGACGACGTCGAACACCGCCATCGCCCGCAACTCCGGTAGATCGGCGTGGGCGAGCACAGCGGGTTCACCGAGCCGGTCCCGGGCGCGCAGCACTCCCAGCCAGCCGGCCGGAAGGTCGGCGGGCGCGCAGACGGTGACGAGCTCACGGTCCTCGTCGGTATCCACCCAGACCTGCACCATTCCCGGCCCGAACGGGCCCTCCCGCAGCACCGTCGGTGGCACGACATGCCAGTCCGCGGCCTCCGAGACCAGAAAGCTGGCGACCTCGCGGCCGGCCAGGGTCCCGTCGGGGAAGTCCCACAGGGGGCGCTCGCCGCGGATCGGCTTGTACACACAGCGAAGGTCGACGCCGTCGAGGGTGACGGCGCCGTACAGGGTCGCGTTCGAGGCGTCGACCAGCCGTCCGGTGACTTCGATCCGACCGTCGCGCAGCACTCCCGGCACCGCCGGGTCCAGGGGGTCCAACGGCGTGGCTCTAGTCCGCCACCGCAGACCGCCGGTGAAACCCGTTCAGCCGGACGCACACGTGGCCATGGGGATCGAGCGGCTCGGCACACAACGGGCACGGCGCCCGGCCCGCGGACACGACCATCTCGGCGCGTTCGGCGAACGCCTTGGCCTGCACCGGCGAGAGGAAGACCCGCACGGCGTCGGGGCCCTCGTCGGTGTCGTCGAGCACGACCGACTCGTCGATCTCCTCATCGGTCACCGCGAGCAGCTCCACGACGATCGACCGCGAGTCGGCGTCCCAGCCCAGTCCCATCGTGCCGACCCGGAACTCCTCCTCGAGGGGAACGGAGAGCGGATCGTTGTCCTGGCTGGTCTCGTCGTCCGGCAGTTCCGTGCCGAACCGGCGGACGATCTCGGTCAGCAGCGCGCTGATGCGCTCGGCCAGGACCGAGACCTGCTGCTTCTCCAGCAGCACGCTGACGGTTCTGGCGTCCTCCATGGCCTGGAGGTAGAAGGCGCGCTCGCCGGGCTCACCGACGGTTCCGGCGACGAACCGCTTGGGCTGGCGGAAGACGTGGATGACGCGTGACATGGCACCTCCGAGGGTAGGCCACCAGGGCGCGCCGGGCACGCCTTCGTCCGGGCTGCCTGTCATGTCGAGCCCCCCACGACGGCGTCCGAGCTGCGTGTACCGCTCCGGCGCCGCCGCTTCTTGGGCGGTACGAGCCCGGCCAGGGCCCCCGGGCCGTCGCCGAGGTCGTTGACCCGGGCGACGAACGGGCGGGTCTCGGTGTACTGCACCACACTCACCGAGCAGGTGTCGATCATGATCCGCTGGAAGTTGTCCAGGTGCGTGGCCAGGGCGTCGGCCAGCACCGCCTTGATCACGTCGCCGTGGCTGCAGGCCAGCCACAGCGCGTTCGGCCCGTGCTCGGCGGCGATCCGGGCGGCGTGCGCGCGGACCGCGGCCACCGCGCGGGCCTGCATCCCGGCCAGCCCCTCCCCGGCGGGGAACACCGCCGCCGACGGATGGGCCTGCACCACCTTCCACAGCGGCTCCTTGGCCAGTGCCTTGAGCGTTCCGCCGGTCCACGAGCCGTAGTCGACCTCGTTGAACCCCTCGTCGAGCACCGGGGTGAGCCCGCGCGCGGCGGCCAGCGGCGCGACGGTTTGCCGGCAGCGCGTCATCGGCGAGGTGACGATCTCCGCGATCGGCAGCGGAGCCAGCCGTTCGACCACCTTCTCCGCCTGCGCCCGGCCGGTCTCGTCCAGTTCGACGCCGGGGCTGCGACCGGCCAGGACGCCCGCCGCGTTGGCGGACGACCTGCCGTGCCGCAACAGGATGAGGGTGGTCACGTGATCGAGCCTACGTCGTCGCCGCCCCGCCTCAGACCGCGGCGACGGCGCCGATCCCCAGCGCGGCGAACAACGCCGCGCCCAGGGCGATCCGATAGGCGACGAACACGTAGACGGTGTTGGTCTGCACGAACCGCAGCAGCCACGCGATCGACGCGTACCCGACCACGAACGCGATCGCCGTCGCCACCAGCATCTGGATCCCACTCGGTCCCCCCGGCTCGAACACGTCCGGAAGCTGGAAGATCCCGGCCCCGACCACGGCCGGGATCGCCAGCAGGAACGAGTAGCGCACCGCGGCCGGACGGGTCAGCCCGAGGGCAAGGCCCGCGGTGATCGTCCCTCCGGAGCGGGACACGCCGGGCACCAGGGCGAGTGCCTGTGCAAACCCCAGCAGGACGCCGTCGCGCACGCTGAGCTGGTCGAGCGGGCGCCGTTGCGTGCCGAAGTGTTCGGCGAGCCCGAGCAGCACGCCGAAGACGATCAGTGTGGTGGCGACCAGCCAGAGATTGCGGGCGACCGTCTCGATCTGGTTCTTGAACAGCACCCCGAACACCACGATCGGGACACTGCCGATGATCACCAGCCAGGCCAGCCGATAGTCCGGGTTCGCCCGCACCTGCGGATCGCGCAGGCCGCGGAACCAGGTCGCGACCAGGCGGCCGATGTCGCGGGCGAAGTAGATGAGCACCGCGAGCTCGGTCCCCAACTGGGTCACCGCGGTGAAGGCCGCGCCGGGGTCATTGCCGAAGAAGGCCCCCGAGGCGATCCGCAGATGCGCCGAGGAGGAGATGGGCAGGAACTCCGTCAGACCTTGCAGAAGGCCGAGGACGACGACCTCGAGCCAGCTCACGAACGAGCCTCCGAACGGGACACGGTCACGGCGAGGCACCGTACCGGGCTGGGTCGGATGGCCGCCCAATAGGCTGCGACCCGTGCGACGCAGACGGGTCGGGACCAGTGGTCTTCAGGTGTCCCGGATCGGCTTGGGCACCATGACGTGGGGCGACGACACCGATGCCGACGCCGCCACCGCGCAGCTCGTCGCGTTCGTCGACGCGGGCGGCACGTTCATCGAGACCGCCGACGTCTACGCCGACGGACGCTCCCAGGAGATCCTCGGCAAGATCATGGCCGGTGGGGTGCGACGCGAGGAGCTGGTGCTGGCCGGCCGGGGCGGGCTGCCCGCGGGGGTGCTCGGCGAGGGGGCCGCGCGGGGCGCCCTCCTGCGTGCGCTCGATGCGACGCTGCGCAGGCTCGGCACCGATCACCTCGATCTGTGGCAGCTCCCCGGCTGGGACGACGAGGTGCCGCTGGACGAGACGCTGTCGGCCATCCAGGTGGCGGTGCTGACGGGCCGGGTGCGCTACGCGGGTCTGGTGGCGCCGTCGGGATGGCAGCTCTCGACCGTCGCCGAACGGGCCCGCGTGCTGGGCAACATCACGGTTCCGGTGTCGGCGCAGGTGGAGTACTCGCTGCTGATACGTACCGCCGAGGCCGAGCTGGTACCCGCCGCCCGGCACCACGGCGTCGGGCTGATCGCCTGGGCACCACTCGGCCGCGGCGTCCTCACCGGCAAGTACGCGGGCGGCACCCCGGCCGACTCCCGCGCGGCCTCGCCCGTGCTCGCCCCCTACGTCGAAGCCCGGCGCAACGAGCGGTCGGCCAGGATCGTGCATGCCGTGCTGACCGCCGCGGACGGGCTGGGCACCTCGCCGCTGGCCGTCGCGCTGGCCTGGGTGCGGGACCGGCCCGGGATCGCCACCGCGGTCGTCGGCGCCCGCGACGCCGCGCAGCTCTCGGCGTCGATGGCGACCGAGACGATCGAGCTGCCCGCTGAGATCCGGGCGGCGCTGGACGACGTGAGCGTCCCGGTCTGAACGATTCGCCCGCATCGGCCACTGGCAGCCCCGGGCAACCACGCCTATGGTGTGGGGCAACCCCGCGTTCACGTGGGGTTTGACTCAGAGCCGGGCCAGCCGGCGCCCGGCCGCAGGACCTGGCGGGAGGTGGGCCCGTGGGAGCTCCCAGCGCGACTGCGGAGGATGCGGGGGATCTGAGCGAGGGGGACTGGGAGTACCGCCCCGTCCAGTTGCCCGGTGACGTGTCCCGGGTGACGGCGGCGGTGCGGCTGAGCATTCACGCCGAGTTCGGTGGCTGGGAACTCGCCCGAGTGCGTCTTTACCCCGGCGGAGTCCGCAAGGTCGTGCTGCGGCGGCGTCGCTCCAATCGGATGCTTCCGGAGCTCTCGGTCTGATCGCGCCCCGGCGCGGCCCCGGGCCGTCGTCGCCATGATCGACGGCCGGGAACCGAGCGCCGCGGTTCATCGCGGTCATCGCCGCCCACCTGCCGGTCGTGACGGCCGCCGCCCCACCCACCGGCCGGGCCCGCTCAGGGGATGAGCACGATCTTGCCGGTGGTCTCGCGTGAGCCGAGCCTGCGCAGCGCCTCGGGGGCCTCGGTCAGCGCAAGCTCGGCCGCCACGAGCGGATCGATCTTGCGCTGCGCCCACAGCGCGCCCAGGGCGTCCTGCCACTGCGGGATCAGGCCCGGGTTCATCTGCCGGTAGTAGCCCCAGTGCACGCCGAGCACCGAGTAGTTCTTGATCAGGATGTGGTTGGTCGGCGCCTCGGCGAACCGGCCCGCGACGAACCCGATGACCAGGATCCGGCCCTCGAACGCGACCACCTTGCGCGAGGCGTCGAAGACGTCGCCGCCCACCGGGTCGAAGATGACGTCGGCGCCGCGCCCGCCGGTGAGGTCCTTCACCGCGGCGACCAGGTCGGTGTCGCGGTAGTCGACGACCTCATCGGCGCCCAGCCGCTTGGCGACCGCACACTTCTCGGGCCCGCCTGCGGTGCCGATGACCCGGGCACCCGCGGCCTTGCCCAGCTGGACCGCCGCGCTGCCGACACCACCCGCCGCCGCATGCACGAGCAGCGTCTCGCCCGCGCGCAGGTTCGCCCGGCGATGCAGCGCGCAGTACCCGGTCTGGTAGGTGATGAACATCCCGGCGGCTTGTGCCGCACTCATCCCGTCCGGCCACGGCAGAGTCGCGGGGGCGTCGAGGACGGCGAGTTCGGCGAACCCACCCCGGCCGCTCGGCGGGGTGCCCAGCACCCGGTCGCCGACGGATGCCGCGGCGCCCTCCCCCGCCGCGACGACCTCACCGGCGATCTCCAGACCCGGGGTGAACGGCAGCGGCGGGCGTTCCTGGTAGGTGCCCTCGCAGAGCAGGATGTCGGGGAAGTTGCAGGCGGCGGCGTGCACCCGCACGAGCACCTGACCGGGTCCCGGCCGCGGGTCCGGCAGATCGTCGTGCCACGTCAGGACGTCGTTCGGCGCACCGTGCCGGTGCACCTGCCATCCTCGCATCAGTGATCCCTCCAGTTGATCGGTGGCGGCGCGTCACCGGCCGCGGGCCCCGGAACGCCTCGGAACCGGTAGGGCGCGGGCTCCCGGCCCGGCTGGACGAACCAGCATTCGCCCGGCGCGCCCCGTTCCAGGACCTGCTCGATCGCGTCCACCACGTCCTCGGCGGTCAGCAGCGGGAAGTCGCCGAACTGTGCCTTGGCCTTCGCGATCAGCGGGGTGTCGGCGAACCCGGGGCATACCGCGTTGACCCTGATGCCCTCGGGGGCGAGGGTCGGCGCCGCCGAGCGGACATATCCGACGACGGCGTGTTTGGTCAGCGTGTACAGCGCGTCGCCGGGCATCGGCAGCAGGCCGGCGAGCGACGCCGTCGCGACGATGCTCCCGCCGCCCGCGCGCCGCAGCGCCGGAACCGCCGAGGTCAGTCCGAACACGACGTGATCGACGTTCACGCCCATGATCCGCCGGTATCCCGCGAGGTCGAGGTCCTCCAGCCCCGACTGGCCCGCGGTGATCCCGGCGTTGAGCAGCACGACGTTGAGCCGGCCGAAGGAGTCCTCCGCGATGTCGACGGCCATCGCCATGGTGTCGGGCTGTGTCACGTCACCCGGCAACGCGAGGCCGCCCACCTCGTCGGCGAGCCTGCGCGCAGCCGCTTCGTCCAGGTCGGCGACCGCCACGACCGCCCCCGCCGCGGCGAGCCTGCGGACCGCCGCCGCGCCGATGCCCGATGCCCCGCCCGTGACGAGCGCGGCCTTGCCGGTGAGATCCATCAGCCGCTCCTCAGCATGTGCGCAGGAACCTGTCCAGGACCCGGGTGCCGAACCGCAACGCATCGATCGGAACGCGTTCGTCGATGCCGTGGAACAGCGACGCGAAGTCGAGGTCGGGCGGCAACCGAAGCGGCGCGAACCCGTAGCAGCGCATGCCCAGCTCCGCGAAGTGCTTGGCGTCGGTGCCCCCGGAGAGCATGTACGGGATCGCGGCGGCGTTCGGGTCCTCGACGCGCAGGGCCGCGGCCATGGCCTCCACCAGCGGGCCCTCGAACGGGGTCTCGAGCGGCGGCAGGTTCGCCACCCATTCGCGGGTGACGTCCGGCCCGAGGAGCTCGTCGACCTCGCGCAGGAACGCCTCCTCCCGCCCCGGTAGCACCCGGCAGTCCACCACCGCCTCGGCGGTCGACGGGATGACGTTGGCCTTGTAACCGGCCTGCAGCATCGTCGGGTTGGCGGTGTCCCGCACCGTCGCGCCGACGATCCGCGCCAGCGGTCCCAGCTTCGCGAGCGCCCCCTCCAGGTCGTCCTCGGGGAACTCGAGGCCGGTGAGGTCGCGCAGGTGCACGAGGAAGTCCCGGACGGTGTCGGTGAGCACCAGCGGGAAGGTGTGGTTGCCCAGCCGGGCGACCGCCTCGGCGACGCGGGTGACGGCGTTGTCGTCGTGCAGGAACGAACCGTGCCCCGGCTTGCCCTTGGCGCGCAACCGCATCCAGGCGATGCCCTTCTCCGCCGACTCGATGAGGTACACGCGTTGGTCCTCACCCAGCGTCAAGGAGAACCCACCGACCTCGCCGACCGCCTCCGTGCACCCGGCGAACAGGTCGGGCCGGTTGCGGACCAGCCACTGCGCACCGTACTTCCCGCCCGCTTCCTCGTCGGCGACGAACGCGAAGACGATGTCCCGCGGCGGCACCACACCGTCGCGCTTGAACTGCCGCGCGACGGCGATCGTCATCGCGACCATGTCCTTCATGTCGACCGCGCCGCGGCCCCAGACATAGCCGTCCCGCACCGCCCCCGAGAACGGATGCACCGACCATTCGCTCGGATCGGCCGGGACCACGTCCAGGTGTCCGTGCACGAGCAGCGCGCCTCGGTCCGGGTCGGCGCCGGCCAGCCGGGCGAAGACGTTCGTCCGCCGCGACGCGCCGGACTCGAGCACCTCGACGTCGTAGCCGACCTCGGTCAGCTTGGCCGCGACGTACTCCGCGGCCTCCTGCTCACCGGCCACCGTGGCCGGGTCGCCGGTGTTGGAGGTGTCGATCTGGATCAGCTCGGAGGTCAGCTGGACGACCTCGTCCTCAGCAGCGGTGGGGCCGGTCATGCGGATCTTCCTACCATCGCGGGTGCGGTTACGGGGTCTCGGTGGGCGTCGGCTATCCTTCCTTCGTCGCGGCCGCGCAGGCCGCGGGTGGGTCCGAGTGGCGGAATGGCAGACGCGCTAGCTTGAGGTGCTAGTCCCCGAGTAGGGGGTGGGGGTTCAAGTCCCCCCTCGGACACGTGCTAACCACACGCGGAGCGAGCTGAACGTCAGCCGCTCGCTCGCATGGTCGGTTGTTCAGCTCAAGACGAAGCTCCCGGTAGGGCCACCCCAGGCTCTCCGGAATAGTCTCCTGAAGCGCTGCGTCCATCTCCCGCACTGAATCGATCATCGCGTCGACCTTGGCCTGGGTGACCGCGGTCGGCGCGGGCCGCCGTCGCGCAGCGAGTGACCCGCCAGCCACAGCCGAAGAATCTCCTTCACCAGAGCAGCAGGCCGGATGATCCCGCACGCCCCGACCCGGAAACCCGCGACAATCCCCGACGAAAGATCAACTGCTGTCGGTCATGAATCACCGGGGTTAGCGGAGCTGTAGGTCGAGCGGCTGAGACGCCTTGCGAAGCTGGTACTCAGCAGTACTATGTACCAGTACTCAATGACACTGAGTAGATAGAGGCGGGTTCGTGGGCAAGCAGATGACGGAGATGCTCAAGGGCACGCTGGAGGGTGTCGTCCTCGCGATCTTGTCCGTGCGGCCCGCCTACGGGTACGAGATCACGGCGTGGCTGCGCGAGCAGGGCTTCTCCGACATCGCGGAGGGCACGGTGTACGCGCTCCTGGTCAGGATCGAGCAACGCGGCCTCGTCGATGTGGAGAAGGTGCCCTCGGAGAAGGGCCCGCCGCGCAAGGTCTACTCCCTCAACGCACAGGGCCGTGGCTACCTCGACGAGTTCTGGAGGATGTGGAGCTTCCTCGCAGGGCGGCTGGAACAGCTCCGACGCGAAGGGAAATGATCATGCGCAATCCGATCGAGTTGCTCCTCGGGAACCTCGACGACAAGCGGAAGTGGCGCGCGTACCGGGCTCGCGTGAAGCAGCTACCCGCCGGCTACCGGGAAGCGGCCAAGGGGCTTGAGCACTATGTGATGAACTTCGGCCCCGTCGATGATGGCCCGACGCTCGTGAGGATGTTCGACGATCTCGCCGACCTGCTTGAGCGGAGCGCCGCCGATGGTCTGCCGATCCGCGAGGTCGTGGGCGACGACCCCGCCGACTTCATGGAGACCTTCCTCGACACATACCGCGGCACGGGCAAGAGCTGGGTCGAGAAGGAACGCCGGCGACTCGCCTCAACGATCGACAAGGCCATTCAGGAGCAGGATCGGGAGGCCGGACGATGACCGACGCGATCGCCGAGCGCACTCCAGCGATCCGAGTCCGGGGCCTGCAGAAGTCGTTCAAGAAGCTGCACGTGCTGCGCGGCGTCGACTTCGAGGTCGCGCCAGGCAGCATCTTCGCCCTGCTCGGCTCGAACGGCGCCGGCAAGACCACGGTCGTGAAGATCCTGTCGACCCTGCTGCGCGCCGACGCCGGGACAGCGAACGTCAACGGCTTCGACATCGCGACGCAGTCGGCCGAGGTGCGCGAGACCATCAGCCTCACCGGACAGTTCGCCGCAGTCGACGAGGCGCTCAGCGGGCGGGAGAACCTCGTGCTCGTCGCGCGCCTACGCCACCTGCCTGCCCCCGGCTCGGTCGCCGACGACCTGCTTGAGCGGTTCTCGCTGACGGAGGCGGGCGCGCGGAAGGTGACGACCTACTCGGGAGGGATGCGCCGCCGCCTCGACATCGCGATGAGTCTCATCGGCAGCCCCCAGCTGATCGTCCTCGACGAGCCGACCACCGGGCTCGACCCCGAAGCGCGCATCGCGGTGTGGCGCACCATCAAGCAACTCGCCGACGGCGGCACAACGGTGCTGCTGACCACGCAGTACCTTGATGAGGCCGAACAGCTCGCGGACCGGATCGCGATCCTCCACGAGGGCCGGATCATCGTGAACGGCACGCTCGCGGAGCTCAGAGGGCTCCTCCCGCCCGCGAAGGTCGAGTACGTCGAGCAGCAGCCCACCCTCGAAGACGTGTTCCTCGCCGTCGTCGGCCAACGACATGGAGCGGAGTGAGCCATGACCGTGACCGCCAGCCGCTTCATCGGCGATACCGTCACACTCACCGGCCGCTCCCTGCGGCACATCCTGCGCAGCCCGGACACGATCATCACGACCGCGATCATGCCGATCGCGTTCATGCTGTTGTTCATCTTCGTGCTCGGAGGCGCGATCCAAACCGGCTCGGACTCCTACATCAGCTACCAGCTGCCCGGCATCCTGCTCATCACGGTCGCCTCCGGTATCTCCTACACCGCGTACCGGCTGTTCCTGGACCTCAAGGGCGGCATCTTCGAGCGCTTCCGATCGATGCCCATCGCGCGCTCCGCGGAGCTCTGGGCGCACGTCCTGACCTCGCTCGTGTCGAACCTCATCTCGCTGGCGATCGTCATGGGCGTCGCCCTGCTCATCGGCTTCCGCTCCGGCGCCGGGATGCTCGAATGGCTCGCCGTCGTCGGGATCATGATCCTGTTCACGCTGGCGCTGACCTGGCTCGCGATCATCCCGGGCCTGACCGCGAAGACCGTGGACGGGGCGACTGCCTTCGCCTATCCGCTCGTCTTCCTGCCGCTGATCAGCTCCGCGTTCGTGCCGACCGCGTCGATGCCCGGCCCGGTGCGCTGGTTCGCCGAGCACCAGCCGGCGACCGCGATCGTGGACACGATCCGCAACCTGTTCGCCGGAACCCCGGTCGGCGCCGACATCTGGATCGCGCTCGCCTGGTGCATCGGCATCCTCGGGGTTGCCTACGCCGTTTCGATGGTCCTCTACCGGCGCCGGACCGCCGGCTAGGCCCGGGCTACGCCACGGACGACGACGTCAGAAGCCTGCGCAGACCCGCGAGTCCGGGACCCGACAGCTGCGACAGTGCCGCCGGCCGACCGGTGAGCAGCAGCAGCAGCGCCCCGATCGGCCCGGACACCTCGGCGCCCTGCCCGGCGGCCCACGGGACATCGTCGGCCACGAGCCGGTAGCCCGTCAGCCTCTTCCGGGCGTGGAACATCCGGGAGCGGGCCCACACCCGATCCGCGGCGACGACGGCGAGGTCGCGGGGCATCGTCAGACTCCGCCCGAGCGGGACGGCGATGTCCTGGCCGTGCACCAGGTAGTCGATGGCCGTGTCGCGGAACGTGACGGTCGGCAGCGGCTGCCACACCCCGATCCGTTCCCGGATCTCGCCGACGATCGCCCGGACCGGCAGCGTCGCATGGCGGCACGCCATCGCGTGAATCGCGGCGTTCATGCCGCCGTGACGGACGACGTCGAGCACCGCCCGCGGCATCATCGCCCAGGTCACGTTCTGCAGAGCCAGGTGTGCCGCGACATCGCGGACCGTCCAGCCGTCGCACAGCGACGGCCGACGCCACTCGTCCTGCGACAGATCCTCCAGCAGGCGCACCAGGGCACGCCGCTGCTCATCGATCGCGGTCCACACGTCGCCGCGCTCCATCGGCTCCTCCGTTCGCGACCCGGGCGACCCCTGCCTGGGGTCGATCATGGTGTGCTGGTGCGCTCCGGCAGGTCCACTGCCACGGGCCGGCGACTGCCGGGCCGGACCAGGGACTCGAGCAGAGCGGTGATGCTCCCGGCAGGTTCGAACTCGGGGTCCGGGATGGCGAGCTGGTGCAGGATCAGCCCGGTGAGGTAGTTGCCGAGCACGTGGACGGCATGGTCCGGGTCCCGGGACCCGATCTGGCGCAACCAGTTCGCGCACCAGGCATCGACCCGGCTTCCCGTCTCGGCGAGCCGACTGCGGATCTTGATGTTGTGGCCGGCCTCGACGAGGATCGCGTACCGCGCCAGCGTCAGGGCCCGGTGAGCACCGACCGCATCCCGGACGAAGCCGGCGAGCGCGCGCCCGAGTTCGGCGGGGGTCGTCGGGCAGACCCGCACGGCGACCTCGTCGAAGTGGTCGCGCTCCATCACCGAGACCCGCTCGACGACCGCCACGAACAACGCCTCCCGGGTCGGGAAGTAGTTGGTCGTCGAGCCGATCGCAACGCCCGCCTCGGCGTCCACCGCCCGGTGCGTGAGCGCTCGCATTCCGCGTTCGCCGAGCACCCGGATGGCCGCGTCCAACAGCAACTCCCGGCGCCGCACCACGCCATGAAACTACACCTGAAGTATCAGAAACTACAAGTGAAGTCCCCAGCGCACCATGGCGCCACAGCGCGTTTCCGCGCCGCCGCCCCGCGCGTCATGGAGCCATAACGCGCGGGGTGGGCTGCCGTCAGTCTCCTTCGGCCTTCTGGTTCGCCAGCTCGATGGCCACGTCGATGATCATGTCCTCCTGGCCGCCGACGAGCCCGCGCTCGCCGCAGCGGCGCAGGATCTCGTGCGCGGGGACGGCGTAGCGCTCGGCCGCGGCCTCGGCGTGCAGCAGGAACGAGGAGTACACCCCGGCCCAGCCCTGGACGATCGCGTTGCGGTCCATCTTCGGCCAACGGTCGAGGTACGGGCGCACGACCTCCTCGGCCGCGGTGAGCAGCCCCAGCACATCGAGCCCCGTGTCGATGCCCAGCCGGTCGAACACCGCGGCGAGCACCTCGGTCGGGGAGTTCCCGGCACCCGCGCCGAGCGCGCACAGCGAACCGTCGATGTAGCGGACCCCGACCTCGTGCGCGATCACCGAGTTCGCCACGCCGAAGCTCATGTTCTGGTGGCCGTGGTATCCGACCCAGGCCTGGTCGCCGACCTCGGCGACCAGCGCCTCGAACCGGGCGCGGGCCTCGTGCATGAGCAGCGCGCCCGCCGAGTCGGTGACATACGGTGCCTGGCAGCCCGCGTCGACCATGATCCGCGCCTGCTTCGCCAGATCCTCCGGCGGCGTGCGGTGGGCCATCATGAGGAATCCGGCGGTTTCCATGCCGAGGTCGCGGGCCGCGGCGAAGTGCTGCGGGGAGACGTCGGCCTCGGTGCAGTGGGTGGCGACGCGGACCATGTCCGCTCCGGCGTCGCGGGCCCTCTTCAGGTCCTCGACGGTGCCGATCCCCGGGACGAGCAGCACGGCGATCTTCGCCTGCTTCGCCTCCGCACGGGCGGCGGCGATGAGGGTCATCTCGTCGGTGTGGGAGAAGCCGTAGTTGAACGAGCTGCCACCCAGCCCGTCGCCGTGGGTCACCTCGATGACCTCGACCCCGGCCCGGTCCAGGGCGCGCACGGTGTCGCGGACCTGCTGCTCGGTGAACCGGTGCGCCACCGCGTGGCTGCCGTCGCGCAGTGTGGTGTCGACGATCCGCACGTCGTGCGCGAGTGTCGGACGGGTCATGCCGAAACCTCCTGCTTCGCGGCGCCGTGGTTCGCCGCGGCCATCAGCTCGCCGACCCGGGCGGCCGCGGCCGTCATGATGTCGAGGTTGCCGGCGTAGGGCGGCAGGTAGTCGCCGTTGCCCTTGACCTCGAGGAAGATCGCGACGCGACCGTTGCCCGACCACACCTCGCGTGGTGCGTCGAACTGCGGTTCTGCGCGCAGGGTGTAACCGGGAACGTACCGCTGCACCTCGGCGACCATCTCGTGCACCGACGCGGTGATCGCGTCGGTGTCGGCGTCCGGCCCGATCATGCAGAAGACGGTGTCACGCATGATCATCGGTGGTTCGACCGGGTTGAGGATGATGATCGCCTTACCTCTGGCGGCCCGCCCGACCTGGGCGACCGCCTGGCCCGTGGTCTGGGTGAACTCGTCGATGTTGGCCCGGGTACCGGGACCCGCCGACCGCGAGGAGACCGAGGCGACGATCTCGGCGTACGGCACCGGCGTCACCCGCGACACCGCGTGCACCATCGGGATCGTCGCCTGCCCGCCACACGTGATCATCGATACGTTCGGGGCGTCGAGGTGGGCGTTCAGGTTCACCGGCGGGCACACCATCGGCCCCAGATGCGCCGGCGTCAGGTCGACGGCCTGGATGCCCGCCTCCTCGTAGCGCGGCGCGTTGGCGCGGTGTGCCTTCGCCGACGTGGCCTCGAAGACGATCTCCGGAAGCGGGTTCTGGCGGAGCAGCCAGTCCACCCCTTCGGCCGAGGCGGTGATCCCTCGCCGGCGGGCCCGCGCGAGCCCGTCGGACTCGACGACCCCCACCACATACCCGACCTCCAGCACCGCACTGCGCTCGAGTTTCGCCAGCAGATCGGTACCGATGTTGCCCGGCCCGACGATGGCGGCCGTGACTCTCGTAGAGCTCATGTCACGCAGCGTGCGGCCCCGGGACCTGGGCAGGGAACCCCGCTATTCCGTTCAACGGAACGGGAGATCGGAGTTTGGCGGGCGATGAGCCAGAACGCATGATGGGATCATGCGTTCCGCTGAACGAGATGCCCCGCCGAAATCCGTACTCGGACGCACGATGACCCTGCTGACGGCGTTCCGGCCGGGCGACGGCGAACTGAGCCTCGCGGAGCTGTCTCGCCGCACCGGTATCCCCAAGCCGACGGCGCATCGACTCCTCGCCGAGCTCGCGAGCTGGAACATCGTCGAGCGCACCCCGGGCGGCATCCGGCTGGGCATGGGACTGTTCGAGCTCGGCCAGCTCGCCCCGCTGCAGCGCGGCCTGCGTGAAGCTGCGGCCCCGTTCCTGGCGGACCTGTTCGAGGCCACCCACGAGACGGTCCATCTCGCGGTGCCCGACGGCGTCGACGTCGTCTACGTGCAGAAGATCCCCGGGCGGCGCGGCCCGAAGGTCGGCTCGCGGGTCGGCGGCCGGATGCCCGCCTACTGCACGGGCGTGGGCAAGGCGATGCTCGCCTTCGCCCCGCCCGAGCGCCTGTCCGCCGTCCTTTCCGCCGGGCTGGCGCGCCGGACCCCCCGCACCACCGTCGCCCCGGGCCTGTTGGACCAGGAACTCGGCCGCATCCGGGAACGCGGGGTCGCGGAGGAGCACGAGGAGTCGACCGTCGGAATCGCCTGCGTCGCCGCGCCGGTGCTGGACCACAGCGGCCGCGCGGTCGCCGCCATCTCGATCACCGGCTGGGCCAACCGGCTCGACACCGAACGGCTCGCGCCGGCCGTCCGCACCGCCGCGCTGGGTCTGTCCCGGGTGCTGCGGACGGGATCGGACCAGCTGTAGCGGCGCTCGAACCGCCGCGGACCCCTGGACGAGAAGCAGCCGATCACGGGGTGCCGGCGGCGTGCCCTATACGTCGAAGTCGACGGTCACCGCGTCGGAGACCGGCACGGTCTGGCAGGTGAGCACGAACCCGGCCTGCACCTCCTCGTCCTCCAGGGCGAAGTTGCGCCGCATCAGCACCTCGCCGTCGGTCACCATCGCCCGGCACGTCCCGCACACCCCGCCCTTGCAGGCAAACGGCAGGTCCCCGCGGACCTTCTGCGCGGAGTCCAGCACGGTGCCGGTCCTGGGCAGCGTCAGCGTGGTGGACCGGCCGTTGAGGACGACGGTGACCGCGCTGACCGCCCCCTCGACCGCGGGGTCCGGGCGGTGCAGCTCGGGCGGTGGCTCGTCGACGTAGAACAGCTCGCGGTGCACCCGCTTCTTGTCGACGCCGAAGCCGAGCAGCACCTCGACCGCGGCGTCGGTCACGCCGAGCGGACCGCACAACCACCAGTCGTCCACCTCACGGACCGCGATCAGCCTGCCGAGCAGGGTACGGATCTTGTTCGCGTCGAGGCGGCCGGTGAAGATCTCCGCCTCCATCGGTTCCCTCGACAACACGTGCAACAGGTGCAGCCGCGGACCGTAGGCGTTCTTGAGATCCGCGAGCTCCTCGACGAACATCACCGTGTCGGTGCGCCGGTTGCCGTAGATCAGCGTGACCCGGGTGTCCTCGTGCGCGGCCAGCACGCTCGCCGCGATCGACAGCACCGGGGTGATACCGGACCCGGCCGCGATCAGGCCGTGCCGGGAACCGGCCGCGATCTCGGGAGTGAACGTGCCCGACGGCGGGGCGGTCTCGACCTCGTCACCGGGCACCAGCCCGTCGACCAACCATCCGGAGAACAGCCCGCCGTCGATCCGGCGGACCCCGATCCTCGGCAGCGCCCCGGCCGGAGAGCAGATCGAGTACGAGCGCCGCTCCTCGCGCCCGTCGGCGAAGCGCCGCAACGTGAGGTACTGACCCGGCCGGAACGCGAAGGTCTCCGCCAGCTCGGCGGGAACGTCGAAGGTGACGGCCACGGCGTCCGCGCACAGGCGCTCGATGCCGGCCACCCGCAGCGTGTGGAACTCGCTGCCGACGCGCGCGGCGGTGGCCGCCGTCGCCACCGGGGTGGTCGTCATGTCACAGCTCCTTCATGTGCTCGAACGGCTCGCGACAGGCGGTGCATCGCCGCAGCGCGGTACATGCCGTCGGCCCGAACCGGGAGAGCTCCTCGGTGGCCGGCGAACCGCAACGCGGGCAGCGCACCGTCGCCGAGGGCACGGTCAGGGTCAGCGGCACCGGCCCCGGGCGGGGCGAGCCGACGCGCTCCGGCGGGGCGATCCCGTTGTCGGCCAGCTTCCGGCGCCCTTCCTCGGAGATCCAGTCGGTGCTCCACGGCGGCGCGAACACGGTGCGCACCTCGACCCGCGCGAACCCGGCCGCGCGCAGCGCGGCGCGCAGGTCCTCGCGCATCACCTCGACCGCCGGGCAACCCGAGTAGGTCGGCGTGATCGTGACGGTGACCGCGTCGTGGGCCACCTCGATCCCGCGCACCACCCCGAGATCCGTCAGGGTGAGCATCGGCATCTCCGGATCGGCCACGCTCGCCACGGCGTCGCGCGCTCGCGAGCACGTCACCACGTCACCCCCGGGTGTTGGCGGGCCAGGCTCTGCATCTCGGCCAGCAGATGGCCCAGGTACTCGGTGTGCAGCCCCTGCCGGCCGCCGCGCCCGCCGATCGTCCCGGCGGGCGGGACCTGCGGGCGGGCGAGCGTCGCGCGGGCCAGCACCTCGTCCAGCACCGCGTCGACCTCGGCCCGGATCTCGGCGGGATCGACGGCGACGCCGGATTCGGCGAGCCGCCGCTCCACGTCCGAGGCTCGGAACAGCTCCTCGAAGTGCGGCCACACCGCCTCGAGCGCGGCCTGCATCCGCCGGTGCGACTCCGCGGTGCCATCGCCGAGGCGCAGGGTCCACCGCCCGGCGTAGTCGCGGTGGTAGGCCATCTCCTTGACGCCTTTGCCCGCGACCGCCGCGACCACCGGATCGCGCGAGCCGAGCAGCCGGTGCAGCAGCGCCAGCCGCCAGGTCGCGAACAACAGCAGCCGGGCGATCGCGCGGCCGAAGTCCAGATCGTCGGGCAGCTCGGCCAGCGCGACGTTGCGGAAGTCCGACTCCGCCCGCTGGTAGGCGAGGGCGTCCTCGTCGCGGCCGCGCCCGGCCCAGCCGGCCGCCGAGCCCAGGCCCTCGACGTGGCCCGCGCGGGCCAGCAGCACCCGGGCCTGACCGAGCAGGTCCAGCGCGATGTTGGCGAGCGCGACCTCCTCCTCCAGCTCCGGCGCGTTGCTCACCCATTCCGACAGTCGTTGCGCGCACACCAGCGCGTCGTCGCCGAGCATCAGGCAGTACTCGGCAAGGTCGGCGGCGTCGACGCCGTCCGGGATCGGTGCGGTGATCTCGGCCTGGACGTCCGCCACGCCCGAACCGAACGCCCAGCGCGGGTCGTCGTGCGCGACGGTGTCGGCGAGCGACCGGTAGGCGTTGGTGACGTCGTGCTCCGCGACCTCGGTGTGGTGCAGGCCGGGCGTGGAGGGTCCGCTCGCCCGCTCGTTCACAGGTGTGGCACCTCCTCCGGGATCGCGTAGAAGGTCGGATGCCGGTAGACCTTGTCGCCGGACGGGGCGAAGAACGGGTCCTTCTCCGCCGGGCTCGACGCCGTGATGTCCTCGGCTCGCACCACCCAGATCGAGACGCCCTCGTTGCGCCGGGTGTAGAGGTCGCGCGCGTTGTGCAGGGCCATCTCCGCGTCGGCGGCGTGCAGCGACCCGACGTGCACGTGGTTGAGCCCGCGCTTGCCGCGCACGAACACCTCGTACAGCGGCCAGCCACCACGCCGCGCGTCCTGCACCGGGGCCTGCTCGGGGCCGGTCTCGCCCGCGGAGTCGTCGGGAATCACGCCGCCACCTCACTGCCCGTCGCTGCGGCCGCCTGCTTGTCCGCGTACGCCTGCGCCGCTTCGCGCACCCACGTCCCGTTCTCGTGCGCCCGCCGACGGTGCGCGAGCCGCTGGGCGTTACACGGTCCGGAGCCGGAGATCACGGCCTTGAACTCGTCCCAGTCCGGTTCGCCGAAGTCGTAGTGACCCCGTTCCTCGTTCCAGCGCAGATCCGGGTCGGGCAGGGTGACACCCAACGCCTCGGCCTGCGGGACGGTCATGTCGACGAACCGCTGGCGCAGCTCGTCGTTGGTGTGCCGCTTGATCCGCCAGGCCATGGACTGCCGGGTGTTGGGTGAGTCGGCGTCGGGCGGCCCGAACATCATCAGCGACGGCCACCAGAACCGGTTCGTCGACTCCTGCACCATCTCGCGCTGCGCCTCGGTGCCGCGCACCATGGCCAGCAGCAGCTCATAGCCTTGCCGCTGGTGGAACGACTCCTCCTTGCAGATGCGGATCATGGCCCGCGCGTACGGCCCGTAGGAGCACCGGCACAGTGGCACCTGGTTGCAGATCGCCGCGCCGTCGACCAGCCAGCCGATCACCCCGACGTCCGCGTAGGACAACGTCGGGTAGTTGAAGATCGAGGAGTACTTCTGCTGGTTCGCGATGAGCTTCTCGGTGAGCTCCGCACGATCCACGCCGAGCGTCTCGGCCGCGGCGTAGAGGTACATCCCGTGGCCCGCCTCGTCCTGCACCTTGGCCAGCAGGATCGCCTTGCGGCGCAGGCTCGGCGCCCGAAGGATCCAGTTGCCCTCCGGCTGCATGCCGATGATCTCCGAATGCGCGTGCTGGGCGATCTGGCGGATCAACGTCCTGCGGTACGCCTGCGGCATCCAGTCCCGCGGTTCGATGCGCTGGTCCGCCGCGATCGTCTGCTCGAAGGCCGCGGAGAGCTCCTGCTCGGTAGCGGTCACGCCCGCCTCCTAAACCGAATGTTCGTTCGTCTCATGATGACGCACCGCGCCGCCGCCTGCAAGGCGAAGCGTCGAACGATCAGCCCCTCGGCAGAACACCCTCGAACACGGTGCGCACGACGTCCTCCGGTAGCTCCCCGGCGCCGGGACGACCCGGGCGGTACCACTCGACGATCGAGTTGACGGTGCCGGACAACAACCTGGCCGCGACCGCAGAATCGACATCGGCACGGACCTGCCCCGCGGCGGCGGCCTCCCGGACCAGCTCGGCGATCGTGGCGTCGAAGCTGCGCCGCCGCTCCAGGGCCCAGCGCTCGGTCGCGGTGTTGCCGCGCACCCGCAGCAGCAACGTCACGTACGGCAGCTCCGCCTGCAGCACCTCGACCTGGCGGCGCACGATGTAGCGCAGCCGGTCGACCGGCCGCCCCGACCGGGCATGCCGCTCCTGAAGGATGGCGAACAGCCCGTCGAGGGCGCGTTCGAGCGCCGCGCGCAGCAGGTCCTCCTTGCCGCTGACATGGTGATAGAACGACGACTTCGTGATGCCCGCGGCGCGCGAGAGGTCCTCCATGGAGGTGGCGTCGTAGCCGCGGGTGTTGAACTCGGCGACCGCGACCGCCAGCAGGGAGGCAGCGTCGTAGACCGGGCGCCGTGCCCCCGCCTGGCCCCGCGCCCGGCGGCTCCGCGGCCGGGCCGGATCCATCTGCGGCACGGTTCCGCGCGCAGCGTCGGCACTCACACAGCCTCCACGGGAACGCGTGGGCCGGCGGGACTCATGCACCCTCGAACGTCGGCCGTTGCTTGGTCAGGAACGCCTCGACGGCGCCGGCGTGGTCGCGGGTCCGCCCGAGGCGGGCCTGGGCGGCACCCTCGGCGGCGAGCGTCTCCTCCAGCGGGGACACGGCGCCGATCGCGACCGCCTTCTTGATCTCCGCGTACGCCGCGGTGGGCCCCGCGGCCAGCTTGCGCGCCAGGTCGAGGGCCGAGTCGAGCACCTGGTCCGCGGGCACGACGGTGCGCACCAGACCCCAGGCGGCGGCCTGCTCGGCGGTGAAGGAGTCACCGAGCAGCAGCAGTTCCAGCGCTCGCGCGGCGCCGAGCGAATGCACCAGGGACGCCGACAGGCCCGAGTCGGCCGTCAGGCCGATGGCCGCGAACGCCGTCGCGAACACGGCGTTCTCCGCCGCCACCCGAAGGTCACAGGCCAGCGCGAAACCGAGCCCGGCCCCGACGCAGGTGCCGTTGATCGCCGCGACGACCGGTTTGGGCATCCCGGTCAACCCGCGGACGATCGGGTTGTAGTGCTGTTCGACGGTGTCGAACGACGGACCGCCCCCGGCACGCAGCGTCTCGGCGTGCTCGCCGAGATCCTGCCCCACGCAGAACGCCTTCCCCGATCCGGCGAGCACCACCGCCCGCACCGCCGGGTCGGTGGCGACCTGCTCCACGGCGGCCACCAGCGCCTGCTTCATCTCCAGCGTCAGCGCGTTGTGCCGGGCCGGACGGTTCAGCGTCAGCACCGCGACCGCGGGAACCATCGTGTCCTTCTCGACCAGCACCGCGTCACCGGCGGCCTGCCGGGTCGCGTTCCCGGATTCGGCTCTGTCCTGGGTCACCGGGACATGCTAGCGTACCGAACAACCGAACGATCGTTCGCCGCAGGGAGAACTCGGCACGTCAGGCGCGACACCGGCGCGGACCGGCCGCGCTCCGCGGGCTCAGGCGCGGAGATGCCGCGGCCACGCCGGAGGGGAGACGGGATGACCAAGCTACGCAGCTATGTGCAGGGAAGCTGGCACACCGCGCCGGACGAGGGCAGAGCGCTGCACGACGCGGTGACCGGCACGGAGGTCGCCCGGCTGTCCTCCACCGGCATCGACTTCGCGGCCGCCCTCGAGCACGGCCGCCGGGTGGGCGGGCCCGCGCTGCGAGAGCTGACCTTTCACCAGCGCGCGGCGCTGCTCAAGGCGCTCGGCCAGTACCTTCGCGAGCATCGCGAGGAGCTCTACGCCGTCTCCGCACAGACCGGCGCCACGCCGTTCGACTCCCGGTTCGACGTCGACGGCGGCATCGGGGTGCTGTTGGCGTACGCCTCGAAAGGCCGCCGAGAGCTGCCCAACGACACGGTCTACGTCGACGGCGCCGTCGAGCCGCTCGGCAGGGGCGGCACGTTCGTCGGCCAGCACATCTGCACCTCGCTGCGCGGGGTTGCCGTTCAGATCAACGCCTTCAACTTCCCGGTGTGGGGGCCGCTGGAGAAACTCGCCCCCGCGTTCCTGGCCGGCGTCCCGAGCCTGATCAAGCCGGCGAGCCCGACCGCCTTCCTCACCGCCAAGCTCATCGAGCTGATCGTGGCGTCCGGGCTGCTGCCCGAGGGGACGATGCAGTTCGTCGCGGGCGGGGTCGGCGACCTGTTCGACCACCTCACCGAGCAGGACACGGTCGCGTTCACCGGCTCGGCGTCCACCGCGGCCAGGCTGCGCACCCACCCGGTGATCGTCAACCGGGCCGTGCGCTTCACCGCCGAGGCCGACTCACTGAACCTGTCGATCCTCGGCCCAGACGCCACCCCGGGCACACCCGAGTTCGACCTCTACGTCGCGCAGCTCGTAGCCGAGATGACGGTCAAGGCCGGGCAGAAGTGCACCGCCATCCGCCGCGCGTTCGTCCCCGAGCGGCAGCTCGACGCGGTGGTCGACGCCGTGTCGGCGCGCCTGGCCAGGACGACCGTCGGCAACCCGTTGACCGAGGGGGTGCGGATGGGCGCGCTGGCCAGCCTCGAGCAGCGCGAGGAGGTCCGGCGCAGCGTCAAGGCACTGGCCGAGGCCGGTCGCATCGTCCTCGGCGACCCGGAGCGCGTCGAGGTGGTCGACGCCGACCCCGAGCGGGGCGCGTTCGTCGCCCCGATCCTGCTGGTCTCCGACCCCGACCGCGCCGAGCCGCACCAGGTCGAGGCGTTCGGGCCGGTCTCGACCGTCCTGCCGTACCACGACGCCGCGCACGTGATCGAGCTGGCGGCCCGCGGCCAGGGAAGCCTGACCGGCTCGGTGGTCACCGCGGATCCGGCGTTCGCGCGAACGATCGTGCTCGGTGTCGCTCCGTGGCACGGGCGGCTGCTGGTGCTCAACGAGCGCGACGGCAAGGAGTCGACGGGCCATGGCTCGCCGCTCCCGGCGCTGGTCCACGGCGGCCCCGGCCGCGCGGGCGGCGGCGAGGAGATGGGCGGCATCCGCGGAGTGCTGCACCACATGCAGCGCACGGCGGTCCAGGCCGATCCCGATACCCTCACCGCGATCACCGGCCGGTGGGTGCCGGGCTCGCAACGGCACGAGACCCTGGAGACCGAGGGGGTCCACCCGTTCCGCAAACACCTCGAGCAGCTGCGGATCGGCGACACGATCGTCGCGGGGCCACGCACCGTCACCCAGGAGGACGTGGAGCACTTCGCCGAGTTCACCGGCGACACCTTCTACGCCCACATGGACGAGCGGGCCGCCGCGGCCAACCCGCTGTTCGGCGAGCGGGTCGCGCACGGCTACCTGGTCGTCTCGCTGGCCGCCGGCCTGTTCGTCGACCCCGACCCGGGTCCGGTGCTGGCCAACTTCGGCGTGGACAACCTGCGGTTCCTCACCCCCGTCAAGTTCGGCGACGAGCTGACCGTGACGCTGACCTGCAAGCAGCTCACCCCCCGCGACACCGCGGGCTACGGCGAGGTTCGCTGGGACGCCGACGTGACCCGCCAGGACGGCGAGTCCGTCGCCCGCTACGACGTACTGACCCTGGTGGCGAAGAAGGAGGCCTGATGACGACTCCGACGATGGCGTCGAGCGGCCCTCCGACCAGCCGCAGGCTGGGCGAGGCGCCCGAGGCGGACCTGCTGGACCCGGCCGAGCGGATGTCGATCGACGAGATTCGCGCACTGCAACTACAGCGACTGCGGTGGACCCTGCGGCACGCCTACGAGAACGTGCCCTTCTACCGGCAGAGCTTCGACGCCCACGGAGTGCATCCCGACGACTGTCGCGAGCTCGCCGACGTGGCGAAGTTCCCCACGACCTCGAAGGCCGACCTGCGCGACAACTACCCGTTCGGCATGTTCGCCGTGCCGCCGGACCGGATCCGGCGCATCCACGCCTCGTCCGGCACGACCGGCCGCCCCACGGTCGTCGGCTACACCGAGCAGGACCTCCGGAACTGGTCCGCGCTGGTGGCCCGCTCCATCCGGGCCGCGGGCGGACGGGCCGAGCACACGGTGCACGTGGCCTATGGCTACGGCCTGTTCACCGGCGGGCTGGGCGCCCACTACGGCGCCGAGACGCTCGGCTGCACCGTCATCCCGGTCTCGGGCGGAATGACGCCGCGGCAGGTCCAGCTCATCAACGACTTCCGTCCCGACATCATCATGGTGACGCCGTCCTACATGCTCACGATCATCGACGAGTTCGAGAAGCAGGGTCTCGACCCCGCTGCTTCGTCGCTGCGGATCGGCATCTTCGGCGCGGAGCCGTGGACCGAGCAGATGCGCACCGAGATCGAGGAGCGGATGGACATGCACGCGGTCGACATCTATGGCCTCTCCGAGGTGATGGGCCCGGGCGTGTCCCAGGAGTGCGTGGAGAGCAAGGACGGGCTGCACATCTGGGAAGACCACTTCTATCCCGAGGTGGTCGACCCGATCGACGGCGTGCCACTGCGCGACGGCGCGGAGGGCGAGCTGCTGTTCACCTCGCTGACCAAGGAGGCGCTGCCCATCATCCGGTACCACACGCGCGACCTCACCCGGCTGCTGCCGGGCACCGCGCGGCCGGGGATGCGCCGGATGCAGAAGATCACCGGCCGGAGCGACGACATGATCATCCTGCGTGGGGTGAACCTGTTCCCCACCCAGATCGAGGAGATCGTGCTGCGCACCCCCGGGCTCGCCCCGCATTTCCAGCTCGTGCTCAGCACACAAGGCCGGATGGACGCGCTCACCGTCCGCGTCGAGTCCCGGCCCGACTGCCCGCCCGAGCGCCGCACCGCGGCGGCCATGGAGCTGGTCACGGGTGTCAAGGAGACGATCGGGGTCAGCGTTCAGTGCGAGATCGTCGACCCTGAGACTCTCGAACGATCGGTGGGCAAGCTGCAGCGGCTCAAGGACCTGCGGACGACGTAGCACCCCCGGGGACCTGCGGTGACTCGGGCACTGGGCGGTGACCGGCGCCGGGCACACGATCTGGAGCGGCGCCGAATGCGTCGCGGCGGGCTCCGGACGCCTCAGCGCCCGGTGCGGGTGCGCTGCTTCTGGGCCGGACCGCGCAGCTGCGAGCAGTCGGGGCAAGGTGCGCCGTCGGGGGAGGCCATGGACGCAGCGGCGATCATGTGCCCGCACAGCGCGCGGTAGTACCCGGAGCCGACGACCAGTTCGGAATCAGGCACCTCATGGGATCGGTCGTCGATACAACACCGGACCGACACCGTCTCGGGTACCGGCGACCCGAGCGGTTCGGGTCGCTCTCGCTCAGCTCTGGCCACGGCCCTTCCTACTGCACGGGGTGGACGAACGGGGAGCGTCGGGGTTCGGGGGGAGCGGTCCCCGGCTCCAGGTGAGTTTCCCCCGCACCGCTTGCATCCGCAAGGTCATCTGCGCGGACATCTGCCCGGACCATCCGGTCGGCATTCCGCGGGATACGCACGGCGCTGCCGGCAGCGCTGGTGGACATGCGGGTGGGCGACATCGGTCGCCGGTCCTCGGGCATCAGCCCACAGCCACTCCGAGCAGCGTCCCGAGGCCGTAGGTGGCCGCCGCGGCGATCAGCCCGAGCGCCGTTTGGCGCAGCCCGGACCGCAGCATCCCGCGCCCGGTGAACAGGGTCGTCGCCGCGCCGAGGGCGAACAGCCCGACCGCCCCGGCCGCCGCGCTGACCAGCACCCCCGGCCAGGTACCCAGCCAGAAGAAGGGCAGCACCGGTATGACGGCCCCGATGGCGAACAGCCCGAACGATGTCAGCGCCGCCGTCCACGGGTTGCCGCCGCGTTCGTCGGGGTCGATGCCGAGCTCCTCGCGCGCCAGCGTGTCGAGGGCGATGTCGGGATCGTCCATCACCTGTTTGGCGACCGAGTACGCCTCCTCCTCGGGCAGCCCGCGAGCCTGGTAGATCAACCGCAGCTCCTCGATCTCCTCCTCGGGGAGCGAGGCGATCTCGTCGGCCTCCAGCTCGAGCTGTCGTTCGACCAGCTCCCGCGAGCTCTGCACCGAGACCCACTCCCCCAGTGCCATCGAGAACGCCCCGGCAAGCAGCCCGGCCAGACCGGTGATCATGACGGTGCTGGCCGCGACCCCGCTGCCCGCGACCCCGACGACGAGGCTCAGGTTGGACAGCAGGCCGTCGTTGGCCCCCAGCACCGCGGCGCGAAGGGCGTTGCCGCCCGGGGTCCGGTGACGGCCCTCGAAGCGGGCCAGCGCCGGCCCCGGAACGCCGCCGCGAATCTGCCCGAGCAGGAAGGCGTGCGAGCGCTCGTCACGCCGCATCGACGTCTTCGCGGCCTCCGGCTGATCGTCGTACATCGCGCGGCCGGCGACCTCGGACCGGGTCACCGTCGGCACCAGAATCCCGGCGCCGAACCGGCCGGCCAGCCAGATCAGCAGCCGGGTCCGCGGCGTCGGGCGATCGTCACGGACGGGCCGGCCGGCGCGGGCCAGCCGCTCGGCCCAGAAGCGGGCGTGCCGCTCCTCGACATCGGCGAGGTTGCGGTACACCTGGGCCAGCTCCGGGCTCTCCTCCGCCTCCGCCATCGCCCGGTACAGCGCTGCGCCATCGATCTCGTCCTGGTGGTTTCGCCGATACCGGCGCAGATCGGCGTCACTCGTCATGGTCACATTATCCAGCTACCCTCCCGGGCTCGGGCGGTTCTGGCGCTCGTCGGGGGTGCGGCGTTGGCTTTCGCGCCGCCCACCGCGAAACCATGAACGTTCAGGCGTCGCGCCGCTGGGCGACCACGATCCCCACGACCAGCACCGCCACGGAGACCGCCGCGAAGTAGGCGAACGCACCCCACGGCCCGTAGGGGATCTGGGGCACCGCCTCGGTCATCGAGACGAACCGGTCGGCGGCGGTGAACGGCAGCCAGTGCTGGATGTCCAGTCCGACGTTCGGGATCAGCATCACCAGCTGCTCCAGCAGGAGCGGCCACACGAGCAGGATCGCCACCGCGGCGGCGCTCTGGCGCACCAGGATGCCGAGCCCGACGGCGAGCACCGCGGCGAACAGGTAGGTGAGCCCGGATCCCGCCACCGTCCGCCAGTCGGCCGCGGTGTGCAGACCGAGGTCGACCGATGGCCGCAGCAGTACCGCGACACCCCAGCTCAGAAACGCGGCGGCCAGCCCGACGACCCCGGCGACCAGGCCGACCACAGCGGTCTTGGCCAGCAGCGCCTGGGGTCGGGACGGGACGGCCAGGAACGTGGTCCGGATCGTGCCGAACCGGTACTCCGTGGTCACGGCCAGCGCGGCCATCACCATCATGATCATCATTCCGAACTGGAGGCCCATCTGGGTGGCCGCCACGTCCAGCTCGATGTCATCGGGCGCGAGCCCCGCGAAGAGCGCGGCGATTCCCGCGGTGGCGCCCAACGCCAGCACGGTGCACCACCACGGCGAACGGGTCGAGGTGAGCTTGATGCGCTCGACGGCCAAGGTGCTCATGACGTCACTCCCACGGGGTTGTCCTCGGCGCGGTGCCGGGCGTTCCCGGAACCCGATGTGTACTCGGTTTCGTCGCCGGTGATCTGCATGAAGGCCTCCTCCAGCGAGCCGCGCCGAGGCGAGAGCTCATGCAGCGCGATGCCGTTCGCGGCGGCGGTGTCACCGATCTGCTCAGCGGTGACGCCGGTGACGAGCATCCCGGGTGGGCCGTCACCGGGATCGGCCACGACGCTCGCCCCGTTCGCGGTCAGCAGCGCGCTGAGCCGGGCGGCCTGCGGACTGCGAACGAGAACCGACTGCCCGGCCGCCATCTCGACGAACTCGGCGGTGGACGCCTGCGCGATCAGCCTGCCGCGCCCGATCACCACCAGCTCACTCGCGGTCAGGGCCATCTCCGACAACAGATGGCTGGAGACCAGCACGGTCCGCCCCTGCGCGGCGAGCCCCTGCATCAGCTTCCGGATCCAGAGGATGCCCTCCGGGTCGAGGCCGTTGACCGGCTCGTCGAACAGCAGCACCTGCGGGTCGCCGAGCAGCGCTCCGGCGATGCCGAGCCGTTGGGACATACCCAGCGAGAAGCCACCGGCCCGCTTGTCGGCGACCGAGGTCAGCCCGACCAGTTCGAGGACCTCGTCCACCCTGGACCGCGGCAGCCTGTTGGATCGGGCCAGCCAGCGCAGATGCGCGCGGGCCGAGCGGTTCGGATGTACCCAGCGGGCATCCAGTAGTGCCCCCACCGTGCGCAACGGATGCTCGAGATCGCAGTAGCGACGACCGTCGATCAGCACCTGGCCTGCCGTCGGCCGGTCGAGCCCGAGGATCATCCGCATCGTGGTCGACTTCCCGGCGCCGTTGGGCCCGAGGAACCCGGTGACCTGGCCCGGCTTGACGACAAAGGACAGATCCTGCACCGCCACTGTGGAGCCGTAGCGTTTGGTCAGATCGCTGGCCTCGATCACGGGCCGTTCCCTTCGTCCGGTTTCGCTGTCTCGACGAAGGATGTCCCATCGATGGGATGACGGGATCGGGGCTCGACCCTGAATCGACCTCGGGGCTCCCTGGGGGTACGGGGTGCGCGACCCCGGAGGCTATCCGGCGTAGGCGCTGAGCAGCGGGTCGTGCCGGATGCGAGCGGGGTGGGTTCCCGCCGCGACCAGAGCGGTCGAGGTGGCCCGGATCATGGCCGGCGGGCCGGCGACGAGCACATCGTGGTCGGTCCACGGACCGTGCCGGATGACGACATCACCGACCGGACCGTGCTCGGCCTCCCCGGCGTTCTGCTCGACGGCCGCGACGACGTCGAGCCACGGGCTGCGGTGGGCGAGGGCGGTCAGCCCCGGAACCGCATAGAGGTCGTTCCAGGTCCGGCCCCCGACGAAGACGTGGGTCCGGCACGGTCCGCCCTGGGCCGCCAGCTGGTTCACGATCGCCTTGATCGGTGCGACGCCCGTACCGCCCGCGACCAGGAGCAGGTCGCGTCCCGACTCGACACCGAGGTGCAGCCCGCCCATCGGTGTCCCGAGCCGCCAGACGTCATCGACCCGCGTGTGCGCCACCATCGCGGGGCTGACCAGGCCGCCCGCCACGGCCCGCACGTGGAACTGCAACAGCCCGTCCGGCCGGGGCGGGTTCGCCGGTGACAGGTAGCGCCACGACCGCGGCCGCTGCGGGGTCTCGACGGACAGGTACTGGCCCGCCCGGTACGGCATCGGTTCGAGCGTCTGCACGGTGATCAGGGCCAGACCCCACCCCATCCGGTGGTGATCGACCACCCGGCCCAGCCAGGTCGCGGGTCCGTTCCCGGCTCTCGCCCCGGCGAGCATGGTGCGGGAGACGACGGAGTAGGCCCCCGCCCACGCCTCGGCGAGCTCGGCCGTCCAGGCGTCACCGAGCTGGTCCTCGAGGGCGGCGAGCAACGCCGCGCCGACGGCCTCGTAATGCACGGCGTCGATGCCGAACTTGCGATGGTCGCGGCCGAGCTGCGCCAGGACCGGGACCAGCTCGCCGGGTCGGTCGACCCGCTGGAGGACATCGACGAGGGCGGGCAGCAACCGGCTGCGCTGCGGCGGCAGGTTCCCCGGGAACAGCGTGCGTGCCTGCGGGACGTGCTCGAACAGCAACCGGTAGAACGTCGTGGCCAACTCGGGCAACCGCGGCTCGACCAGCGCCCAGCTCTCCCGGACGGCGGTGGCCGTCGCCGGATCGACGTCGAGGGCGCGCCGAGGACGGCGGTGTGTTGCTGCGGGCCGGTCGCCACGAGGTGGTGGCCGGGTCCCAGGCATCTACGTCACGGATCCCTGACCGTTCAGGACCGCGACCAGGCCACGTCACGGCGGGCGAGTGCCTCGCGGGCCATCTCGTGCGGGGGGACGACCAGCACCGGGCAGCGCGCGTGCCGGGTGCAGTAGGCGGCCACCGAGTCACCCAGCCGGAGCCGCCGCCAACTCCGGGTCGACGCACCGACGACCAGCAGGTCGGTGTCCTTGTCCGCGAGCCTCGCCAGCCGGACCTTGGGCTGGCCTTCGACGACGACCAGGCGCACGTCGACATCGCGTGGCAGGCCGCCCAACGCCTCGGTGAACGCCTTGTGCACGTGCAGGACCCGGGGGAAGATCCCCGATGTCGGCTCGGCCCCCGACGGGGTCTCGGTCCTGTCCGGCTCCCACACCTGGACCGCGTACAGCACGGCGTCCCGCTGCCTGGTTTGGTCCACGGCCATGCGCAGGGCTCGCAGATTGGTCAGCGACCCGGTCACACCGACGATCACGCGGCGTCGGGCGGATGTCATCGCGATCCCTCGCAAGCTCTCGGGGGCACCTCGGCCGGCGGGCCCCGGTATCCGGCGCGTGGCGTGCGGACCGCGCCGTCGGGATCCGCACGCCCGGTTCGAAGGACCCTCCGAACACGCGCCCACGATGCCGGGGGGCCCGCGACCGGGTCAGGGCCCGACTCCGGACAACATCAGCACCGTCAGGCTGCCGAGACCCGGCAACGACGCGTGCCCCAGCACCGCGCCCTGCCGGCCCTCGTCGCTCAGCCGCCCCGCCGCCCGACATCGGTCAGGTCGTGCTGGGGCCAGCCGAGCAGCCGCGCGCCGAGCACGGCCGCGTGGATCGTGAACCGCTGAGCGGGATCGGCGGGGTCGTAGCCGGTCAGCGTCGCGATCCGGTCGAGCCGGTAGGTCACCGCCCGCACCGACAGATGCAGCCTGCGCGCGGTTTCGGTGACCACGCAGCCGGTCGCGAAGTAGGCGTCGAGGGTCGCCAGCAGCGGTTCGGCGCCACCCCGGGCGGCGGCCAGCGGGCTGACCACCGCCTGGACGAGGTCGGCGATCGCGGGTTGGTCACGCAGCAGAACGCGATAGATGAGCAGTTCCTCGGCGTGGATGACGGGGGTGTCCAGGCGCAGCCGAACCCCCATCGTCAACGCCTCGCGCGCCTCCTCGTAGGAGCGGGCGATGCCGTAGGACCCCGGGTACGGCCTTCCGACGGCGATCCGCCAGGGGCCGCCGCGCGCCGAGCGGCTGAGCTCGGAGTGCATGAAGGAGCCGAGGTTGTCGGTGCTGGCCGCGGACGCAGCTGCGGACGTGCGGTTGGGGTCGGCCGGTGCCACCACGACGATCGAGCCGTCCTTGGTCGCGATCAGCACGTCCCGATCCCCGAGCCACTGCACCGCGGCGCGTTCCAGCGAACCGATCGCGGCCTCGGCCTCCGCCAGCCTGCCGGTGGGCGCCGCGAGCGCGACCTGGTGGGGCTGCGCCATGTCGAGACCGAACGGCTCCGCCCGCTCCACGAGCCCACCGACGTCGGCGTCACCGCGCAGCAGGTCCTCGATCAGCTCCCGGCGCAGGGTCTCCTCCCGCCGCACCATGTCCCTGCGGGCGGCCGTGTAGCCGTCGACCAGGCTCGCCACCGCACGGTCCACCGCACGCAGCACCGCCTCGGCGGCGAGCCGGACCGTCTCGCCGTCAGCGGAACGAGCCACCGAGGGCAGTTCCCGCCACAGTCGCCACGCAGCGGACAGGTACAGCTGCACCGCGTTGCCCGCGGACATGCCCGACTCGGCGGCCCGGCGCCCCAGCAGGCCCACGGCCTCCAGTTCCTGGGGCTGCGGCCGGTGCCCGGTCGCGGCGGCCTCGGCCAGCAGCGACAGGTAGTCGCCCAGCAGTTCGACCGATGCCCCGCCCGCCGCCCGGGTCGCATCCTGGGCCACCTCGGCCAGCCACGCCTCCTCGGCCCACTCGGCCCTGCGCTGTCCGCCCGCCCCTGTCATCCCCGCCACTCCCGATCCGGCTTCCGGTCCCGTCGGCGCCGCGACCTGTCAGGACCCGGCAGCATCGCGGGACCGGACGTCGCGGTCGACGCCGGAGCCAGACTGCCAGGGTTCGGCAATATGGCGGGACACAGCGCCCACGCCCGACCCACCTGCGACAGGCCGGACCCCCGACGGACCGATCCGGCGCACCGTCGATCACGTTGGGGCGGATGGGATGGCACGCCTTTCGCGGCCTCGCCGGTCGAGGATCTACCGGAGGCCGTCCGCCTGATCGACCGGTCAGGGTGCCGCCGGCCGCCCGAGCGCCGGTCCACTCACTCGGTTCCGAGCAGCCGTCGTTGCACCAACGCGTTCCACTCGACCGGCGACGGCGCCCTGAGCAGGCGCGCGATCGCGCCACGGGTGTCCGCGGCCCAGACGACCCAGTGCGCCCCGCGTCGGCGCAGGGTGAGATCCCTGATCCGGGTCGGCCGCCGCGATGTGGGTGTCACGACCAACCGGCCGAGCACGCCACGGGCGAGCAGCAGCGCGTCGGGCCGCGGGACGAACCGGCGCTCGACCGGCGCCGAACGCAGTCGGACCCGGGCGGCCTGCCAGCCCGCGACCGCCTGGGCGGAGACGAAGAACGGGACGCCGCCGATATCGGCGACCAGCCCGCTGACCACAGCGGCGGCCGGATCGGGCGATCGATGGACGACGACGTCGCGGACGTGCCCGAGATGCGCACCGTGCTCGCCGACGACGGCGCACCCGAGCAGTCGCCGGAGCGACACGCACGTCGGAACCCCATGATCGGCATCCGTCGCCGGCACCCGAACTTCCGGGTTCACCTCCGGGACTCGCGAAAAGGTCGGCAGGCGGGGCGGCCTCACCGATCCTGCCGAGCGAAAATGGCATCTGCGCGGCGCCAGGAAAAATACATCGAGGCACCCGAGGTGATCAGCGCAAGCACGGGAAGCGACAGCAGGAGCAGCACCAGAGTCGCTCCGACCGAAACGCAGGTCGCGATGGTGAGGAGGCGAATGTTCTCGGTGCCGGAGAGGCGCTGCTGAGCGCGTCGAAAAGAGGCGGCAAAGACGGGGTCGTCCGCGATGAGCAGATCCTCGACCGCACGCAACGACTTCCGTTCATGGTCACTCAGCACGCGCACCTCCTGAGACGAGCAGGCCTGCGTCCGGAATCAGAAGCGAATTCGAAGCTCCCTCGATACTGCCCTAACGCGGCGTGGATCGCTGGAGGCGGGGCGAGCCAAGAAAGAGCGTCCAGATTGCCTGGGTTCGGCAATCTGGACGCGGATCGCGGTGGCCCGAACTGGGAGTGGATTCCCTCCGTGGGCGGCGGCGGTCAGGAGTCCTGCAGATGGCTCCCGTAGGGCACGGCGCGGATCAAGGACACCGTCATCATCTGGCCGTTCGGCAGTTCGTACTGCCGCTGCTCGCCCTGTTTCGCGCCGGTCAATGCCTTGCCGAGCGGAGAGTCAGGTGAATAGATCTCGATCTCGCCGTAGCTTCCCTGCTCCCGGTCGGCCAGCAGGAAGGTCTCGGTCTCGGTCTCGTCCTCGAAGCGAACGGTGAGCACCATCCCGGGTTCGGCGACTCCGTCGTCCGGCGGTTCCTGACCGACGATCGGGTTCTGCAGGATCTCCTGCAGTTTCCTGATCCGCTGGTCGCGCTCGCGCTGGTCGGCGTAGACGGCGTCATCGGCGCTGTCGGATGCCGCTTCCCTGTTTCCGTTGGATCCACTTCCCGAACTGCGTGCGGCGCGCTCCTCGAGGAGTTCGGCGAGTTCTCCCTTCAGACGCTCGTATGCGTCCTGGGTCAGCCAGACTTGCGGTGCCTCGGTCATCCTCGATTCTCCTCGCCTCAGCCCGGACGTGCATTCTGACCGCCGGCGCCGGTGTGCGCAGCGCCACGGCGGTAGCCGTCCGGATGCAAACGAGCACGGCCCAGACGGAAAGGACCGTGCTCGGCGCTAGCCTACGTCATTGTCAAGCCGGGTGCAGAACGGCGCCTGCCGCCGTTGCCGGTGAACGGCAACGGCGGGCACCGATCCGGGCACATCGCGCATCTCCCGGGCACAGGCACAACAGGATGTGGATTCGACGTTGCCGCAGGTCGGCAATCAGAGGCACGTCAAGTCTGCGCGGGTCGACCGCTGGAAAGGCGGCGCCCGGAGGTCAAGATGGAGGACAAGGAGACGGCGGCACGGGCATGGGCGGCGCTTTCGCGGCTGCCGACGCCCGGCGGAAGGGATGGGTGAGCTCGGCTGTGCAGCGACGGGTGATCGTCGGTGTGGACGGATCGGGCGAGGATCGCCAGCTCTTGCACACGGCTCTCGCGCTCGCGCGGGCACACGGGTCGGTGCTGTACGCGGTGGACATACAGGAGCACAAGCCGGAGGGCGCGGTCCCAGCGCAGCCCGCACCCGGTGAGCCGCCCCGGATGCAGGGCGTGCACCAGGCGTTCTCCGCGCTCGGCGACGCCGCCGATGACGTCGACATCCGGATCGTCGTCCTCGATGGACAGCCGGGCGCCCAGCTGGTCCGGCTCGCCAACCAGAGCACCGATCTGCTCGTCGTCGGCCGTACCCGGCGCGGCAGCCGATCTCCCGGATCGATCGGTTCCGTCGCACTCGACTGTGTCGCGCGCGCCGGCTGTGCCGTCGTGGTCGTCCCGTCGGGGGAACAGAGCCACCGGACCACCGCCGGAGACACCGCGCCGCACACCTCGGCCGAGCTGCAGAGGGCGTGACCACGGTGCGTGTTGAACGAACGGACTGGCAGCGCCGCGGTCACTGCGTGAAGATCGACCCGATGGCGTTCGCTCCCGCCCGGGGCGAGACGAACGGCCCTTCAGTCACGACCGAGCTGTGCCGCACGTGTCCCGTGCAGTCGACCTGCCTCGGCTGGGCGCTGGTGACCGATGTGGCCTACGGGATCTACGGCGGGCTCGAACCGGCCGCTCGGCAGCGGCTTCACGCCGAGCTGATCCGCGAACTGGACGGCAGGCAGATGGCGGGTTCCGCGGAACTTGCAGCGGTCGTGCGAGCCACTATCAACACCGCTCCGGCCGCCTAGCCGCGGCGCAGCTGGAGCCCCGGTGAAGGCGCCGGGCCGCCGGGTTGCCGGTGACGTGGCGCGCATCCGGTCGACCGCGGTGCCGCGCGTGCTGGTCCGGTCCGCACGAGCGCGGTGCCCTCCGCGGGAGTACCCGACCGGACTCTGGGTGTCGAGCACGCTACCCGGCGTTTGCTACTGTCCATCGCCGTGCCACTGTGGCTGGACGCTGGGTTGGCGGACGGGTGCTGCCGCCGTCGCACCCAGGCCGAACGGCTTGCGGGAACACGCGAGTCGGCACTCCCTGCGGCGATGATGGTCAAGGCGGCCCGTGCTCCGTTCGGACGCGATGGGCGTCCCCGTTTCGGGCTACGGCCCCACCCCGCGCGGGACCGCCCGACTGTGCCATCATCCGCCGGCGCGAGAGCCACGCAGTTTCGGTAACCGTCGGCACTCGGTCCACCATTTTCGCCTGGGGTGTGGTGGAGTGTGCTGGGGGAAAGCATGGCCGGTTGGGGGACGGTGGTCAGCAGATGAGCTCGCCGAAGGCACTGGACAGACGGCGAGTTCCCGGAGCCGCTCGACGAGCGCGCGACCGGTGGACCGAGCTCGCCGTGCGCGCGGGCCTCGTGGCGTCCTGGGTGTCGCGCAGGCTCGGCCTCGGCGCCGGATCGATCATCGGGGGCCGCGTCACCCTCGCGCTCGACCCCACGGCGCTGGCCCGCTTGGCGTCCGGGCGCCGGGTGGTGCTGGTCTCGGGAACCAACGGCAAGACCACCACCAGCCACCTGCTGGCCGCAGCGCTCGGCACGGCAGGTCGCGTAGCCCACAACGCGACAGGTTCCAACATGGCCGATGGCGCGGTGGCCGCGCTGGCCCACGACCGGGAGGCCGAGTTCGCGGTGATCGAGGTCGACGAGCTGCACCTGGCCAAGGTGGCGGAGGCCGTCGACCCGGTCGCGATCATCCTGCTCAACCTCAGTCGCGACCAACTCGACCGCGGCACCGAGGTACGCGCCGTCGCGAGCGCGATCGGGGCAGCCCTGAGCCGCCATCCACAGACCACCGTGGTGGCCAACACCGACGATCCGATGGTGGTCTGGACCGCATCGCAGGGGGCCGACCAGCTGTGGGTGTCGGTCGGCAACGGATGGTCGGGCGACACCTCGACCTGCCCGCGGTGCGGGCGCGCGCTCGACGCCACGGGCGAACGGTGGGTGTGCGCCTGCGGGCTCACCCGCCCGGTTCCCGCCTGGCGGGCCGCCGGGGGCGCGGCCGTCCGCGCCGATGCCACGATACCGATCACGCTCGGCATCCCCGGACGGTTCAACCTGGGCAACGCGGT
Organism: Pseudonocardia hispaniensis; assembly: GCF_042658695.1. Classification (NCBI taxonomy): domain Bacteria; kingdom Bacillati; phylum Actinomycetota; class Actinomycetes; order Pseudonocardiales; family Pseudonocardiaceae; genus Pseudonocardia; species Pseudonocardia hispaniensis. The sequence goes on along the minus strand of NZ_JBHSQW010000026.1, from coordinate 61,013 downwards.
GATGGCGCTGGCCGCGGCGTCGATCTTGGGAGTCGAACCGTGCCGGGCTGCGCACGCGATGGGCGAACTCGAGGCCGTGGCCGGGCGCTACGACGTCGTCACGTACCGGGGCCATGAGCTGCGTCTGCTGCTGGCGAAGAATCCCGCCGGCTGGAGCGAGACGATCGGGCTGCTCGACGAGGCCCGGTCGCTGATGGTGGTCATCAACGCTCGCGAGGCCGATGGCCGGGACACCTCATGGCTGTGGGACGTCCCGTTCGAGCAGCTCACCCCGCGACCGGTGGTGGCCGCCGGGGAGCGGGCGGCCGACCTCGGCGTCCGGCTCAGCTACGCCGAGATCGATCACCAGACTGCCTCGGACCCGCTTGCCGGGCTGTCGCTGCTGCCGCCGGGTAAGGTCGATCTCGTCGCCAACTACACCGCCTTCCACCAGCTGCGCAGGCGGCTGGCTGCGGAGGGACAGCGATGAGCGCCGCCGAGCTGACGATCGGGGTCTTGCTGCCCGACGTCCTCGGAACCTACTCCGACGCCGGTAACGCGGTCATCCTCGCCAAGCGGGCCCAATGGCGGGGAATCCCCGCGCAGATCCACCGGATCACCGCCACGACCACACCGCCCGCGGGGTGCGACATCTATCTCATCGGCGGCGGTGAGGACACCGCGCAGCTGTTCGCCGCCGACTGGCTGGGCCGGCAGCGGACGCTGCGCGCGGCGATGGCCGGCCGCGCCGTCACCCTGGCCGTCTGTGCCGGCCTGCAGATCCTCGGCTCCACGATGCGCGACCGCAGTGGCCACGACCATCCGGGCCTGGGTTTGCTCGATCTCAGCACGGTCGCCGGCCCGCGCCGCGCGGTCGGGGAGGTGGTGTCGTCCTGCCTGCTCCCCGGTGTCGGCACGCTCACGGGATTCGAGAACCACCAGGGCGTGACCACCCTCGGACCTGACCAGTCCCCCCTCGGCGTGGTCCAGTCGGGAACCGGGAACGGCACCAGAGGCCGCCACGGCCACGGCGAAGGCGCCTGGAGTGGGCGGATCATCGGCACCTACCTGCACGGGCCCGTGCTGGCCCGCAACCCCCTGCTCGCCGACCACATCCTGCAGCTGGCCACGGGCCGGGACCTGGAGCCGATCGACCTGCCCGACCTGCCGGCGCTGCGCCGAACCTATCTGGCCTGACTGTGAGGATGGTCGAGCCGGCCCGGTGATCCAGCGGTACCGAATGCCCACGAGCGCGACAGCGCACACTGGTGGCAGGCTGGCGGGGTGGTCAGCCCTCGCCATCGACTCGTGCTCCTCCGGCATGCGAAGTCGGCCTGGCCCGACGGCGTCCCGGACCCGAACCGCCCGCTCGGCAAGCGCGGCCTCCGGGACGCGCCCGCGGTCGGGCGGTGGCTACGCGCGCACGTCGGTGGTATCGACACGGTGGTCTGCTCGCCGGCGTTGCGGACCCGGCAGACATGGGAGCTCGCCTCGGGCGAGCTCGACGACCCGCCCGCCCCTCGGTTCGACGAGCGGGTGTACGCCGCGAACGCCCGCGAACTGCTCACCGTGGTCCGGAAGCTGCCCGAGGAGGCCAGGACGGCGGTGCTGGTCGGCCACAACCCCGCCCTCCAGGAGTTCGTCGAGCTGCTCAGCGGGGTTGCCGTGGAAATGAAGACCTCGGCGATCGCGGTTGCCGCCTGGTCCAGCGGATGGGCCGACGCCGACGCACGAGTAGCCGTCCTCGAAGAGCACGCGACCCCGCGCGGGTGACGCGCACCCATGCGACGAGAGGTTGCGGGACGGCCTGGCCGCGCCGCACTCTGGATGCAGCCACGACGAAGGTCAGCAATGGCCGGATGCCCGATAGCGCCCGGTTTACCCAGCTCCTGACCCGTAGTAACGCTGGTGCGACCCGCGGCGACTTCCTTGGGCGAGGGCTGACGGGGAGGGTCGCGTGCGAGATCCGGCCGAGGACCAGGGCGACAACGGTCGCCCGGCCGGAGCTGGACAGGATGACCAGCCCTTCGACCTGAGCGCCGTCCACGCCGATGATGCCCTGCTCGATGCCCTCGGCTCCGGGCAGTTGTGGCCCGACCCCGAGCTGGTCGAGAGCGATGACGTCGACGAACGGCTGGCGGCGATGCTGGCCGGTTGGGTCGCATCGGTACGGGAACCGGAGGCGGAGGACGAGCACCCGCCCGAACCGGCCGCGGAGGCACCCTGCACTGCGGGCGCCCCGCCATCGGTCGTTCGGCCAGCGGTCGCCACGCACCCGGCATGGTTGGCTCGTCACGTCGTCCGCCTGGCTGTCGCGGCACTGTTCACGCTGGTCGTCGTGACGGGACTGGCCGTCGGCGCGCACAGCGCGCGGCCCGGCGATCCGCTCTGGACCGTCACGAGGGTCCTGTACACCGATCATGCGCGCTCGATCGAGGCAGCGGTCACGGCCAACGACCAGCTGGCGCAGGCGCGGGTGGCGTTGCAGCAGGGGCGTACCGCCGACGCTGCCCGCAGCATCGCAGAGGTGCGCTCGGCCCTGCCCGACATCCGCCCCAGTGACGGCCGGGACGAGCTGCGCCGCGAGCACGACCAGCTGACGGCGAAACTACCGGCCGACGCGATCCCCAAAGCCGACCGCGGCACCCCTGCGACCGGCCCTGGCGCGGCCGCCGCGGCACCGAGCGGACCGTCGGCGTCCACCCCGGCCGCCAGCTCGGCGGCCGTGGCCCCTCATACCGGCGTGACCCCGACCGCCGACCCCTCCGCCCAACCGCCGCCTCGTCCACCGGAACCGCCGGCAAGCACCACGCCGTCCCCGACGTCCGGGAAGACCGCGACCGAGCAGATCCACCCGACCGGCGAGCACCCGCCGCCGACCACCACCCCACCGCCCACGACGAAGCCCTCGACCACCAGCTCGACCGAACCGGCGCCGACCACCACCGGTCGGCCCGCGGCGAAGGCGCCGCAAAGCTTCACCGAGCACTCCCATCCGACCAGCGACAGCCCGCCGACCACCCGGCAGGCCACGCCACCGTCGTCACTCCCGCGGCAGGCTTCGCCGTCGGCCACCACCGCGCAACGGTCCACCAGAACGACGGCCGCCCAGACCGCGCCCCCGACGACACCCCAGCCGACCAGGACGCCCCAGCCGACCGGGACAGCCCAGCCGACCAGGACAACAGCCCAGCCGACCGGGACAGCCCAGCCGACCAGGACGCAACCGGAGTCGTCCGCCCCGCCGCCTGGCCAGGGCAGCACCCCGGGCGGGCTCACGCCTTTCTCCAGCACCGCCTCGACCCCGATGACGAACGCGGGCACCGCCAAGAACGGCCCGGCGTCGGTCGGGGTGCGACTCATCAGACTGCGATAGGACATCGGCGCCGGTAGCGTCCCGTCCGGGCGGCGAGCCTGCTCGGGTGCGAGGGCCATCCGCCCCGCATCTCGCGATATGGAGCCACAACAGTCCCGTCGAGACGCCCCGACGCGCGCCGTGGAGCCATGACGCGATCATGAGCCATCGTCGCGGTACTCACACCGTTCCGAAACCTGACGTATCGCATCCGACACTTCACCTCTTATAGTGGATGCAACCTGTTCGCGATCCCGAGGTGGTTTGTCGCATGACCGACGTGTTGGATACCGCACAGCCTTCCGGGGCCTCCACTCCGGCAGGTCCGGCGGACTCCTCCGCCGTGGCGGCCCTCATCATGGAACTGCAGGCGGTAGGACTGCGGATCGAGACCGAGCTGGAAACCCGCCGCCAGGGCGGCGCCGGTCCGTCCGACTCCGGGATGATGTGGATCGACGGTGTTCCCGCCACGGTCCCACCCCGCGCCGACTCCCCGTACGCGCTGCGCGCAGAGGACGAGGGGCAGGGGATCTACCGCGACGGCGTCAAACTCGCGTCGGTCTCCGGCACCTCCCGGCCCCGCTTCTACGACCTGACGACCGCCGATGGCGTCCCCTATCACCAGATCGCCCTGATGCACCTGGACTCCTTGGCCTCCACGGTGGTCCAGGCCTGTAACTACTGGGGCACCTCCGACCAATGCGGCTTCTGCGGCATCGGGCTTTCGCTGGCCGCCGGACGCACCATCGCCAAGAAGACCCCGCAGATGCTGGCCGAGGTCGCGGTCGCCGCTCGCGACCTCGACGGCGCCGTCGATGCCACCCTGACGACCGGCTCCTCCGTCGCTCCCGACCGCGGCGCGCTCTACGTCGCCCGATGCGGGGAGGCGGTCAAGCAGGCCGCCGGGCTACCCGTCGAGGTCCAGTTCGAACCGCCGCGCAACCTCGATGTCCTCAACCAGGTCCACGGCATGGGGATCGACGCGGTCGGGATCCACATCGAGACCTTCGATCCCGCGGTGCTGGCGCGGGTTGCCCCGGGCAAGTACCGCACCGGTATCGACACCTACTTCCGGACGTGGGAGCGCGCCGTCGCACTCTTCGGCGAGGGCCGCGTCTCCACCTACGTCATCCTCGGCATGGGCGAAGACCCCGATCTCACGGTCGCCATGTGCAAGCGGGCGATCGACATCGGCGTCTACCCGTTCGTCGTGCCGCTGCGGCCTGTCGAGGGCTCGCTGCTGGAGGACGTGCCTGCGCCGCCGCGCGAGTACACCGAACCGATCTACCGCAAGGTCGCGGCCTATCTCGCCGAGCGCGGCCTCGGCGCCGACACCGCCGCGGCCGGCTGCGCCCGCTGCCAGGCCTGCTCCGCCCTCAACCTCATCTCCATCTCCTCAGCTCCCAAGCCCCTGTGAGTGCGTAACAGTGTTCTAACACTGTTACGCACTCACAGGCCGCGGTGACCTGGGCTATTCGACCGTGACGCTCTTGGCCAGGTTGCGGGGACGATCGACGTCGCGTCCCAGGGACACGGCGGCGTGGTAGGCCAGCAGCTGGAGCGGCACCGACATCAGGATCGAGTCCAGCTCGGGCTCGTTCCTCGGGACGAGGATCGTGTGGTCGGCGAGGTCGGCAGGAAGCTCCCGGTGGGCCACGGCAATCACCGGCCCCCGGCGAGCGCGGATCTCGGCGAGCGTGGAGGAGTTCTTCTCCAGCAGGTCGTCGTCGGGCACGACGGCGACCGTCGGAAGGTCCGGGCTGACCAGCGCGAGGGGTCCGTGCTTCAGCTCGGCCGACGCGTAGGCCTCCGCGTGGATGTAGGAGACCTCCTTGAGTTTCTGCGCCCCCTCGCGGGCCACGGGGTAGCCGCGACGCCTACCGATGAACAGCACGCTGCGCCGCTGCGCGAGCTCGGCGGCCACCGCCGCGATGGCGCCGGTCCGCTTCTCGTCCCCGAGGATCTGCGCCATCTGGTCGGGCAGCGCCGACAGGCCGTCGAGGAGGCGGCGCCCCTCGGTCGGGGACAGGTCTCGGATCCGCCCCAGGTGCAGGGCCAGCAGCGCGAACGCCGAAACGGTCGAGGTGAACGACTTGGTTGCGGCCACCGACATCTCCGGCCCGGCGTGTAGGTAGATGCCGCCGTCGACCTGACGCGCGATCGTCGACCCGACCACGTTGACGATGCCGATCACCCGGCCACCCTTGCGCTGCAGCTCCTGCACCGCGGCTAGCGTGTCGGCGGTCTCGCCGGACTGACTGACCGCGATGTAGAGCATGTCGGGTTCGACAACGGGGTTGCGGTAACGGAACTCCGAGGCCGACTCCGCCGTTGCCGGCATCCGCGCCAGATCCTCGATGAGCTGGGCTCCGAGGTCACCGGCGTAGCAGGCCGACCCGCAGCCGAGGATCCGTACCCCGCGGAACTCGCGCGCCTCCCGGGTCGAGAGATTGAGGCCGCCGAGGTGCGCGGTGGCGAAGCGCTCGTTGAGCCGGCCGCGCAACGCCCGCTCGATCGCGCGCGGCTGCTCCTCGATCTCCTTGATCAGGTAATGCGCGTGATCCCCGATCTCGGCGCCGATGATCTCCCAGTCGATGGTGGCGGGCGCCTTGGCGGTCGACCGGTCGTCGATGGTGAACGTACGGTAACCGGCCGCCGTGATCGTGGCCAGCTCACCGTCGTCGAGGTACACGACCTGACGCGTGTAGCCGACCAGCGCGGCGGCATCGGAGGCCACGAACATCTCCTTCTCGCCGACGCCGAGCAGCACCGGTGAGCCGTTGCGGGCGATGACGATGCGGTCGGGGTGTTCGACGTCCAGGACGGCGAGGCCGTAGGCGCCCACGACGTGGCGGAGCGCCTGGCGGACCGCCTGTTCGAGGTCGTGTGCGCCGGCGGCGAAGGCCGCGGCGACCAGGTGGGCGACGGTTTCGGTGTCGGTCTGCGAACGCAGCTCGACGCCGTCCGCGGTCAGCTTGGCCCTCAGCTCGTCGGCGTTCTCGATGATGCCGTTGTGCACGACGGCGATCCGGCCGGCCGAATCGACATGTGGATGCGCGTTGGCGACGCTCGGCTCACCGTGGGTGGCCCAGCGGGTGTGCCCGATCCCCACCCCGCCCTTGAACCGGGCCGGAAGGTCGGCCGCCAGGTCGGCAACCCGCCCACTGATCTTGTGGATCTTGAGTCCGCCGCGGCCGATCACGGCCAGGCCCGCGGAGTCGTAACCGCGGTACTCCAGCCTGCCCAGACCCTCCAGCAGGATCGGAGCGGCGTCCCTCGCCCCGACGTACCCGACGATGCCACACATGGCGTTCCCCCCTACCCATAGACGATGCGCCGCAGCTGACGGATCGACAGCGCAGGCGGTGCCACCCGGCGGACCGCCAGCTCGGCGCTCACCTGTTCGAAGATGCGGTCATTGGTCAGTCCGCGGCGCTGCAACTCGGCATGCCGACGCCGGACGAACGCCTCAGCCGACTCGGCGAAGTAGCCCAGCACCTCGGCCACCACCCGCGTGGCCTCGCCCGCGCTGAGCGGGCTGCTGCGGACCAGATGCGCGATGAGATCGTCGTGAGATTCCGCCGGCACCGGCCGATCCTGCCCGAGCCTCATCCGAAACGCTAGTTTTCTGCCCGATATCGGGCAAGAAGGCCGTGGCTTGGTGGACCCGTTCCACGTCGAGGGCTCGACCGCGACCCCCATGATCGTCGTTTCGGGGCGAGAAGCCGCGGTTTTCGCGGCTCCGACCACCGAAACGCTGATCATGTTCGAACGCCGGAGCGGCCGGGGAGCAGGCCGAGGCCGAAGCGGTTAGGCCGAGCGGACCGTGGGGTAGTCGTCGTCCTCGGGCGCCCCAGCGGGCGTGGCCTCCCCGGCCCGCCACAATGCGGCATACCGCCCACCCGCGGCGAGCAGTTCGGCGTGCGTCCCCTCCTCGACGATGCGGCCGCGGTGGAGCACGACGACCCGGTCCGCGCGGGCGGCCGTGGCCAGCCGATGCGCGACGACGAACGCGGTCCGGCGAGGCCCGTGCCCGTTCGCCCCACAACCGGTCCGGCTTCGGCTCGTCAGCCGCTCACCCGCGGCCAGCACGGCGGCTTCGGTGGCCGGGTCGAGCGCTGCGGTGGCCTCATCGAAGATCAGCAAATCGGGATCGACGAGCTCGGCGCGGGCCAGCGCGACGAGTTGGCGCTGCCCCGCCGACAAACCCTGGCCGCGCTCGCCCACCGGGTGGCGGAACCCGCCGGGCAACGCCCGGACCATCTCCAACGCGCCGACCGCACGGGCCGCAGCCTCGATCTCGGCGGGCGTGGCATCCGGACGTCCGTAGGCGATGTTGGCCGCGATGTCGCCGGTGAACAGGTGTGGTTCCTGGGGAACGACACCGAGCCGGTGGCGGTAGTCGGCCAGGACGAACCGGCGCAGGTCGACGCCGTCGATGAGCACCGCACCGTCGTCCACGTCGTAGAACCGGCCCAGTAGCTTGGCCAGCGTCGACTTACCCGCCCCGGTCGCACCGACCAGCGCGACGGTCTCCCCCGCCCTGACCCGCAGCGACACGCCCGCCAGCGCGGGCCGCTCGGCGCCGGGATAGGTGAACCTCACGTCGCGCAGCTCGACCTCGCCGCGCAGCCGCTGCGGGATCGCGACGACGTCCCCGGCCGGGGTGGCCGGGACCGAGGTCGGTGTGCGCAGCAGGTCGGCGATGCGCCGAAGTCCGACCCGGGCCTGCTGGTAGCCGTCGAAAACCTGGGAGAGCTGCTGCACCGGGGCGAAGAACAGGTTCAGGTACAGCAGGAACGCGGTCAGCACGCCGGCGGTGAGGTCGCCGTGGGCCACCCGGACGGCGCCGACGCCGAGCACCGCGGCCTGCGCCACGTCCGACAGGAACGCCACGCCCGGGAAGTACGTCGCGATGTAGCGCTGGGCACGCAGGCGCGACCGCCGGTACGCGGCGCTGCGCTCGCTGAACGCCGCGGCGCTGCGCTCCTGCCTGACGAACGCCTGCGCAATCCGGACACCGGTGACGTTCTCCTGCAGATCGGCGTTCATCGCGCTGACCCGCTCGCGCGCCTCGGCGTAGGCCACCGACGAGAGCCTGCGGAACACCACGGTGGCCGCGAGCAGGATCGGGAGCACGGCCAGCGCGACGAGCGCCAGCCCGGCATCGGTGAGGAGCAGGGCCACGGCGACCCCCACGATGGTCAACAGGCTGACCACCGCCTGCGCGAGCCCGGTCTGCAGGAACGTCGAGAGCGCGTCGACATCGGTGGTCATCCGGGTCATGATCCGGCCGGCGAGCTCGCGCTCGTAGTAGTCCAGTCCCAGCCGTTGTAGCTGTGCGTAACTGCGCACGCGCAGCAGGTACAGCAGGCTCTCCCCGGCTCGGGAGGTGACCACCGTCTGTACGGCGACCACCAGCCATCCGGCCGCCACCAGGCCGACGCCGAGCAGTGTGGCGATGAGGATCGCCGAGCTCGAGCCGGGCGTGATACCACGGTCGACGGCATAGCGCGCCACGCTCGGGAAGGCCAGCGTGACCAGCGCGTCCGCCGCGACCAGCGCCATCGTCAGCACGAGCAAGGCCCGGACCGGGCGCAACAGCCTGACCAGCCGGAACCCCGGATCCGGGGCGGCGGGGTCGAGCGAGCCCAGCCGCGGTCGTTCGGTGGCCGCCGGCAGCGCCTCGACCGCCGCGAGCAGCTCGGGCGTCGCCGGGATGCCGCCGACCATGGCCGACCCCCCGCCGTGCGGCCCGCCCGCCGAGGTCCCGGCGTTGCGCAGCGCCCGGTCGGACGTGGCGGGGGTGTCCATCGGCTCCGGCCACAGCTCCGGGGTTTCCTCGACGGGTGTCACGGCGGTTCCGTCGCCGAGGGGGTCGGCCGGGGCGGCGGCGAGCAGCTCGCGGAACAGCGGGCTGCGCTCGGTCAGCTCGACCTGGGTTCCGACGTCGGCGACCCGGCCCCGGTCGAGTACCGCGATCCGGTCGGCCAGCGCGAGGGTGGAGCGCCGGTGGGCGATGAGCAACGTGGTGCGGCCGGCGGTCAGCTCGCTCAGCGTGGCATGGATGGCGGCCTCGGTGGCGGTGTCGACGGCGGAGGTGGCGTCGTCGAGGACGAGCACGCGCGGGTCGGTGATCATGGCCCTGGCCAGCGCGATCCGTTGCCGCTGCCCGCCGGAGAGGGTGAGCCCACGCTCCCCGACCTGGGTGTCGTAGCCCTCGGGCAGCGAATCGACGAATTCGGCGATCTGCGCGGCCTCGGCGGCGGCGCGGACCTCCGCGTCGCTCGCGTCCGGCCTTCCATAGGCGATGTTGGCGCGGATGGTGTCGGAGAACAGGAATGCCTCTTCGAACACCACACCCAGTTCCGAGCGCAGCTCGGCCAGCCGCAGCCGCGGCAGCGGCACCCCACCGAGGCGCAGCTCGCCGGACTGCGGATCGTAGAAGCGCGGAAGCAGCAGCGCGACCGTCGACTTGCCCGATCCCGACATCCCGACCAACGCCATCGTCTCGCCCGCCTCGACCCGCAGCGAGAGGCCGTCGAGGACGGGGTCTCGGCTGCCGTAGCCGAAGCGCACATCAGCGAGCTCGATCGACAACGGCCCGGCAGGCAGCCGCGACGGGTCGGCCGGATCGGTGACCTCGGGGGTGGAGTCGACCAGGTCGTACACCCGCTCGACACCCGCGCGCGCGAGCTGCGCGGACACCACCAGCGATCCGACCAGGCGCGCGGGCCCCACGAGCTGTGCGATGTAGGTCAGGAAGGCCAGGAAGGTGCCGAGGGAGAGGGAGCCGTGCAACGCGAGCACGCCGCCGACGCCGATCACGCCGACCTGCCCGAGCGTGGGCAGCGCGAGCAGCGTGGGGTTGAGCCTTGCGGTCATCCGCGCCGCGCGCATCCGCTCCGCGTACAGCCGCCCGGCCAGCCGTTCGAGCTTGGCGACCTCGCGCGCCTCCTGCCCGAAACCCTTGACCACCCGCACCCCGGTGACGGTCTCCTCGACCTGCTGCGCGACGTCGGCGGCGCGCTGCTGCGCGGACCAGGTGGCCGGGAACAGTTTTCGCCGGGTGCGGTTGGTGATGAGAGCCGCGGCCGGCAACATGATCAGCGCAATCGCGGTGAGCGGCGGCGACAGGTACAGCATCGCCGCCACCGAGGCGAGGATCAGCACGATCGTCCCGGCGGCGAACGGCACCATCGCCAGCAGCGATTGAACGAGCTGCAGATCGGTGATCGCGCGGGAGACGACCTGACCGGTGCGCAGGGCGTCCTGCCGTTGGCCGTCGAGCCGCTGTACCGCCGCGAAGACCTGGCGGCGCAGGTCGTGCTGGACGTCGAGGGCCATCCGCCCGGCGAGATAGCGGCGCAGGAACGACGAGGCGAAGCGGAGCACCGCCAGCCCCAGGATCGCCGCGACGATCACGCCGAGCAGGTCCGTGCTCCCGCCGACCGCGTCGTCGACCGCCACTCTGAGCAGCAGCGGCCCGATCGCGTCGAGGCTGACACCGAGCACCGAGGCCAGCAGTGCGCCGACGGTGACTCCGCGATGGCGCCAACAGGCCCCGGCCAGCCGGCGAATCCAGCCCTGCCGGTGGACAACCTCACCCGCCGAGCTGGAGTTCACCACCTGGCCAGGTTAAGCCCGGCCACCGATGCTCGCCCATGGCTCAGGTGATGTCGCGGCGGGCGCCGACGATCCACGCGGCCGTGACGGCCGCCGTCGTCCACCCCGCAAGGACCACCAGCGCCACCCATCCGGGCGGCGGCTCGGTGACCCCGGCCAGCGCCTCGACGGCGGCGCCGGCCAGCCGCGAGCCGGCCAGCTCGCGGGCCGGGACGTCGTAGAGCGCGATATCGCCCGCGTTGACCGGGAGATAGGCCGTCAGCCGGGCCAGCGGCGTCGGCCCGGTGGGGCCGACGGCGGACTCGCCCGAGTTGACCATCAGGGACAGCAGGTTCTCCCCGGCCAGCACGTAGGCCAGGGCGAGAACCAGCGCCCCCGGCTGACTCGTGATCAGCATTCCGAGCGCCACCCCGATCACCGACCACAACCAGCACACGACGATCCCGGTGGCGATCACACTCAGCAGCGGGCCCGGTGCAGGCAGGGCGACGCCGCCCTGCACGGCCAGTCCGATCCCCGCCCCGAGCACGACCGCGGCCCCCGCGTAACCGCTGCCGACGGCACCCGCGGTGAGGATCTTCGCCAGCAGCACGCGCTCGCGCCCCGGCGCGGTGAGGTAGGTCGCCGTGATCGTCCGGTGCCGGAACTCGTTCGTCACGACGACGATCCCGTGTGCCATGGCAAGCACGCTGGTCAGGCCGAGGGAGTAGGCCAGCGAGGCCAGTAGCACCACCGCCGACTCCGCGCCCAGCCCGGCGATCCTCGCACCGAACAGCCCGCCGAACGCGTTGATCGACAGCGCGAGCAGGACGACCGGTCCGAGCAGTGCCCACCAGGCGCTGGTGGATGCGGTCTTGCGCAGCTCCGCGCGCAGCAGCCCCCTCATCGCGGCGCGGGCCCCGGGTCGGTGGTGAGCTGGAGGTACAGCTGTTCGAGGTCGTGCCGCTCCTCGACCATCCCGTAGATGGCCACGCCTGCGGCCAGCGCCGCATCGCCGACCCGGATCGGGTCTGCGGCGACCGCGAGCCTGCCGTCGGGCATCGTGTCGATCTCGAGCAGTCCGCTCCTGGCGAGCTGTTCGGCCAGGTCCGCCGGCGACGCACAGCGCACCAGCACCCGCGGCCGCTGCGCGGCCCGCAACCGGTCGAGCCCGCCCTGGTAGACACACCGTCCGGCACGCAGGACGACGAGGTGGTCGGCCATCTGGTCGACGTCGGCCAGCAGATGGCTGGAGACGAGCACGCTGCGCCCCTCGCGGGCGAACCCGCGCAGGAACGACCGCAGCCAGGCGACGCCCGCAGGGTCGAGCCCGTTGCCCGGCTCGTCGAGCACGAGCGCCCGCGGGTCGCCGAGCAGCGCGGTCGCCAGCGCGAGCCGCTGCCGCATGCCCAGCGAGAAGCCACCGGCTGCCCGACGAGCGTCCCCGGCGAGCCCGACGAGCGCGAGAACCTCCTCGACCCGCCCGTCCGGCACGCCGATGGCGGCGGCGTGCACCCGCAGGTGGGCGCGGGCCGAGCGGGCGGGGTGGAACCCCTGCGCCTCCAGCACGCCGCCCACCACACTGGCCGGACGAGGCAGTTCGGCGAAGCGCAGCCCGTCGATCCGCGCCTCGCCCGAGGTCGGCGCCACCAGGCCCAGCAGCATCCGCAGGGTGGTGGTCTTCCCGGAGCCGTTGGGGCCGAGAAAACCCGTCACCGTGCCGGGCTCGACGGCGAAGCTGAGCCCCTCCACCGCGGTGACCGGCCCGAACTGCTTGGTCAGCGCGTCGGCGACGATCCGCCCGCTCGGTTCCACTCCCCGCCGCCCCCCGGTCCCTCGACCCGCTCATCCTGCCGCAGGGGCCGCGGACGGGCGCGCGGGACCGGAGGCTCAGGTGCCGAACGCCGCCTTCAGCTGCCTGCCGACCTGGTCGTACACGCCCCGGGTGTGGCCGATGACGCCGAGCATCCAGAAGAAGCCGTGGATCATCGTCGGGTTCGTGACATGCTCGGTCTTCACCCCGGCCTCGGCCAGCTTGCGGGCGTAGGCGTCACCCTCGTCACGCAGCGGGTCGTAGCCCGCGGTGATCACGGTGGCCGGGGGCAGCCCGGCGAGGTCGCCGCGGATCGGCGAGACCATCGGCTCCTCGGCCAGGGACCGGTCCTCGCCGAGGTAGTGGTGGTAGAACCAGTCCATCGCGGACGTGGTCAGCAGATAGCCCTCGCCGTTCTCGGCGTACGAGGGATAGTCTCCCGCCGCATCCACCGCCGGATAGATCAACAGTTGGTAGACCAGCGACGGCCCGCCGCGCTGCGTGGCCAGCTGCGCGGTGATCGCGGCGAGGTTGCCACCCGCGCTGTCGCCCGCCACCGCGATCCGCGACGCATCCAGCCCCAGCTCGGCGGCGTTGTCGGCCACCCACGCGGTCGCGGCGTAGCAGTCCTGCACCGCCGCCGGGTAGCGGTGCTCGGGGGCCTTGCGGTAGCCGACGGCGACCACCGCCGCGTTGGCCGCGTTCGTCAACGTCCGGCACGGGCGGTCGACGACGTCGAGATCGCCGATGACCCAGCCGCCGCCATGGAAGTAGACGACCACCGGATGCGGGCCCTCGCCCGCGGGCGTGTAGATCCGCACCGGGATCTGGCCCGCCGGGCCGGGAATGGTCCGCTCCTGGACGTTCCCGACCTCCTCGGGATCGCCCTGCAGGGCGATGAAGGCCAGCCCCGCCTCCCGAGCCTCCTCGACGGTCATCTCCGAGAAGTCCTTCATCCCCTGCGCCGCCAGCTCATCGATCAAGGCCTGTGCTTGTGGATCGAGCGCCATTGCTCAACTCCTCCGCCGGTTGGGTGAGGTGCGACAACCGCAAGCCGACCATCGCGGCGGGCCGGCGTCAAGGTTGTCGGCAATGCCACAGATGCCTCGTTCTGGGTGCGTTCGCCGGATCCGTACCCCCTCGAGCCGGGCTAGCATCCGCAATGACGACCATGTGTTCTCCGCCACATCACCGGGAGCCACCATGCCTGTCCCGTCCACGGTCTCCGACCTGATCTCGCGGTGGGAACGCGAGCGGCCCGATGTCGAGGCGCTTCGCTTCGAAGGATCGAGCTGGACGTGGCAACAGTTGGCACAGCGCGTGCGTCGAGCCGCCGCCGCGTTGCGTGCCAACGGCATCGGCCCCGGCGATCGGATCGCCGTGCTCGATCTCAACCACCCGTCGTGCCTGGAGCTGACACTGGCCTGCGCCCGGATCGGGGCGGCGAACGCGATCGTGAACTTCCGGCTGGCGCCGCCCGAGATCGTCTACGTGATCAACGACGCGAAGGCGAAGATCCTCTTCGTCGGCCCGGAGTTCACCGCCGCCGCCGCACAGATCCGCGACAAGCTGCCGTGCGTCGAGCGGGTGCTGCGCATCGGCGGGGACGCCGACGAGTACGAGCCGCTACTGACCGCCCACGACCCCGACATCGCCGTCCACCCCGCCCGTCCGGATGACTGCTTCGTCCAGCTCTACACCTCGGGCACCACCGGGTTCCCCAAGGGCGCGATGCTCACCCACCGGGGAATCCTCGCGCATTCGGCCAATGTGGCCACGGACTTCGTGCTGGGCGACGACGACGCGGTGCAGGTCGCGATGCCCCTGTTCCACGTCGGTGGGACGAGCTACGCGCTGGTCGCGATCCACGTCGGGGCCCGGATGGTGATGCTGCGGACGCCCGACCCGGTCGCGGTGCTGGACATGGTGGAACGCGAGCGCATCACCCACACCTTCCTGGTGCCCGCGCTGCTGGCGGCGATCACCCAGGTTCCCGGCGTCGACCAGCGTGACTTCTCGGCGCTGCGCGCGCTGTCCTACGGCGCCTCCCCGATGCCGCTGCCGGTGATGCGCGCCTGTCTGACGCTGTTCCCCGGACGGCTGCACCAGGTCTACGGCATGACCGAGGCGGCGGGTGTGGTGAGCTCGCTCGGCCCGGCGGACCACGAGAACCCGGCGGCCGAACACCGGCTGGTCTCGGCCGGCACCCCGATCCACGGCGTCGAGATCGAGATCCGCGACCCCGCGACCGGCGAGCCGGTGTCCACCGGTGCGCCCGGGGAGATCTGGGTCCGCACCCAGCAACTCATGAGTGGCTACTGGGGCAAGCCCGAGGCGACGGCCGAGACGATCACCCCGGACGGCTGGCTGCGTTCCGGCGACGGCGGATACCTGGACGCGGACGGCTACGTCTACGTCACCGACCGGATCAAGGACATGATCATCAGTGGCGGGGAGAACATCTACCCCGCCGAGATCGAGCGGGTGTTCGCCGAGCACCCGAGCGTCGCCGACGTGGCGGTGATCGGGGTGCCCGACGACCACTGGGGCGAGGTGCCGATGGCGGTCGTCGTGGCCGCCCCCGGTGCGAGTATCGACGAGAACGCACTGCTCGCCTACGGCCGCGAGCACCTCGCCTCGTTCAAATGCCCGAGAGCCGTCGCGGTCGTCGACGAGCTGCCGCGCAACCCCACCGGCAAGGTCCTGAAGAAGGAGCTGCGCAAGCCGTACTGGGCGGGCCGGGACCGCACGATCGTCTGAGCCAACCCGCACGCTCGGGTCTAGGCAGCCGTCCCTGGACGGCGCACAATGCGCAGAAGCCCGCCGATACGAACCCCGGTCCCGCTCGGCACCGGCCCATGGCGGCACCCCGCAGACCTGCCGGGAGATCTGATGACCGCGACCGAGGCCCTTCCCGTCACCACGACCGTGCGCGCCGCCTGCCCGCACGACTGCCCGGACACCTGCGCGATGCTGGTCACGGTCGCCGACGGCCGGGCCACCGAGGTGCGCGGCGACCCCGAGCACCCGTTCACCCGCGGCGGACTCTGCGTCAAGGTCAACAACTACGTCGACAAGGTCTACAGCCCGGACCGCGTGCTCCACCCGCTGCGGCGCACCGGTCCCAAGGGCAGCGGCCGGTTCACGCGGATCTCCTGGGACGACGCGCTGGACGAGATCGCCTCCCGGTTCCGGGCGACGATCGCCGAGCACGGGCCCGAGGCGATCATGCCGGTCAGCTACCTGGGCACCGAGGGCATCCTCAACGGGCTGAACGTGGGCGACCCGTTCTTCAACAAGCTCGGGGCGACGATCGCCGAGCGCACCTACTGCGACTCCGGGGCCTGCACCGCCTACACGATGACGATCGGCGCCACCGCGGGCGTCGACCCGGAGAGCCTCGTGCACTCTCGCTACATCATCATCTGGGCCTGCAACATGATCTCCACCAACCTGCACCTGTGGCCGTTCGTGGCCGAGGCCCAGCGCCGCGGCGCGAAGGTCGTGGTGATCGACCCGGTGCGGCACCAGACGGCCCGGCGGGCCGACTGGCACCTCCCGATCCGGGCCGGCACCGACGGCGCGCTCGCGCTGGCCATGATGCACGTCATCATCGAGGAGGGCCTGACCGACGACGGCTACGTCCGCGACCACACGGTCGGCTACGACGAGCTCGTCGAGCGGGTGCGGCGGTACACCCCGGAGTGGGCGGAGACCGAGACCGGGATCCCGGCCGCGGACATCCGCACGCTGGCCCGCGAGTACGCCACCACCCAACCGTCGATGATCCGGATCGGGGTGGCGATCGAGCGGCACGCGGGCGGCGGGCAGACCGTCCGCTCGATCGCCTGCCTGCCGGCCCTGGTCGGGGCCTGGCGTCGGGTGGGCGGCGGGCTGTTGCAGCTGCCGCTGTGGGCGTTCCCGGTGAACTGGGGTGCCCTCATGCATCCGGAGCTGGCCACCCCGGGTACCCGGGTGGTCAACCAGTTCCTGCTGGGCCGGGCGCTGACCGGGGAGCTGGGGCTGGACCCCCCGATCACGGCGCTGATGGTCTACAACTCCAACCCGATGGTGGTGTGCCCCGAGCAGGCCAAGGTGGCCGCCGGACTGGCCCGGGAGGACCTGTTCACCGTGGTCAGCGACCACTTCCTCACCGACACCGCGCGCTACGCCGACCTCGTGCTGCCGGCCACGACCCAGCTCGAGCAGCCCGACATCATGTTCAGCTGGGGCCATTTCTACGTCTCGCTGAACACCCCGGCGATCGCCCCGCTGGGCGAGGCGGTCTCCAACACCGAGCTGTTCCGCAGGCTCGCCGCCAGGATGGGCTTCACCGAACCCTGCTTCCGGCGCACCGACGAGGAACTGATCGCCGAGGCCTTCGACTGGTCGTCCCCGGTGATGCAGGGCATCACGGTCGAGTCGCTGCGGGAGACCGGCTGGGCCCGGTTGAACCTGCCCTCGGCCGACGAGTACGCCCCGCACGCCGAGGGCAACTTCCCGACCCCGTCGGGCAAGACGGAGTTCCGGTCCTCGGTCGCGGCCGAGGCGGGCAACTTCGTCATCCCGCTGTTCCGGCAGGGTTCGAACGAGTTCCAGCCCGGCGGCGTCGTCGACCCGCTCCCGCACTACGTGCCGCCCCGGGAGACCGCCGACACCGGCTACCGGCTCAATCTCGTCTCGCCCAAGTCGCACGCCTATCTCAACTCCAGCGCCGCCGACCAGCCGGCGCAGCGGCGGGTGCAGGGCGAACCCGTGGTGACGATCCATCCGCGGGACGCGGCCGAGCGCGGCATCGCCGACGGGCAGTACGCGCGGGTGTTCAACGACCGCGGCCAGTTCGTCGCGCTGGCCAGGGTCACCGACGAGATCGCGCCCGGCACGGTGCTGTCGCCGATGGGCGCCTGGCCCAAGAACACCAAGGACCACTCCACGGTCAACGCGGTGAACCCGTTCGTCTTCGCCGACCTGGGTAACGCGCCGACGTTCTCCGACACCCGGGTGGAGATCGAGGCCTGCTGATGGCCACCCGGATGGCGCGCCGGTTCCTCGCCGGGCTCGACGGCCTGCGCTACGAGCCCACGGCGAAGCGGATCCGGGCGGAGCTGGACGGTGCGACCGCGCTCGACAGCACCCGCGCGTTGCTGGTGTGGGAGCCGCAGCGGGTGGTCCCGCAGTACGCGGTGCCCGCCGCCGACGTCCGGGGGGACCTGGTCGCGGCCCCCGGCGCGGGAGACCGGCACGGCCCCGGCCCGGTACCGCTGGGTTCCGGCGGGCAGCAGGTGCTCACCCCGGCCACCGGGTTCGGGGTGCACACCAGCGCGGGCGAGGTGCTCACCGTCCGCCTCGGCGACCAGGAACGTCCCGGCTCGGCGTTCCGGCCCGCCGATCCCGACCTCGACGGGTACGTGGTGCTGGACTTCGCCGCCTTCGGCCCCTGGTTCGAGGAGGACGAGCAGGTCCTCAGCCATCCCCGCGACCCGTTCCACCGGATCGACGTGCGGCGCAGCTCCCGCCGGGTCCGGATCGAGCACCGCGGCCGGGTGCTCGCGGAGAGCACCCGGCCGTCGCTGCTGTTCGAGACGCACCTGCCGGTGCGGTACTACCTGCCCGCCGAGGATGTCGCGACGGACCTGTTGCGCCGCAGCGACCGCGTGACGTCCTGCGCCTACAAGGGCGTGGCCTCCTACTGGTCGCTGGACGACCTGCCCGACGTTGCGTGGACCTATCCCGATCCGCTGCCCGACGCCGTGCAGATCAAGGACCTGGTCTCCTTCTTCACCGAGCGGGTCGACGTCGTCCTCGACGGGGTGCCGCAGCAACGCGACATCTCCCCGTGGTCGTGACGTCACTTGACTGGCGAGTAACCCTGCGTTAGACCCCGAAGCATGAAGCTGTCGACCCAAGTCCAGTACAGCGACGACCCCCTCGCCGGCGTCGAGCGCGTGATCGCCCTCGAGAACGCCGGGCTGGACGTCGCCTGGATCGCCGAGGCCTACAGCTACGACGCCGTCTCCATGATGGGATATCTGGCGGCGAAGACGGAGCGCGTGGAGATCGGGTCGGGCATTCTGCCGATCTACACGCGCACCCCCACGCTGACGGCGATGACCGCCGCCAGCCTCGACG
Organism: Pseudonocardia hispaniensis; assembly: GCF_042658695.1. Taxonomy (NCBI): domain Bacteria; kingdom Bacillati; phylum Actinomycetota; class Actinomycetes; order Pseudonocardiales; family Pseudonocardiaceae; genus Pseudonocardia; species Pseudonocardia hispaniensis. The sequence continues at coordinate 42,132 of NZ_JBHSQW010000026.1, read as the reverse complement.
CTCTCTCCGGCGGACGGATGATCCTCGGACTGGGCGCCTCCGGCCCGCAGGTCATCGAGGGGTTCCACGGCGTGCCCTACGACAAGCCCATCGCCCGGACCCGGGAGATCATCGAGGTCTGCCGGAAGGTGTGGCGGCGCGAGCGGGTCACCAACGAGGGCCTCTACCCGATCCCGCTGCCCGAAGGCCAGGGCACCGGCCTCGGCAAACCGCTCAAGCTCATCAACCATCCCCTCCGCCCCGACATCCCGATCTGGGTGGCCGCGCTGGGCGACCGCAATGTCGAGATGACCGCGCAGCTCGCCCACGGCTGGCTGCCGCACGTGCTCATGCCGGAGAAGGTCCGCGAGGTGTTCGGGCCCGCCCTCGACGCCGGGCTTGCCAAACGGGCACCCGAGCTCGGCCCACTGCAGATCACCGGTGGCGGCATCCTGGCCATCGAGGAGGAGATGTTCGAACCCGCCCGTCGGCTCGCCCGGGGAATGTACGCGCTCTACGTCGGTGGGATGGGGGCGCGGGGACGCAACTTCTACAACACGATCTTCGCCCGGCAGGGCTACGAGGACGCCGCGCGGACCGTGCAGGACCTGTATCTTGACGGCAAGAAGGAGGAGGCCGCCGCAGCGCTGCCGGACGAGTTCATCGACAACGTCACACTCATCGGTCCGCCGTCGTATGTCCGGGAGCGAATCGCCGCACTGCAGATGGCAGGAGTGACGCATCTGCACATCAATCCGGTCAGCCGGGAAGAGCCGAAGGTATTCGCCCAGGTCAAGGAGTGGATCTCCTGACTGTCGGCGGACCTGCCGCGCGCTGCTGCCCGGTCTGCGGCACGGGACTAACCTGACAGCGGTCCCGGCCCCGACGAGCAAGCGATCAAGGCGGTTGAGAGCGTGTCCAGCAGTAGTACATCCGGTGAGGCGAGCCAGTTCGGACCCAACGAGTGGCTCGTCGAGGAGATGTACCAGCGGTTCCTCGACGACCCTGCGGCGGTAGACCCCGCCTGGCACGACTTCTTCGCCGACTACCGGCCACAGAGCCCGGGCAACGGTGTCGCCGAAGACATCGAGCCAACCCGGGGGGTGTCCGACGCACCCACGCCCGAGCCCGCTGGGCCGACCGAGCAGCGGCGGGTCACCGACCGCGGCGGCCGGGACGCCCCGGCGACCGCGCCCCGCGCCGCCGCCCGGATCGACGGCGCGTCCGCGGTCTCCTCGACCGCCGCAGCCCTGGTGCCCGACGCCGGTAAGCCGGCCGCGGGCACCACCTCCAAGGCCGCCGCCAAGCCCGCCCCCAGGCCGGACAGCGGCGCGGTCACCCCGCTGCGGGGCGCGGCGAGCGCCGTCGTCAAGAACATGAACGCGTCGCTGACGGTGCCGACCGCGACCAGCGTGCGCGCCGTGCCCGCGAAGCTGCTCGCCGACAACCGGGTCGTCATCAACAACCAGCTGGAGCGCACCCGGGGCGGCAAGATCTCCTTCACCCACCTCATCGGTTACGCGGTCGTGAAGGCGCTGGCCGACTTCCCGGTCATGAACCGGCACTTCGCCGAGACCGACGGCAGGCCCTCGGTCGTGCAGCCCGAGCACGTCAACCTCGGGCTGGCCATCGACCTGCCGGGACGCGACGGGCAGCGCTCGCTCGTCGTCGCGTCGATCAAGGGCTGCGAGTCGATGTCGTTCGCCCGGTTCTGGTCGGCCTACGAGGACATCGTGCGCAAGGCGCGGGGCGGCAAGCTGACCGCCGACGACTTCGCGGGCACCACGATCAGCCTCACCAACCCCGGCACGCTGGGCACCAACCACAGCGTGCCGAGGCTGATGCAGGGCCAGGGCGCGATCATCGGCGTCGGCGCGATGGAGTACCCGGCCGAGTTCCAGGGGGCCAGCGAGGAACGGCTCGCCGAGATCGGCGTCAGCAAGATCATCACACTGACCTCGACCTACGACCACCGGATCATCCAAGGTGCCGAGTCGGGCGACTTCCTGCGCCGGGTGCACCAGCTGCTACTCGGGACCGACGGCTTCTACGACGAGATCTTCGCCTCGCTCCGGGTCCCGTACGAACCCGTGCGCTGGGTGCAGGACATCCCGGAAGGCGCCGTCGACAAGACCGCCCGGGTACTGGAGCTGATCGAGTCCTACCGGACCCGCGGCCATCTGATGGCCGACACCGACCCACTGAACTACCGCCAGCGCCGCCACCCCGACCTCGACGTGCTCTCGCACGGCCTCACCCTGTGGGACCTCGATCGCGAGTTCGCCGTCGGCGGTTTCGCCGGCGAGGCGCATATGAAGCTGCGCGACGTCCTCGGGGTGCTGCGGGACGCCTACTGCCGCACGATCGGCACCGAGTACATGCACATCTCGGACCCGGCGCAGCGGGCCTGGCTGCAGGACCGCATCGAGGTTCAGCGCGCCAAGCCACAGGTGGCCGAGCAGAAGTACATCCTGTCCAAGCTCAACGCCGCGGAGGCGTTCGAGACCTTCCTGCAGACCAAGTACGTCGGGCAGAAGCGGTTTTCGCTGGAGGGCGGCGAGACCGTCATCCCGCTGCTCGACGCGGTGCTCGACAAGGCGGCCGAGTACGAGCTCGACGAGGTCGTCATCGGCATGCCACACCGTGGACGGCTCAACGTGCTGGCCAACATCGTCGGCAAGCCGATCAGCCAGATCTTCCGGGAGTTCGAGGGCAACCTCGACCCCGCCCAGGCGCACGGCTCCGGTGACGTGAAGTACCACCTCGGTGCCGAGGGCAAGTACTTCCGGATGTTCGGCGACGGCGAGACCGTCGTGTCGCTGACCGCGAACCCCTCGCATCTCGAGGCCGTCGACCCGGTGCTGGAGGGGATCGTCCGCGCCAAGCAAGACCTGCTCGACAAGGGTGAGGGTGGCTTCACCGTGCTGCCGCTGCTGTTGCACGGTGACGCGGCCTTCGCCGGGCAGGGTGTCGTGGCCGAGACCCTGAACCTCGCGCTGCTGCGCGGCTACCGCACCGGCGGCACCGTGCACGTCGTCATCAACAACCAGGTCGGCTTCACCACGGCACCCGAACACTCCCGCTCGTCGCAGTACTCCACCGATGTGGCGAAGATGATCGGCGCCCCCGTCTTCCACGTGAACGGTGACGACCCGGAGGCGTGCGTCTGGGTGGCCAAGCTTGCGGTCGACTACCGCCAGCGGTGGAACAACGACGTCGTCATCGACATGATCTGCTACCGGCGCCGCGGCCACAACGAGGGCGACGACCCGTCGATGACCCAGCCGGCGATGTACGACATCATCGACGCCAAGCGCAGCGTCCGGAAGATCTACACCGAGTCGCTGATCGGCCGCGGGGACATCAACGTGGAGGAGGCCGAGCACGCGCTCCGCGACTTCTCCAGCCAGCTCGAGCACGTCTTCGAGGAGGTCCGCGAGCTGGAACGCACGCCGCCGGCCGCCTCGCCGTCGGTCGAGCAGGAGCAGCTGGCGCCCAGCGACCTGGACACCGCGATCCCCCTTGAGGTCATCCACCGCATCGGGGACGCGCACGTCAACCTGCCCGACGGGTTCACCGTCCACCAGCGCGTCAAGCCGGTGCTGCAGCGCCGCCACACGATGTCCCGGGAAGGCAAGATCGACTGGGCCTTCGCCGAACTCATCGCGATGGGTTCGCTGGTGATGCAGGGCAAGCTCGTCCGCCTTTCCGGACAGGACTCCCGCCGCGGCACCTTCGTGCAGCGACACTCGGTGATCATCGACCGCAAGACGGGCGAGGAGTACTACCCGCTGCGCAACCTGGCCGAGGGCCCCGGCCGCTTCCTGCCCTACGACTCTGCGCTGTCGGAGTTCGCCGCGCTCGGCTTCGAGTACGGATACTCGGTGGCCAACCCGGACGCCCTGGTGCTGTGGGAGGCGCAGTTCGGCGACTTCGTCAACGGCGCGCAGTCGATCATCGACGAGTTCGTCTCCTCCGGCGAGGCGAAGTGGGGTCAGCTGGCGGATGTCGTTCTGCTGCTCCCGCACGGACTCGAGGGTCAGGGCCCGGACCACTCGTCGGGCCGGATCGAGCGGTTCCTGCAGCTGTGCGCCGAGCGGTCGATGACGGTCGCGCTGCCCTCGGAGCCCGCGAACTACTTCCATCTGCTGCGCCGGCACGCCCTCGACGGAGTGCGCAGGCCGCTGGTGGTGTTCACCCCGAAGTGGATGCTGCGGGCCAAGCAGGTCGTCTCGTCGCTCGACGACTTCACCGGCGGGCGGTTCCGCAGCGTCATCGACGACCCGCGCTACCGCGACACCGACCACCCGACCGGCGTCCGTAAGCTGCTGCTGTGCAGCGGCAAGATCTACTGGGAGCTGGCCGCGGCGCGGGAGAGTCGTGGCATCACCGACACCGCGCTCGTGCGCGTCGAGCAGCTCTACCCGCTGCCGGAGCGGCAGATCGCCGAGGTGCTCGAGCGCTACCCGGACGTCACCGATATCCGCTGGGTCCAGGAGGAGCCGTCCAACCAGGGTGTCTGGCCCTACTTCGGCCTGGAGTTGCCGGAGCGGCTGCCCGGGCGGCTCTCCCGCCTCACCCGGGTCTCCCGCCGCCGGATGGCCGCCCCCGCCCCGGGCTCCTCGAAGGTCCATGAGGTGGAGCAGGCCGAAGTGATCGACAAGGCCTTGAGCTAGAACTACGGGCTATGTACTTCACCGACCGTGGAATCGAGGAGCTCGCCGAACGGCGGGGTGACGAGCAGGTCACGTGGGGGTGGGTGGCCGACCGGCTGCGGGCGTTCGTGGACCTTCATCCCGAGTTCGAGGACGCCGTCGAGCGAGTGGCCAGCTTTCTCGCGCGCGACGACACCGGTCTCGACGAAACCCTGGACATTATGGAGCCATGACGCGGCCACCGCGCGCCATTACCCGCATTATGGAGCCACCACGCGATCCGGGGGCGCTGCCTCGGCGCGTGCTGGAGCCATGATGCGGTCATCGGCGACGGGCGAGGGCCGAGCGAACCGCTGCGAGCAGTTGTTCCTTGTTTCGTAACAGCGGCGCGGTGATGAACACCACGGCCCAACCTGCGTTGTGAACGCGATTGAGTCGATCCCGGTCTCGGTTGAGGGCCCAGAGTTCGCCATCTCGCCAATCCCCGTCGTACTCGACGGCCACCTTTTCGGCGGGGAACGCAAGATCGGTACGAGCGATCTTGACGCTGCGACGTCGGCCGACCAGATCCGCCCGCAGTACTGCGTCGAGATCAGCGACGGCGTCCGGTAGCGGCCGCGCGAGCAGCAGGTCCAACGCCGTTCGCAGCGGGCTCGCCAGCCTGCCGTTCGCCCAGTCGTCCCACTCGCCGCCGGTGAGTTCGGTGCGTCGGATGCGCAGGCCCGTCCGACGGGCAAGTCGCATCCCCAGCGGTGCGACCACCTGGACGTCGTCATCCGGCCAGCAGAGGCGGACGCCCCGGACGGTGGCGGCCGACCGCCCGGTGATCACCGCACCGTCGGGGAGCGCCAGCGTGGCCGCCCGGCAGCGCAGTTCGTGGGTCACATTCCGGTCGGCCGTGGTATAGACGTTGCGAAACAGCGGACGAAATCGCGGGCCGCGAAGCTGGCCGGCGGTCAGCAGGCCGGCCGCGACCGCTTCTGAGCCGCGGAAGGCGGGAAACGAGGACATATCCACCGGCGCACCATGCACGAGAAAACCCGAGCGCGTCGAACGGCGATGCACGATTGGCGCCGCACCTGCTTCTGAATCGCGGTTTCGCGCAGTTATCCACAGAGTCGTTGAACGCCGGTTGCATCCTGGCTCCATACCACGTTCAATGCGCCGTCCCGATCCACATCATGGAGCCACGACGTTCCCAGATCTCAGCCAGAAGCACGCTATGGCTCCATAACGCGAGTAAGGGCCCGCCGGAAGCGCGTTGTGGCTCCATAACGCGAGTGACGGCCGCGGCGTCGAGGTCAGCGACGGCGGGGGAGGCGAAAGCCCCGCCTGCGGACGGCGTCCTGCAGTTCCTCGTAACGCTGGGCGACTACAGTGTCCAGAGCGTCCAGGGCGGACGGGTCCGCCGGGGCCGGACCGTCCCTATCCGGAGTCGGCATCGGACGCAACGTCATCCACGACTCCGCCCAGAGCGCCTTCAACGCCGCTTCCCAGTGCAGGTCCACGCCGAGCCGGGACAACGCGGCGCGCTCCTCGGCGCGAACCATCGCCGCGTCCAGCTCGACGAGGCGCCGGGCCAGGGCGGTGAAACGCTCCCGGTCGCGCTCGCGCAACGCGTCGACAGCCGCGGTGATCCCGGCGACGACGTCCCGGTACTCGCGAGCCGCACTCACGACCCCTCCAGCGACGGCACGATCACAACCTCCGGGCGGGAGTGCTGGGCACGGTCGAACAGCAGCGCGCGACCGGGCCGCGGCGACCAGCTCACCAGCATCCCGGGTGCGAGGGCGCCCAGCTCGCTGCCCTGGACGTCCAGGCCGACCCAGGCGCCGAGGTCGTCGGCCGACGCAGCCATGGTCAGCAACGCCTTCAGCCGCTGCGCGCTCCGCCACCAGCCGAGCACATGGACGTCGGTCTCCGGCCCGAACCGCAACACCTGCCGCAGCGCGTCGGTCCCGGCGCGCTCGAGCACGATGTCCGCCGCATCCGCGGCATACAGGACCAGATGCAGCGGACGCCGTTCGCCGCTGGACCGCCGGGCCGTCACCTCGGCCGCGAGCGCCTCCACCCTGGCGCGCAGCGTGTCGAGCCGCACCGTCTCCGGCGTGTGCCCGGCCGCGACGAGCCGCTCAGCCAGCGCGGCGGCAGGCCCGGCGGCCTCGGCCACCAGCGGCGCCAGCACGAACCCGGCGGCCCCCGGCGGATACTGCAGCCCCAGCGATTCCGCGGCGGCGCCCAGCACCCGCACGGCGTCCGGTTCGCCCGCACCGATCACCCCGAGGTTGCGCCCCGGCGCCGCGGGCAGGCGCACTGCGGCGGCGCTGCCTGCGACGTCGATGCGCTGGCCGACCAGTGCGCTCGGCGGGCCGTCGCCCGGACGAAGGCCCACCGCCAGCTCGGCGAGGCGAGGTGCCCGGCTGCCGTCGAAGAGCCGGGGCTGCGCCCGGCCCGCCGCATGGTTCTCGTACAGGGTCCGCTGCACCTCGTCGACCGACCCCTTGCCGGTGGCGTCGGGGATGCGCACGATCTCGTTGCCATGCGCAATGCCGGACTCGTGGTTGAGCACGGCGTGCCAGCGCGGCAGGTCGAGCGCCGCGGCGTTGAGGTCGGCGAGCACCCGGCGCGCGCGGGGCAACGCGATCCGCAGGACGAACTGTTCGAAGATCGCGGGTCGCCCCCAGAACGCCTCGATGCCCGACACGTCCTGGCTGGCCAGCACCAGATGAATGCCTTGGGATCGGCCGCGCCGCGCGACATCCTCCAGCAGTTGGGTCGCCTGCCGAGTGACGGCGTCACGCTCGGCGAACAGGTACTGGAACTCGTCGATCACCGCGACGATCCGCGGCCAGCGACCGTCCGGATCGGCCGCGCGCAGCTCCTCGAGCTTCGTCACCTCACAGGCCTTGGCCGCCTCGGCGCGGCGGCGCATCTCCTCGGCGAGGAACTGCAGCAGCGCGAGCCCGAACTCTCGGTCGGTATTGATGTTGACGCCGATCAGCCGCGCGTGCGGGAGCCATGTCGTATCGCGGCGCCCCGGAGCGAACTGCGCGAACGACACGCCCTCCTTGAAGTCGAGCAGGTACAGCTCGAGCTCGTCCGGGTCGTACCGGGCGGCCATCGAGCTGATCATGGCGAGCAGCAGGTTCGTCTTGCCCGAACCACTCGGCCCGCCGACCAGCGCATGCGGCGACGTGTCGGCGAGTGCCAGCTCGACCGGGATGCCGTCGGCGAACCCGACGGGAGCGTGCAGGCCGGCCACCGAGCTGAACCGGCCCCGCTGCTCGGGCGGTGGCAGCAGGTCGGCGAACGTGCCGACGCGAGTTCGCCAGCGTTCGTGCTCGTCGGCGATCGCGTGGCAGGCCCTGGCCACTGCCTCGCCGGACAACGGCGGATCGGGCCGGACCGTGACGTGCGGGCCGGTCATCGACGTCACCGCGGTGCCGTCGTCACGCAGGCGCACGGTCTCCACGGGCGCCCCGACGGTCATCGGCACATCGAGCAGCACGAGCTGGATGCCGCAGGCGAGGCCGCCGCGCATGACCCGCTGGAGCTGACGATGATCGTCCTCCTTCAGGGCCGCCCGGTTGCCGGCCAGCACGGCGAGGACCCATGGCTCGCTGCGCACACCCGTCGTCCCGGCCAGCGCCCGCAGCGACGGATGTCCGTCGACGAGCACCCGGGTATGCACCCGCCGGATCCGGTCCGAGAGCTCCGCGAGCAGGTGCTCCAGCCGGCCGGGATCGTGCACGGTCAGCAGCCCGGTGCGGGTGAGCGGGTACAGCCCGGGCAGCGCCCCGGTGAACTGCCCGACGTCCCACACGTGCACCTGCACGAGTCCGGGCCGGAAGTAGCTCGCGACGCGGATGAGCAGCGTCTCGACCAGCGTCTCGGCGGCGGCGCGGGTGTCGTGCGTCGAGGTGATCTGCAGATGCGACTCGTCCAGCAGCGGGACACCGACCGGGAAGCCGCATTCGGCGGACCCGACGCCGCCGGTCCCGATCCGCCACAGCTGAGGCACCGGCCCGGCGCCGTCGACCTTCCCGACCTGGCCGAGCCACTCCACCGGGTCCCGGCCGGCCGAACCGGGGGCGACCTCGTCGAGCAGGCCCGCCAACCGCTCCGGGCCGGTCGCGAGCCACTCGTCGAACGCGGCCGCCCGGTCGGCCTGAACGCGGGCGACGGTCCCCGCCAGACGCGGGTTGGCGAAGACGGCCTGCAGCCCCGGATCGGCTCGGGCGGCGTCGATCCCGTCGGCGCGCAGCCACATCTCGGCGATCGTCTCGGCACGGGCCTGCGCGACGCTGTCCCGCAGCCGCGCCGCGGCGCTGAGCGCGGCGCCGACCGCCGCGTGGAACTCGTCGAAGGCGGCCGTGATCCGGTCGCGCCGGGCCCGTTTCGCCATCAGCGGCGGGTGCCACCGGCGATCCCGGCCGCCCGGACATCGTCGATGCTGGCCATGACGGGTCTGCCTCCCGGCTGTCGTAGCGGTGCCGCCAGCGGGAATCTAGCCTCCGGTCGGTCGCGTCGCGGCGCGGCCCACCGGTCCGGGGCCGGGGATGCCGGGGCCGTCGATCAGCCGGGTGAGGGTGTCGCGGATCCACGTCTCGTAGGCGTCGAGCTGCCAGCCGACCATTCGGGTGATGAGCAGGTAGGTCTCGGCGGCGGTGAGCACGCTGGCGGTGTCGATCAGCCGATCGAGGTCCGCGGCGTCGGCGAGCAGGCCGTCGGCCGCCATCCGGGTCCACACCACACGCTGGGCGTGCCGGCTCTGTTCCCGGCCCTGCTGCCACTGCTCGGCGATGAGCGGTTCGATCGCGGCGGCCTGCTGGGCGACCGCGAACAGCGCGCCCGCGCGGCCCATGATCTGCCGGCTGGCCGCGGCGAGGGCGTCGATGCGTTCGATCGCGGTCGGCGCGGTCAGCGCCGTCCGCATCCAGTCCCGGCCCAGCACGTCGATCTTTTCGGTGTCGCCGACGATGGCCACGTCGACGACCCGTTTCAACAGGGCGGCCTTGGACCCGAACCGGGAGTAGACGGTGCGCTCCCCCACCCCGGCGGCCTCGGCGACCGCGGCCAGCGTCGTGGCCACGTAGCCGTCGGCGACGAACATCCGGGTCGCGGCCTCGATGATCCGCTCCTCGGTCCGGGCCACCTGCCGGCCGCGTGGCCGGCTGCCGTCCGGGGTGTTGACGTCCGCGGGCATAAGTTGCAGTCTAACTGCAAGATGCAGTTGGACTGCACTGGAGGCGGAGATGAGCAACGCATCGGTTCCCGAGCTGGCCGGGGTCCATCACGTCAAGCTGCCGGTCCGCGAGCTGGGCCGGTCCCGCGACTGGTACGCCAGCCGGCTGGGCTTCGAGCTCGCGGTCGAGTTCGTCGAGGGCGGCCGGCTCATGGGTTACGTGCTGCGTCATCCCCGCGGGGGCCCCCATCTCGGGCTGCGGCTGGACCCGGCCCGCGCCGAGGCGGCGGCCGGCTTCGACTACTTCGCCATCGGGGTCCGCGACAAGGCGGCCCTCGACACGCTCGCCGCGCGGCTGACCGAGCTGGGCGAGACGCATGCGGGGGTGCATCGCGCGTCGGCCGGCTGGGTGCTGCCGCTGCTGCACGACCCGGACGGGCACGAGATCCGCTTCTACACGGTGGACCTCCACACCGAGCTCGGGACCGACGGCGTCACGACCATCCACGACCCCCGGGAGAGCGCGGAGCGCCAGGAGCAAGGATCCCCAGCTCACCTCCCCCTGTGAGTGCGTAACAGTGTTCTAACACTGTTACGCACTCACAGGGGTCAGAGACGTGCGTCGATGTCCGCCACCGCGGTGGCCGCGACGGCGAGCAGCTGCAGCCCGTGCTCCAGCTCGGCCTCGGCGCGGAGCAGGCCCGCAGGGACCAGCGGCTCGTGATGCTGGCGCCCGAGCTCGGCCAGGTGGGCGGTCGCCTCCGCGAGCCGGGACATGGCCAGCTCGACGTGCCGGTGGGCTGTTCGGGTCAACTCGGCGACGTCGGCGAGCACGACCTTGACGCCGGCCAGCGAGGTCGGTTCGTAGGACGCGCTCACAGGCGGTTCGCGATGCCTTCGGACTCCTGGATCGCCGCCGCGACCGCCTGCTGTACCTCCGCGATGCTGCGGGCGGCTTCGGCGAAGGCGGCGTTGGCCTGGTCCACATCGGCCTGCCCGCTGCCCTCGGTGACCTGTTGCAGCGCGGCTTGGGCCTGCTCGATGCAGGTCTGGGCCTGTTGCAGGGCCCCCAGGCTCTCCGAGGCCTTGTCGTTGGCCAGCGCGATCCCGGACCGGACCTCTTCGATGCTCGCCATGGCGGGTCTGCCTCCGCTTCCTCGTCGTGATCGTGCCGGCGGGAATCTAGCGCCCCAGCGCTTTCTCCCCCGCCGGGGTCACGACCGGCTCCGGTCAGACCATGGGCAACAGCATGAGGATCATCGCGACGGTCATGGCCAGGTGGCCGAACGCCGCCGACTGCGGCGCGTGTAGCCCCGCCGACCGAGACCGGCGGACGGCGACCCGGTTCGAGCCTGCCCCGGTCCGGATCGCGCGACGACGGCGGGCGGCCGCGCGGCGAGCGACGAGGACCCGCTCCCCGCAGCGCAGCCCGTGCCAGCCGAAGTAGCCGGTCAGCACGATCGCCACGGCCGACACCAGCCCGAGCACACCCGTGGCCACCGCGGGGCCCGGCCCGCCCCCGTGCTCATGCGCCCCGGCGAACAGCATGAACAGCATCGCCCCGCTACTCACGACGTGGTGGCCGGCGTCGCAGGTGCCCAGCCCGCACCGCAGCGCCAGCCCGGCGAACCAGACGGCGGTCAGCGCGAAGATCCCGGTCCAGACCGGTGCGGGTACCGGATCGCCCAGCGGGGAGAACATGGCCGCCATCCCGAATCCCATCGCGGCGTGCGAAGCCTCGGCGACCGGACTCGATCCCAGGGGGCCTCCTCCGGTGGTGGTCGATCCGAAGCCGCCGCCGAGCATCCGGGCCAGGTGGAACAGCCCGAGAAGCAGGCAGCCGAGGGCGAGGACCGCATCGAGCCACACGAGCTGCACCTCGTCCTCCTCGCCCGTTCGGTGGATCCACCGATCCGCCCAAAGGTAAGGGAACGCAGCAGCTCAGCTCCATACGGTGCGGGGGTAGGGCCCCCTCACCCCGGACAGTGGGGGCACGGCGGACCCACCCGGAACCACCTAGCGGAGCCAATCACTTACCCCATCCACCCCACCCGATTAGAACAGTGATCTCCAGTCACCGGTGGCGCTGTTGTCAGCGCGTGGGGAGCGAGGAGATGTCAGCATCGACAGCCCAGCCCGCCACTCAGCAGGAGTCCAACGAGGGCGTGGTGCACGTTCTGTGGATCAATGCGGGTCTGAGCTGCGACGGTGACTCCGTCGCGCTCACCGCCGCCACCCAGCCGAGCATCGAGGAGATCGCACTCGGCGCTCTGCCCGGATTACCCAAGATCGCGGTGCACTGGCCGTTGATCGACTTCGAATGCGGCCCGGACCAGGGGGCCGACACGTTCATCGAGTGGTTCTTCAAAGCCGACCGGGGCGAGCTGGAGCCATTCGTTCTGGTGGTCGAGGGGTCGATCCCCAATGAGGCGATCAAACCCGAAGGCTATTGGTGTGGCTTCGGCAACAACCCCGAGACCGGCCAACCGATGACCACCAGCGAATGGCTCGACCGGCTCGCGCCGAAGGCGCTGGCCGTCCTGGCGGCCGGGACGTGCGCCACCTACGGCGGCATCCACGCGATGGCCGGCAACCCGACCGGCGCGATGGGCGTTCCGGACTATCTGGGCTGGGGGTGGAAGTCGAAGGCCGGCATCCCGATCGTCTGTGTGCCCGGGTGCCCGACCCATCCCGACAACCTGTCCGAGACGATCCTCTACCTGCTCTACCAGGCCGCCGGGGCCGCGCCGATGATTCCACTCGACGACGCGCTGCGGCCGAAGTGGCTGTTCGGTGCCACGGTCCACGAGGGGTGCGACCGGGGCGGCTACTACGAGCAGGGCGAGTTCGCCACCGACTACGGCCAACCGCAGTGCCTGGTCAAGCTGGGCTGCTGGGGCCCGGTGGTGAAGTGCAACGTGCCGAAGCGCGGGTGGCTCAACGGCGTCGGCGGCTGCCCGAACGTCGGGGGCATCTGCATCGGGTGCACGATGCCCGGCTTCCCGGACAAGTTCATGCCGTTCATGGACACCCCGCCGGGCAGCCTGGTCTCCGGGGCGGCGAGCAAGACCTACGGCGGAGTCATCCGCAGGCTTCGCAAGATCACCGAACGCAAGCTCGACGCCGAGCCCAAGTGGCGCCACAAGGGCCGCGAGCTGACCACCGGCTACAGCAAGGCCTGGTAAGGAGCCCGAACGCCATGACCACCACGCAGCCCCGCCACGCCGCGCCCACATCGGACAAGACCGGCCTCATCGAGATGGCCTGGGACCCGATCACCCGGATCGTGGGGAGCCTCGGCATCTACGCCAAGATCGACTTTGCGAACAAGCGGGTCGCCGAATGCCACAGCACGTCGTCGATCTTCCGCGGCTACTCGATCTTCATGAAGGGCAAGGACCCCCGCGACGCCCATTTCATCACCAGCCGCATCTGCGGCATCTGCGGCGACAACCACGCGACCTGCTCGGTCTACAACCAGAACATGGCCTACGGGGTCCGCCCGCCCCACCTCGGCGAGTGGATCATCAACCTCGGTGAGGCCGCCGAGTACATGTTCGACCACAACATCTTCCAGGAGAACCTGGTCGGGGTGGACTACTGCGAAAAGATGATTTCGGAGACCAACCCCGGAGTGCTGGAGCTGGCCAACCGCACCGAGGCCGCGCACGCCGCCGACCACGGCTACCGGACCGTCGGCGACATCATGCGCGCGCTCAACCCGTTCAGTGGGGAGTTCTACCGGGAGGCGCTGCAGGTCAGCCGGTACACGCGCGAGATGTTCTGCCTGATGGAGGGCCGTCACGTGCACCCGTCGACCCTCTACCCGGGCGGCGTCGGGACCCACGCGACCCACCAGCTGTTCACCGACTACTACACCCGGCTGATGCGGTACGTGGAGTTCCTCAAGCGGTGCGTGCCGATGCACGACGACCTGTTCGACTTCATGTACGAGGCGTTGCCCGGCTACGAGGAGGTCGGACGCCGCCGGGTGCTGCTGGGCTGCTGGGGCTCGCTCAACGACCCCGAGGCCTGCGACTTCACCTACCGGAACATGACCGACTGGGGCCGGCGGATGTTCGTGACCCCGGGCATCGTCGTCGACGGCAAGCTGGTCACCACCGACCTCGTCGAGATCAACCTGGGCATCCGGATCCTGCTCGGACACTCCTTCTACCGCGACTGGGCGGACCAGGAGACGTTCGTGACTCACGATCCGCTGGGCAACCCGGTGGACAAGCGCCACCCCTGGAACCAGCACACGATCCCGGCGCCCCAGAAGCGCGACTTCGACGACAAGTACAGCTGGACGATGTCCCCGCGCTGGTACGACGGCAAGGACCACCTGCCGCTGGACACCGGCGGCGGACCGCTCGCCCGGTTGTGGGCCACGGCCCTGGCCGGCCTGGTCGACTGCGGCTACGTGCGGTCCACCGGCCGCAGCGTGCAGATCAACCTTCCGCGCACCGCGCTGCGGCCCGAGACCACGTACGAATGGACGCCGCCGACCGACAAACAGGGCCGCCCGCTGTCCAATGCGATCGAGCGCAACCGGGCCCGGACCTACTTCCAGGCCTACTCCGCGGCCGCCGCGGTGCACTTCGTGGAGCAGGCGCTCGCCGAGGTGCGCAACGGTAACTCCAAGACCTGGGAACGGTTCACCGTCCCCGACGAGGCGATCAGCTGCGGGTTCACCGAGGCGGTGCGCGGGGTGCTGTCCCACCATATGGTGATCCGCGGGGGCAAGATCGCCAACTACCACCCGTACCCACCAACCCCGTGGAACGGCAGCGTCCGCGACACGTTCGGCACTCCCGGCCCGTACGAGGACGCCGTTCAGAACACGCCGATCTTCGAGGAGAACCAGCCCGAGAACTTCAAGGGCATCGACATCATGCGCGCGGTCCGCAGCTTCGACCCGTGCCTGCCCTGCGGGGTCCACATGTACCTCGGCAACGGCAAACCGCTGCACAAGATGCATTCCCCCGGCGCACTCAACCTCATCTGATGACCGATCAGTCGGATCCCCAGGAGGTCGCGCGGCAGATCGAGTCCGTGCTCTCCGCGATGACCGAGCCGCGGGCCGGCGAGGAGCTGGTCCGGCTTCTGATGCGGTTCTACGGGGCGGGACTCGAGCAGGTCGTCGCGATCGCGCGGGCGGCGGGCGGCGAGCCCATCGTGCATCGGCTCGCCGCCGACCCGCTGGTCGGGGGGCTGCTCGCACTGCATGAGCTGCACCCCGTCGCGATGCGGACGCGCGTCGAGCACGCGATGACGGTCGCCAAACGCAAGCTCGGCTCGCACGCCGGCGACGCCGACCTGCTCGGCATCGATCCCGACGGCACGGTGCGGGTGACGCTGTCGGCGAGCGGCTGCGGGGCCACGACCGTCCGGCAGATCGTGGAGGAGGAGATCGTGGCGGCGGCGCCCGACGCGGCCGGCGTCGCGTTCGTCGAGGCCGACCGTGGCCCACCCCTGCTCCAGATCGGGGTGCGCCGTGGCCCCCGGTGAGGCGAAGGAGCGCACCCAGTGACCGGGTTGCGCCGCTTCCTCGTCACCGGCGGCGACCCGTCCCCGCCGGTCGAGCGCTGTGAGCTGTGCTCGACCCCGATCCCGGCCGAGCACCCGCACCTGGTCCAGATCGACGAGCGCCGGATGCTCTGTGCCTGCGTGCCGTGCGGGTTCCTGTTCGACAACCCGGGCGCGGGCGGGGGCAAGTACCGCCGGGTCCCCGACCGGCACCTCGTCGACCCGGACTTCGCCGTCACCGACGCCGAGTGGGAGGCGCTGCAGATCCCGGTCGCCATGGCGTTCTTCCTGCACAACTCGCCGCGAGGCACCGTCGTCGCCTGCTATCCGAGCCCCGCGGGGGCCACCGAGAGCGAACTGGAGTTGGCGGCCTGGGACTCGGGGATCGGGGCGAGCGCCCTGGCCGGTGAGCTTCGCCCCGACGTCGAGGCGCTGCTCGTGCGCCGCGATCCACCCGAGTGCCTGCTCCTGCCGATCGACGCGTGCTACCGGCTCGTCGGGCTCGTCCGGACCCACTGGCGCGGCTTCGACGGTGGGACCGAGGCCTGGAAAGCCATCGACGACTACGTCGGCGAACTCCGAGAGCGGGCCCAGACCGTGGAACGAAAGGCCTGACATGCTCCGGTTCGCCTGCACCGGGTCGCGCCCCGAGCCCTACGCCGCCGGACCGAGCCTGCAACTGGACCTGCGGGTCACCGAGATCAGCGGCCGCCGGGTGCATACGGCGTCGCTGCGGGTGCAGATCCGGATCGATCCGCGCCGGCGCCGTTACACCCGCACCGAGACCGACAAGCTCGCCGATCTGTTCGGTGCGACGCACCGCTGGGGCGACACGCTCAACCCGCTGCAGCTCGCGACGGTCGGGGTGATGCTGCCGTCGTTCACCGGGTCGACGACGGTGCCGCTGAACGTCCCGCTCACCTACGACCTCGACGTCGCGGCGGGAACGTACTTCCATGCCCTCGAGGAGGGCGAGGTCCCCCTGCTGCTGTTGTTCTCCGGGACCCTGTTCTACGCCGGGGACACCGGAGTGCAGGTCGGGCTCGTGCCGTGGCACGAGGAGGCCGAGCACCGGCTGCCCGTGACGGTGTGGCGGGCCGCGATGGACGAGCATTTCCCCGGCTGCGGCTGGGTCCGGCTGCGCCGCGAGACGATCGACGCGCTGCTGGCCTACCGCTCGGCGCAGGCCGTCCCGACCTGGGACGAGACGATCGAGCGACTGCTCAAGGTGGCGCACCGATGACGATCGACGAGGCACTCACCGAGATCGCGGCGGTCGCGGACGCCGTGTTGTTCGAGGGTTACCTGCTGTATCCGTACCGGGCCTCGGCGCAGAAGAACCAGATCCGCTGGCAGTGGGGCGTCCTGGTCCCACGGGGCCACGGCGCCCAGGCCGGCGAGGTCTCGTCGAACCGGACCGAGTGCCTCCTCGAGCCGCGCGGCGACGACACCCGGGTGCATCTGCGGATCCGGTTCCTGCACCTGCAGCAACGGACGGTGCTCGACGCGCTCGGCCGGCAGGTCGACGAACTGGACGTCGCCGGGACCCGGCACCTGAGCTGGGAGGAAGGTGTGCCCCGGCAGGTCGACGCGGTGCTGCCGGTGGCCGAGTTGCTGACCGGCGCGAGCGTCCCGATCCGGGTCCCGGGCTCGCGGACCGACGAGCACCTCACCCATCCCGGCGGCGCTCCCGCCGGGCGGCTGGTCCGCACCTGCTGGCCGCTGGCCGGCACGGTCGCGGTGCGCGCGGAGGAGCTCCCGGGTCCCTACGGGGTGCTGCGGCTTCGGGTCGAGGTGCACAACGACGCCGGCTGCTCGTCCGAGATGTCGCGCACGCAGGCCCTGCGCACCTCGTTGATCGGTACCCACACCCTGCTCGCCGTCGAGCCCGGAGCGTTCCTGTCCCTCACCGATCCACCGCAGTGGGCGGCGCCGTACGCCGCGGAATGCGAGAACCTGCACACCTGGCCGGTTCTGGCCGGCCCACCGGAGCGGTCCGACCTGCTGCTCTCCTCGCCGATCATCCTTCCCGACCATCCGCGGCTCGCCCCGGAGAGCACCGTCGAACTGTTCGACGGCACCGAGAACGACGAGCTGCTCACGCTGCGCACGATGGTGCTCACCGACGCCGAGAAGGCCGAGGCGAGGGCGACCGACCCGCGCGCCGCCGCGATCGTGGACGCCGTCGGCGCGCTGCCCGCGGAGATCCTGGAGCGGCTGCACGGCGCCATCCGGTCGATGGGTCCCGCCGGCGCGTCCGGGTTCGGCGCCGACGGCCCGGCGGCTCCGCCCCCGCAGAGCGTGCCGTGGTGGGATCCCGACGCCGAGGACTCGGTCGACCCGGATACCGACTCCGTGCTGGTCAGCGGCGTTCCGGTGGCCAAGGGCAGCTCGGTGGTGCTGCGGCCGGGGCGTGGGTGCGACGCGCAGGACGCGTTCCTGGCCGGGATGCGCGCGACCGTCCAGGCCGTCGTGCACGACATCGACGGGACCGTGCACGTGGCCGTCTCACTCGACGACGACCCGGCCGCCGACCTGCAGATCAGCCACGGCCGCTTCCGCTACTTCCGGCCCGAGGAGCTGGAGGTGACGCCGTGAACGTGCTGGTGGCGGGTGTCGGCAACCTGTTCCTGTCCGACGATGGCTTCGGCGTGGAGGTGGCGCGCCGGCTCCGGGTCCGCGGCGGGTTCCCGGCCGGGGTCGAGGTCGTCGACGTCGGCATCCGCGGCGTGCACCTGGCATACCAGCTCCTCGAGGGCTACCAGGGCCTGATCCTGATCGACGCCGTGCACCGCGACGGGCCGCCGGGCACCGTCTACCGCCTCGAACACACCTTCGACGCGTCACCCGAGACCGCGGGTCCCGCCCTCGACGGCCACGCCATGAGCCCGGATGTCGTGCTCGGGCTGCTGCACGACCTCGCCGCCGCCAACGAGATCGATCCGCCGCTGCGGCGCGTCCTCGTCGTCGGCTGCGAACCCGCGGTCCTGCACGAGGGGATGGGCCTGTCCGCCCCGGTGGCCGCCGCCGTCGAGCCCGCGATGAGGGCCGTCGACGAGTTGATCAACCTGCTGCTCGACGTCCCGGAAGGAGCCCGCTCATGATCCGCAAGCTGGTCCTGATCGTCCTGCTCGCCGTCGTCGCGGTCGCCGCCGTGCTGGTCATGCTGTCCCGCGACGAGATCGCCCGCTACCGCGAGATCCGCCGGATGTAGGAGGTCGCCGCGATGTGCCTGGGAATTCCCGGTGAGGTGGTCGAGCTGATGGCCGACCACGAAGACCTGGCGATGGTCAGCGTCGAGGGCGTGCAGCGGGCGGTGAACATCGGCCTGCTGCGCGAGGAGGGCGTGACCGACCTGCGCCCCGGCGACTGGGTCCTCATCCACGTCGGTTTCGCCCTCTCCAAGATCGACGAGGCCGAGGCCAAGGCGTCGCTGGAGTGGCTGACCGGAGTCGGCGACGCCTACACCGACGAGCTTCGCGCGCTCGCCGCGTCCGACATCACGTAGAGGAGGGCGTTGTTGTGCGATATGTCGACGAGTTCCGCGACGCCGCCACCGCGCGGGCGCTGTCCACCCGGATCGCCGCGCTGTGCGAGCCGGGGCGGCGCTACACGTTCATGGAAGTCTGCGGCGGGCACACGCACACGATCTACAAGCACGGGCTGGAGGACTACCTGCCCGAGACGATCTCGCTGGTACACGGCCCCGGCTGCCCGGTATGCGTCATCCCGATGGGCCGGGTCGACGACGCGATCGCCATCGCCGAACAGCCAGACGTGATCATGACCTCGTTCGGCGACATGATGCGGGTGCCGGGGGGCCGCGGCTCGTTCTTCGACTCCAAGGCCGCCGGTGCCGATATCCGCATGGTCTACTCCCCGCTGGACGCGTTGAAGATCGCCCGGCGCAACCCGGACAAACGCGTGGTCTTCATGGCGATCGGCATGGAGACCACGGCGCCCTCGACGGCGATGACCGTGCTGCGCGCGGCGGCCGAGGGACTCGGGAACTTCTCGATCTTCTGCAACCACGTCATGATCATTCCGGCGATCAAGGCCATCCTCGACTCCCCCGACCTGCGCCTGGACGGGTTCATCGGCCCCGGCCACGTGTCGACGGTGATCGGCTGCCGACCGTATGAGTACGTCGCGCGCGACTACGGCAAGCCGCTGGTCTGCTCCGGCTTCGAGCCGCTGGACATCCTGGAGTCGGTCTACCGGCTCATGGTTCAGGTCAGCCAGGGCCGCTGCGAGGTGGAGAACCAGTACGCCCGCGTCGTGCCGTGGGCGGGTAACCCCAAGGCGATGCAGGTGATCGGTGAGGTGATGGAGCTGCGGCCCCACTTCGAGTGGCGCGGGCTCGGGTTCATCTCGCATTCCGCGCTACGGGTGCGCGAGCGATACGCGCGCTTCGATGCTGAGCGGATCTTCGAGGTGCCCGGGGTGCGGGTGGCCGACCCGAAGGCGTGCCAGTGCGGCGAGGTGCTCAAGGGCGTGCTCAAGCCGTGGGAGTGCAAGGTGTTCGGCACCGCGTGCACCCCGGAGACCCCGATCGGGACCTGCATGGTGTCCAGCGAGGGCGCCTGCGCGGCGTACTACAACTTCGGCCGGTTCAGCCGGAATCGCGTCCGGGAGGCGACCCGGACGTGAACACCTCGCAGCGCGCCGGTGCGGCCTCCCGCGAGGAGCAGGTGCTGGAGCGGATCGCCAAGGTCCGCGCCCGCCGGCCGAAGATCCGGGAGGAACGGATCACGCTCGCGCACGGCGCGGGCGGCAAGGCCACCCACACGCTCATCGAGGCGGTGTTCGTCGAGGCGTTCCGCAACCCGGTGCTCGAGCAGCTCGAGGACGGCGCGTCGCTCGACACCGGGGCGGGCAGGCTCGCGTTCACCACGGACTCGTTCGTCGTCGCACCGCTGTTCTTCCCCGGCGGGAACATCGGCGACCTCGCCGTCAACGGCACGGTGAACGACCTGGCGATGTGCGGGGCCCGCCCCCTGTACCTGTCCGCGGGCTTCATCCTCGAGGAGGGCTTCCCGGTCGCCGACCTGCACCGTGTCGTCGACTCGATGGCCGCCGCCGCGCGGGCCGCGGGGGTGCAGGTCGTCACCGGTGACACCAAGGTCGTCGACCGGGGCAAGGCCGACGGCTGCTACATCAACACCGCGGGAGTGGGGCTGCTGGACCGCCCGCTGCGCCTGGCGGCGAGCGCGGCTCGCCCCGGCGACGTCGTGCTCGTCTCCGGGCCGATCGGCGACCACGGGATCACCGTCATGCTCGCCCGCGGCGAACTGGACATCTCCGCCGACATCCGCTCCGACACCGCCCCGTTGCACGGCCTCACCGCCGCTCTGCTCGATGCCGTGGGTGAGGGGGTGCGGCTGCTACGCGATGCCACCCGAGGCGGCGTCGCGACGATCTGCAACGAGGTCGCGGTGGCCTCGCAGGTGGCGGTGGTGCTCGACGAGGGGTCCGTTCCGGTGCGCCCGATCGTCACCGGGGCCGCGGAGCTGCTCGGGATCGACCCGCTGTACGTCGCGTCCGAGGGCAGGCTCGTGGCGGTGGTCGCGCCCGAGCGGGTCGATGCGGCGCTGGCCGCGTTGCGGGCGCATCCGCTCGGGGCGGAAGCCGCGGTGATCGGGGCCGTGCGGGACGACCCACCGGGGCTGGTGATGCTGCGGACGGCGTTCGGCGGCACCCGGATCGTCGACCTGCTCGTCGGCGACCCGCTCCCCCGTATCTGCTGATGCGCCCCTGTGAGTGCGTAACAGTGTTAGAACACTGTTACGCACTCACAGGGGCGGTAGCGCACCTCAGATGGTTCGAATCGTCGCCATCATCGCCATGTCCTCGTGCTCGAGGTTGTGGCAGTGCATGACGAACATGCCCAGGTAGTCGGTGAACCGCACGGCGACGTCGACGACCTCCCCGGGCCGGATGTCGACGGTGTCCTTCCAGCCGGCGTCGAACCGGCCCGGCCCGCGCCCGTTGCGGTGCAGCACCTGGAACTGATCGAGGTGCACGTGCACCGGATGGTGGACGTCGGTGCGGAACCGCCACACCTCGGTCCGCCCGAGCGGGACCTCGGCGAGCGCATGGTTCGGATCGAAGCTGCGGCCGTTGATCGTCCAGCCGCGGTGGTCGCCCACCGCTCCGCGGGTGAACACGAACTCGCGGCGCACCGGCCCGCGCCCGAGCGGTTCGACGTCGGCGAGCCGCTCGGGCACCCGGCTGTCGTCCGCGGCGGCGCGGACCACCCGGAACCGCAGCACGTCGCGGGTCGACCCGGAGCCCAGGGAATTGATCATGGTGACCGCGGTGCCCACCGGCACCGCGCCGAAGTCGACCACGACGTCGAAACGCTCGGCCGGGGCGATGTCGATCTGCTGCTGGACCAGCGGCGCGGCGAGCAGCCCGCCGTCCGATCCGATCTGGGTCATCGGCAGGTTCGGCCCGCCCGGCACCTGCAGTACCAGCGAAAAGCGGCGGGCGTTGGCGCCGTTGAGGATACGCAGTCGGTACCGCGCCGCGTCGACCTCGTGCACCGGCCATGGCGCGCCGTTCACCAGCACGACGTCACCCAGGACGCCCTCCATCCAGTTGTCCTCGACCCCCGGCAGCGTGCGCAGCGAGCGGTCCAGCGCGGGGTAGCGGAACGAGCCGTCGGCGTTGAACGCGCGATCACAGAGCAGCAGCGGCAGCTCGCGGTCGCCGCGGGGCAGTGGCAACGCGTCCTCGACATCGTCCCGGACGAGGTGCATCCCGGCCAGGCCGCGATAGACCGCGGGACCGGTGAAGTCCATCCGGTGGTCGTGGTACCAGAGCGTCGCGGCGCGCTGGGTCATCGGGTAGCGGTACTCGCGCGTCCCGGCAGCCATGGTCCCGACCATCCCGTTGTGGGCGTGGGCCCAGTTCGAGGTGTCCCCGACCGGCAGCACCAGGTCGAGCGGCCAGCCATCGGACTCGGCGGGGGTGTGCCCCCCATGCAGGTGCACGACCGTCGGGACCGGCAGCTCGTTGCGGTGCCGGACGACGACGGGTCGTCCCCTACGGGTCTCCAGGGTCGGACCGGGGAAGATCCCGTCGTAGCCCCAGATCGTCGTGCGCAGCCCGGGCAGGATCTCGGCGGCGGCGCTGCGCTGGGTGATCTCGTAGAGGTCGGCACCGTCGATGGTCCCGACCGGTCGGGCGACCGGTGGCACCGGCAATGGCACCCGGTACGGCTCGGGCAGGGCAACAGCGCTGGTCAGGGAGTCTCCGGTCTGCCCGGCAGGGGTATCGAGGCCGAGCGCGCCGCATCCGGACAGGCCCGCGACCGCGGCCGTGCCGCCCAGCAGGCCGAGGAAACGCCGGCGGGAGAGGGTCATCGTGGCCGCCGAGCCGACGACGACCAGACCCAGATCGTCGACAGCACGGACACCGTCACGATGGCCACCCCGAGCGGGATGTGCATCTGCAGAGTCCGCGCGTAACCCATCCCCACCTGGAGCCCCTCGGCCAGGAACAGCACCACCGCCGCCGGCAGCACCCACAGCCGTCCCCGGCCGCCGAGCACGTAGGCCGACGCCCCGCCGACCACGAGCAGGCCGAGCAGGGGAAGCAGGCTGCCGATCAGCCCGTGCCCGGTGATCGCGTCAACGTCGCCGGTGAGGAACAGCCCGGCCAGGACCGGCTGGGCGAGCACGGCGAGCAGCTGCCCGGTCAGCAGGACGCGCAACGCCCAGAGGCTGGCGCGGGGCTGCCGGGCGGGGACCGCCGGAGCGGGCGGCGCTGGGGCAACGGTGTCCACGTCCGCGGACGCTATGGGCCGCGACCGGCGGATATATCAGGGATGGCCCTGGCCGGACCCGGAGAATGCGCTGAGCGCACGCCCATGAGTGCATCACGGTGTTGTCGCGCTGGTAGGCACTCACCGGGCGAGTTCGGCACGATCGCGGTCATGACTACCCAGGAGCAACCGCTTGCCGGAAAGGTCGCCCTGGTCGCGGGCGCGACCAGGGGTGCAGGGCGCGGGATCGCGGTGCAGCTCGGCGCAGCCGGGGCCATCGTGTACGCGACGGGCCGCTCCACCCGCGAGCGGCGCTCCGAGTACGACCGGCCCGAGACCATCGAGGAGACCGGAGAACTGGTCACCGCGGCGGGCGGCACCGGCATCGCCATACCGGTCGATCATCTGGTGCCCGAGCAGGTCGAGGCCCTCGTCGCGCGGATCGACGCGGAGCAGGGCGGGCTCGACATTCTCGTCAACGACATCTTCGGGGGCGACGTCCTGGCGGACTGGAACAAGCCCGTCTGGGAGCATTCGCTCGACGACGGACTGCGTCTGCTGCGCCTGGCGATCGACACCCACCTGATCACGAGCCGGTTCGCGTTCCCGCTGCTCATCCGGCGCCCCGGCGGACTCGTCGTCGAGGTCACCGACGGCACCGCCGCCTACAACGCCGAGAACTACCGGATCAACGTCTACTACGACCTCGCCAAGATCGCGCCGATCCGGCTGGCCCGCAGCTGGGCGCACGAACTCGCCGGGCACGGTGCGACGGCGATCGCGCTGACCCCGGGTTGGCTGCGCTCGGAGCTCATGCTCGATCTGTTCGGCGTCACCGAGGAGAACTGGCAGGACGCGTGCGCGGCGCAGCCGCATTTCGTCATCTCCGAGACCCCGCATTTCGTCGGACGCGCGGTGGTGGCGCTCGCGGCCGATCCGGAGCGGGCGCGGTGGAACGGGGAGTCGACGTCGAGTGGGGCGCTGGCGCAGGTCTACGGCTTCACCGATCTTGACGGCTCCGCCCCCGACGCATGGCGCTACCTCGTCGAGGTACAGGACGCCGGGAAGCCTGCCGACGCGACGGGTTACCGCTGATCAGCGCCCCCTGTGAGTGCGTAACAGTGTTAGAACACTGTTACGCACTCACAGGGGGCGGGGCCAGGGCGGAGTGGACGAGCTCCCAGAGCACCTGGTAGACGGTGGTCTGCGCCTCCTGGATGCGGTGCACCGACGCCGAGGGCATGACGAACAGGTGGTCGATCTCGCCCCGTTCGGCGGCCTCGGCCATCTGACCGCCGGAGTAGCCGGCCAGCCCGATGGTCAGCATCCCGCGCTCGTGCGCCGCCGCCAGCCCCCGCAGCACGTTCGCCGACCCGCCACTGGTCGACAGCGCGAGCGCGATGTCCTCCGGCCGGCCGGCGGCGGCCAGCGGACGGGCGAAGACGACCTCGAACCCGACGTCGTTGGCGAGCGCGGTCAGCGTGGCGACGTCGCCGGGTAGGGCCACCGCCGGAAGTGGACGCCGTCCGGGGCCCGGATCGACGTAGAGCGAGGCGACGGCCAGCGCGTCCGTGCTCGAACCGCCGTTGCCGAAGACGTACAGCCTGCCGCCGCGGGCGAACCGCTCGGCCACCGCGGTCGCGCATGCCGCCAGCGACCCGGCCGCGGCGGCGAGCACCTCCGCACGCAGCCGCTCGATCTCGGCGACCTTCTCCCGGGTCGAGCGCGCCACGTCCGCGAGCAGCTCGGCGCGGTCGGCGGAACCGGCGTACAGGAAGGGGTACAGCGACTCGGTCGTCATCGGTCCGCCTCCGACGCCCGATGCGACACCGCGATCGCCTCGCCGGCGTGCACCAGCAGGACGTCGCCCAGCCGCGCGTCCACCAGCGCGACGCTGATCTCCTCGGCTGCCCCGCCGCCCGGGTCGACCAGGGCGAGCCCGTCGTCGAGCAACTGAAGCACGGTCGCCTCGACGGCGACATCCGCGCAGGTGATGCAGGTCGGCCCCGCACAGGGCTGGCGGGAGTGGTTCATGTCAGCACCTCCGGGGCGTCGAGGAAGACGTGCACGAGCTCCCACAACACGTGGTAGGCGGTCACGTGGGCTTCGCGGACCACGCGAGCGTCGGCCGACGGCACGACGATCACGTGGTCGAGTCCCGGCACTCGCGCCATCACGCCGCCGCTGCCGTCGGCTCCGGCGCCGAGCAGCGCCACGGTCAACATCCCCGACCGCGCTGCCTGCGCGAGCGCCTCCGCGTGCCGCGCCGATGCCCCGTCCGGGGAGAACGCCAGCGCGATGTCATCCGGCCCACCGAACATCGCCACGGTGGTCGCGGATCCGCCGTCCGGCAGCCCGTACGCGGGCAGCGCCCGCTTACCCATGATCACCGGGTGCACGAACTCCACGACGACGTGTGCCGCGTCGGCCGCCGCCGGGCCCGTTCCCATGGCGAGCAGCCGCCCACCGCGGTGAAACCGCTGCGCCATCGCGTGGCAGGCCGCCGCCAGTGCGTCGGCGTCAGTACCCAGCGCGGCGACCGGCGCGGTACGCCGGGCGAACACCGCCCTCACGGTCTCGGCTGTCACCGCGGTCGTGACAGCGCTCATCACCCACCCCCTCGCGTCCGAACCGCCGGTCGGCGGCCACCACCCGGGCGTATCGGTCCAGGAAGACGTGCAGTACCTGATGGATGCGTTCGAGTCCCTGCGCCTGTGCGTCGAGGTGCGCCACGCCGTCGGCGGTCAGGTGGTAGGTCCGCCGGGCCGGGCCGACGTCGGAGGTCTGCCATTCCGAGCGGACCAGCCCCTGGCGTTCCAGACCACGCAGCGCCCGGTAGACGCCGCCCGCGTCGCCGTCACCGTCGTGCATCGGTCGCAACCGCGCCGCCAGCTCGTAGCCGTGATCGGGGCGTTCCCGAAGGAGCAGCAGCAGACACGGCTGGAGGAAGTTCCTCGGCTCCAGTTCGGCCATCGACGGTCCCCGGGTCAGCGCTGGTGAACGGATCGTCCGCCCGATGCTTCCACCAGGTGAGGGGAATCACAAGATAGCTGGCGGCTGCCGTCAGGCCGACGCGCAGCGCGGATGGTCGCTTCTCAGCTCACCCGGACCGGGTCCCCGGTCCGGACCGTCCCGGGCTCCAGCACCTCCAGATACACCCCGACGCAGGGCAGCACCCCGAACCCGGGCACGTCCACCTTGTTCTGCGCGATCGGCGCCCGCAGCGCCTGCGGGGCCCGCCCCAGCTCGCCGTGCTCCAGCGTGGGTACCGAGCACCGCGGGGTCGGCAGGATGCCCCGGGCCCGGACCTCGCCGATCCGGATCTCCCGGCCCACCCAGTCGGTCTCGGCGTAGGCGGCGAAGTCGGGCGGCGTGCTGACCACCAGATTGGGCCGGTACCGCAGGGTCTCGACGCCGATCGCGTCCACGGTGCCGGTGGTGACCAGGTGCAGCGGCGCGTAGTCGACGAAGGTGGCGCCCGGGGCGCCCTGGGAGATCTCCAGGAGCTGGTAGTCGACCTCGGCGTCGACGCCGTGCTCCAGCACGTCCTCCGGGGCGGGCCGCTCGACCTCCGCCCCGGCCGGCCGCTCCCCGGCCAGGTGCACCTTGCGGCCGAGCAGGTCGGAGAGCAGCTCGTCGATCCCGGGGTCGTCGGCGGTCACCTGGCGCCCGTCCGGCAGCGTGATGGTGACCCCGTCGGGCCCGCGGCGCGCGGCGTACGACAGCAGCCGCCGCCACCGCCGCGGGTGCTTGGCGGTGGCCACCCGCCCGGTCTCGACGTCGAGCAGGGCCAGCCTGCGGTCGCCGTCGGCTCCGCGCTCGTCGACCGCGAGCGACGCGACGTCTTCGCCGAGCATCGACTTGACCGGGTAGCGGCGCAGCGCTGCGACCTTCATCCGTACTCCTCACACCCTCGCGGACCGGCGGCCGGGCACCGCCGACGGGGTTCACCCGAACGAGCAGATCCCCGCGGAACCTATCGACCGGGACGCCGGTGGCGCGAGACCCGTGGCCGGACCGGCCCGAGCCGCGGACGGCGGATCAGCCGGTGGGCGGGTCGGCGAACCATCCGAACTCACCCTCCCCGTAGTCCGGTGGCGGCGGCGTAGGACCCTTCTCCACGAAGAACTCGACGTCCCCGTCCTCGGTCCGCCGGAAACCCAGGCGGCGCACCAGGTTTCCGCAGTCACCGGAAACGCTGCCGAGCGCCCCCATCGCGTGGATCTGCGTCATCGAGAGCGCTTCCGCCATGGGGTCTGGATAGTGCGCATAGTACCGGCGTCCCTGTAATTCCAGGTACTCCCGCAGCAGGTCCGCGGGGAGGTCGAACACGGGTGTATCCCTGAAGTGGTTCTCGATGTCCGAGCCGACCTCCAGACTCTCGGTCGATTCGATCGCGGTGAAGGTGAACCCGTCCCCCTCCAGAAACCGAAGAAGCTCCGACCTGAGGGCCTGGGGATCGGACATGTCGACGTCGATCACTTGAACCTCGCTCATAGCCACCTACCGAAACTGCCTGTCGTGGGGAAATGCAGTGATGATGTTGTTGTGATCGACCGCCACGATCATCCTGACAATCCGTTGCCGAACGACCTGGTTGGTCCGCACGTTGCGCAGGAAGATGACACGCGACAGACAGGCTTTACCTCCGCCCCTCGGAACCGCCTTGTCCGGGTCACGAGAAATGGCATCCATGGCCAGATCCGCGACATCGCGCCAGTTCTGATAAGTCCCTGCCGCCCTGTTCTCGAAATCAGCTCGGTGGTTCGCGACGATATGTCGATACCCGTATTTGACATTTCCACAGCGGAGGTGGTAGTTGATCCGCGGTGATGCGGAGTAATGGGCAACCTCCTTCGACTCCGGGGTGCTGTTTCCGCATGCACCCCACGGCGTCGAGGCCTGCGCACCGCCGCGGCACAGGCCAGGAGCCGCGCACGTCCACCAATATTCACCGATCGTGCCCTGTCCCCGTCGATCTGATCCGGCACCCGAGACGCGGACGTATCGCCAGGATCGCGATCGGACGAGATCACGACGCCGACCCGAACGGTGACACTCGCTCCGAACGCTCCCGGCGATCGAGGGCGCGGCGGCGGCCGCAGCGCGACCGCCGCCGTCGATGCCGGGCAACCCGTGCCACCCCGCAGCCGACATCCGAACCCGACACGACGTCGGGTCAGGACCTATGCCAGCCCGTTGGCGGCGAGCCAGTTCTTCGCGACGGTCGCGGGGCTCGGCTTGGTGTCCGAGGCCGCCTCGGCGTTGAGCTTGCTCAGTTCCTCGGTGGTGAGCTTGGCCGAGATGGCGTTGAGCACCTGCTTCGCGGTGTCGCTCGCCTTGGCCTTGTTGATCAACGGGACGACGTTCTGCGCGGCGAAGTTGTTCTTCGGATCGTCGAGCACGACGAAGTCGTTGGCCGGGATCGAGGCATCGGTGGTGAACAGGTCCGCGGCCTGCACATCACCGTTGCGCAGCGCGGCAACGGTCAGCGGGCCGCCGGCGTCGAGCGAGCGGTACTCCTTGAAGGTGCAGCCGTAGGTCGTGGCCAGGCCGGGGATGCCGTCGGGCCGGGTCTGGAACTCCGGCGGGCCGCCGAAGACCAGCTCGCCGCAGCGCGGCGCGAGGTCGGCGATCGAGGTCACGTTCAGCCGGGTGGCGGTGTCGCGGGTGACGACGACGGCGTCCTTGTCCTCGGCGCTCGACTTGTCCAGCACGATGAGGTTCTGCGGCAGCGCGGCCTGCAGCGCGGTGTAGACCTCGTCCGGCTGGGTCTGCGGCGCGCTCGGGTTCAGGTACTGCAGCAGCACGCCGGTGTACTCGGGGATCAGGTCGATCGACCCGTCCTGCAGCCCGGGGTAGTAGGTCTCCCGGCTGCCGATGCTCGCCCGCATCTCGGTCTGGACGCCCTTGGCCTGCAACGCCTGGGCGTAGATCTCGGCGAGGATCTGGCTCTCGGTGAAGTTCGCCGAGCCGACGATGATCTTCTCGGCGGACGCGGTCGTGCCCGCGCCGCCGTCGAGGGGGTTACCGCCGCCGCCGCACGCGGTCAGCGCCAGCGCGCCGGCGGCCAGCAGCACGAGGCCGCGGAAGATCATGGAGCGTCTCATCGGGTCTCCTCCCGGGTCGGGATCAGGCCGCCCGCGCGGCGGGGTCGGCGGTCTTCGGGGCGGGGACGGCGCGCGGCCCGCGGCGCCCGGGAACGGCGCGCAGTCCCGGGGAGACCAGGAGCTTCTGCAGCCCGGCCAGCACCAGGTCGGCGACGATCGCCAGCAGCGCGACGAGGATCGAACCGGCGATCATCTGCGGGTAGTCCCGGACGGCCAGCCCGTCGATGATGAACCGGCCGAGCCCGCCGAGGGCGACGTACGCGGCGATCGTCGCCGTCGAGATCACCTGCAGGACCGCGCTGCGGACCCCGCCGATCATCAAGGGCAGCGCGTTGGGCAGCTCGACGCGCAGCAGCACCGCCCGGCCCCGCATCCCCATTCCCAGCGCGGCGTCGACGACGGCGGGGTCGACGTTACGCACCCCGGCGTAGGTGCCGGCCAGCACCGGCGGGATGGCCAGGATGACCAGCGCGACCAGCGGCCCGAGCAGGCCGATCCCGATGAACCCGGCCAGCAGCACCAGCAACCCGAGTGTCGGCAGCGCGCGCAGCCCGTTGGCCGAGCCCACCACGAGGAACCCGCCCCGGCCGCTGTGCCCGATCCAGGCGCCCAGCGGGATGGCCACGGCCATCGCGATGAGCAGCGTCAGCACCGTGTAGCCGAGGTGTTCCACCAGCCGCGCCGCGATGCCCTGCGGGCCCGGCCAGTGCGCGGGGTCGAACAGCCAGCCGACGTAGTTCATGCCCCGCTCCCCGCGGTCTGCCGCAGGCGGGCCCACGGGGTCAGCACCCGGCCGAGCGCCAGCAGCAATCCGTCGAGCGCCAGCGCCAGCGCCAGTACCAGCACGATGCCCGCGGTGATCTCCTGGGGGATGTCGCGCTGGAAGCCGTCGGTGAACATCCGGCCCAACCCGCCGAACCCGATCACCGACCCGACGGTCACCAGGCTGATCGCCGAGACCGCGGCGACCCGCAGCCCGGCGACGATGACCGGCACCGCCATCGGCAGCTCAACGGCGAGAAACCGGCGCACCGGCGAAAAGCCCATCGCGGTGGCCGCGTTCACCACCACCTGTGGGACGGCGGCGAGGGCGTCGGCGACGGTGCGTACGAGCAGCGCCACGGTGTAGATGGTCAGCGCGACGATCACGTTGACCGGATCGAGGATCTGGGTGCCGAGCACGACGGGCAACAGCACGAACAGCGCCAGCGACGGGATCGTGAACAGCAGCCCGGCGGCGTTGACCAGCACCGCCCGGCCGGCCCGCGTCCGGTTCGCCAGCCAGCCCAGCGGGAGCGCGATGAGCAGCCCGAACAGCAGCGGGGGCAGCGACAACCCGAGATGCTGGATGGTCAGCTCCCGGATGAGCTCCAGGTTGCCCGACACCCAGGTCACGTCGACACCTGGTTCACACCGCCGCCCCGGCTCGGCGCGCGTCGGCGAGCGCCGCCAGCACGTCGTCGGCGCCGACGGAGCCGAGCACCCGGCCCTCGTCGTCGACGGCCACGCCGCGGCCCGACGGCGAGGAGAGCGCGGCGTCGAGCGCGGCGCGCAGCGAGCCCGCACCGGTGTCGTACAGCGATCCGCCGGGGACCAGATCGTCCGGGTCCACCGGGGCGCCGCCCGCGGCGCCGCCGTCGAACCAGCCGAGCGGGCGGCGATCGCCGTCCACGACCAACGTCCAGCCCTCCGGCGGCGCCGGCTCGCCCACCCGGACCGTGGGCAGCTCGCCGATGGGCAGCCCGTCGCAGGACACGAAGCTGAGCCCGCGGTAGCCGCGGTCGCGGCCGACGAAGGAGTCGACGAAGCCGTCGGCGGGCCGGGACAGCAACACCCCCGGCTCGTCGTACTGGGCGAGCACCCCGCCGGTGCGGAACACCGCGACCTTGTCCCCGAGCTTGACGGCCTCGTCGATGTCGTGGGTGACGAACACGACCGTCTTACCCAGCTCCGACTGCAGCCGCAGCAGCTCGTCCTGCAGGCTCGCCCGCACCACCGGGTCGACCGCGCTGAACGGTTCGTCCATGAGCAGCACGGGCGGGTCGGCGGCCAGCGCCCTGGCCACCCCGACCCGCTGCTGCTGGCCACCGGAGAGCTGGGCGGGGTAGCGCTTGGCCAGCTCCGGGGCCAGCCCGACCAGGTCCATCAGCTCGACGGCCCGGGCGCGGGCACGCCGCTTGCCCCAGCCGAGCAGCATCGGCACGGTCGCCACGTTGTCCAGGATCGTGCGGTGCGGAAACAGCCCCGCCTGCTGGATCACGTAGCCGATGCCGCGCCGCAGCCGCGCCGGATCGCGGGAGGCGATGTCCGTGCCGTCGACCAGAATCGTGCCCGCGGTCGGCTCGATCATCCGGTTGACCATCCGCAGCGAGGTCGTCTTACCGCAGCCCGACGGGCCGACGAACACCGTGATCCGGCCCGCGTCGACGACGAGACTGAGCCGGTCGACCGCTGTCGTGCCGTCGGGGAACCGCTTGGTCACCTCCCGGAACTCGATCATCCGGGTGACCTCCGTGATCGCGGACGATCGCTTGCCGACCGTCCCGTTCGCCCGAGGCTAGCCCGGTCGAGCGACAGCTGCGAGCACCGTGACCGGACTGCGATCAAGAACCTAGCCGTCGACGAGCGCCGGCGTGGGCAGCCGGTCGCCGGACAGCAGCGCGCGCATCGCGTCGGCACGCAGCGGCCTGGAGAACAACCAACCCTGGTAGGCGTCCACCCCGATCCCGCGCAGCACATGAAACTGCTCGGTCGTCTCGACGCCCTCCGCGACCGTAAAGCGGCCCATCGCCCGCGCCATGTCAACGACGGCCCGGGCCACGGCGAAGTCAGCCGGATCGTTCCCGACGCCGGCGACGAACGCCCGGTCGACCTTCACCGTCTGCGCGGGCAGCTGTTTGAGCCGGGCCAGCGACGAGTAGCCGGTGCCGAAGTCGTCGACGGCGAACCGCACGCCCCGGCCCGCCAGCTCCGCCATCGCGGCCAGCGCGTGCGGCGGCAGCGCGACCAGGCTCGTCTCCACCAGCTCGCACACCAGCCGGTCCCACGCCAGACCGGCCTGTTCGACGGCCGCCGTGACGAGATCGAGAAAGCCCGGGTCGGCCGGCAGCAGCCCGGCCAGGTTGACGGCCACCGCCACCGGACGGTCCCGGTGCAGCGGCCAGCTCGCGGCCTCCCGCGCCGCCGTGCGCAGCACCCACAGGTCGAGCTCGCGCAGCAGGCCGCCCCGCTGGGCGACGGGCAGGAACTCGGCCGGGGAGATCAGGCCGTGCTCCGGATGCGGCCACCGCACCAGCGCCTCCGCGGTCAGCACCGTCCCGTCCGGGGCGACGACCGGCTGGTACTCCAGCACCAACCGGTCGTCCGCGATCGCCGCGCGCAGTTCCGCCTCCCGCTCGAGCTGCCCGGTCGCGGAGCGCACGACGCCGTCGGTGGCGATCCCGATGCCGCCGCGGGAGCGCCGCTTCGCCTCGTGCATCGCGACCTCGGCGAAGCGCAGCAGGTCGGCGGCCCTGATCGGGGTCCCGTCGTCCTGCGGTGCGGGTGTCGCGAGCCCGACCGACGCGGTGAGATGCACCGGCCTGCCGTGCACCGTCACCGTGGTGCGCAGCAGGTCGGCCACCGTGCGCGCCAGCGCGTCCGGACCGCCCGCCTCCCCATGGTCGGCGCAGATGACGACGAACTCGTCACCGGACAGCCGCGCCGCGGTGCAGCCGAACGGCAGCTCCCGCTGCAGCCGCCCGGCCAGCCTCACGAGCAGGTCGTCGCCCGCCTCATGCCCCAGGGACGAGTTGACGCGTGCGAAGTCGTCGAGGTCGCCGCAGACGAGCGCGACCTGGTCGCGCGCCGGGCCGGCCAGCAGCCCGTCGACCAGCTCCAGCGCGGCGGCCCGGTTCGGCAACCGGGTCAGCTCGTCGACGGTCCCGGCGGTGCGCAGCAGTTCGGCCGCCCGCCTGCGCTCGTCGATATCGGTGCAGGCGAGCAGCCAGTGGACGCTCCCGTCGTCGGCCGGGGTCATCGACACCCCGACCTCGCACCACACTCGGGTGCCGTCGCCGCGCAGCAACGGCACCGCCGCGAGCCGGTAGGCGTGCGCGGCACCCGGCGGCACCCGGCGCAGCCAGTCGGGGAGACCGTCGGGACCGAGCTGCTCGGGCTCCGCTGCGAGCGAACCGGCCATGCTGCCGCGCAGCCGCTCCAGCGGAACGTCGAGCAGCGCGCACAGCGCGGGGTTGGCGTCGATGATCCGGCCGCTCGGATCGATCAGGCCGATTCCGTTGGGTACGAGGGCCATCAGGTCGGCGAAACGCTCGCCGTGGGTGCCCACCCGGCTGTCGGCGAGCCACTCGGCGCCCTGGCCGCGGACCGTGCCGATCAGCCGGACCGGGGTGCCGTCCTGGGCTCGTTCGACGTACGCGCGGCAGGTCAGTACCCGATCACCGGGCAGCGGGAGATCGACGTGATGGTCCGGCGCCCGGGCCCCGGCGCGCAGCGCCTGACACAGCAGCGCCACCTGCTCGCCCTCGATCGGTCCCGGCCCGGCGTCGGGGTCGATGCCCACCGAACGATAGAGCTCCAGCAGCGTCTCGCTCCGGGTGAGCCTCGCGGTGCCGAGGTCGTAGCTCCAGGTGCCGGCCCCCGCGAGCCGTTCCAGTTCGGCCGTCCAGCAGTGGGCGGCGTGGTCGTCCAGCTCGACCAGCAGCACCATCTGCCGGTCACCGGACAGCTCCCATCGGATCGCCCGGACCCGCACCAGCGCGCGGTCGGTCCGCAGGAGCCGGGCATCGGCGTCCGAACCGACGAGGAGCTGCGGAAGACGCAGGCCCAGCGGGCTGTCCCTGGGCTCGTCGAGCCGCCTGCCCGCGAGCCGCCAGAAGGCAGGGTTGGCCTGCAGCAGCCGCCCGGAGCGGTCGCACACCACCGCGGGGGTCGCCGGGAGCGCGACCTCGCCGCTCCCGGCCTCGGCCGGAGGGACCGGCCGTGGCGGATACGGCTCGGTCCTGGGCTCGACCGGCGCCGGGACGGCGACCTCGGCGGCGACCACGGCGGCCGGGGGCACGGCGGCGCCCTGCGGTTCGGCGACCCGGGGGCGCCGGGAGATCGCCCTGGCGAGCTGGCTCGCGAACCGGAGCGTCTCGGGGCGCAGCCCTCCGCCGAGGGCCTGTTCGGACCGCCGCAGATCCGCGCGGGTCACGGGGCCGGACGTCACCGGCGAGCCGCCCGCACGGTCCCCGGGGGAAAGGTCGGACTCGCCGTGCCGAACCGCTCGGTCGCTGCGCTGACCCATGGCTCCCCCACCGCTGTGCTGATGTTCCATCCAGCACAACGACGGACTCGCCCGGTCGATCCGCCCAATCCGCCTGGTCGGGCTAATGACCCGCGAACGGGCGGGTACGCAGCGTAAAGATCACTACCCGGAGTGGGTATCCGCCGCGGCGGCGACCGCGGCGGCGACCGCTGGTGCCACCCGCGGGTCGAACGGGCTCGGAACGATCCGGTCGGCGGCCAGATCGTCGGCGGCGACCGAGAAGATCGCCTCCGCCGCGGCGAGCTTCATCCGCTCGGTGATCCGGCGCGCGCCGGCATCCAGCGCACCGCGGAAGACCCCCGGGAAGGCGAGCACGTTGTTGATCTGGTTCGGGTAGTCGCTGCGGCCGGTCGCGACGATGGCCGCGTAACGCGCCGCGACATCCGGATGCACCTCCGGGTCCGGGTTGGACAGCGCGAACACCATGGCGTCCGGTGCCATCGCGGCCACCAGTTCCTCGGGCACCCGGGCGCAGGACAGGCCGACGAACACGTCCGCGCCGGTCAGCGCCTCGGTGATACCGCCGGTGACCCCGCGCGGGTTGGAGATCGCGGCGAGCTCGCCCTTGACCCCGCCCCGGTCCGCGGTGAGCACTCCGCGGGAGTCGAGCAGGATGACGTCGGTCACCCCCGCGGCAAGCAGGATCCTGGCGCACGCCACCCCGGCCGCGCCCGCACCGGAGATGACGACCTTGAGCCGCGTCAGGTCCCGGCCGCCGACGGCGCAGGCGCCGCGCAGGGCCGCGAGCAGCACGATCGCGGTGCCGTGCTGGTCGTCGTGCATGACCGGGCAGTCGAGCGCCTCGATCAGCTTGGCCTCCAACTCGAAGCAGCGGGGCGCCGCGACGTCCTCCAGGTTGACCGCGCCGAAACTCGGGCGCAGCCGCACCAGGGTTTCGACGATCTCGTCGACGTCGGTCGTGTCCAGCACGATGGGGATCGAGTCGAGCTGGGCGAACGTCTTGAACAGGGCCGACTTGCCCTCCATCACCGGCAGCGCGGCGCGCGGGCCGATGTTGCCGAGGCCGAGCACCGCGGTCCCGTCGCTGACCACGGCGACGAGCCGGTTGGCCCAGGTGTAGTGGGCGGCCTGGCCAGGATCGGCGGCGATCTCCCGGCTGACCTCGGCGACTCCCGGCGTATAGGCGATGGCGAGATCGCGGGGATCGCGCAGCGGTGCGGTGAGGCCGGTGGCGAGCTTGCCACCGCGATGAGCTTCGAAGATCTCCGCACGCGTCGGGTCACCCAGGCGCGGATCAGCGTGGCGGGCCGGGACGTGGGTTGCGCTCAGCCGCTCGGGAGCGGTCGTCATGGAAGGCCTCTTCCCTCGGTTCCTTCGGTGCGATGTAACGAGGCGCCTCGTGCGCCCACTTGCCGTGCACCGGAGGTCGCGGGTATCGGCCCTTTCGCGGTGCCGGACGACCCTCAGGCCCGCCGCGGGATGGCGCAGCGCGTGCCTCGGGGGTTCGGCGGTCGGATAACGCCAGATGATAGCCGCGGTTGGCCGTTTTCGTCCGTAGGCTCCGTCACGCGGTGCTTTCCCACCCATGATCATCATCTCGGCAGCGGGAACCGCGGCTGTCGCGGCTCGCCGCTCCCGAACGTCGATCACCGCGAGATGGGCCTGGCCCGCAGCCGCCCGGGTCGCGGCCAGAGCCGTCGCCGGACCACGGCGAGCACCTCGGCGGCGCCGAGCTGACGGGAGTCGGTGGAGCCGTCGGGGTTGTCGCCGAGCACCCACCATCCGTCCACCTCGCGACGCTCGGCGCGCTTCACCGACAGCTGGTCCGGCCGGCCCGCCCAGCGGACGAGAACCACATCGCCGGGGGTGACGACAGAACCGAACCGGACGAGCACCACGTCACCGTCGCTCAGCGTCGGGGCCATCGACGGGCCGCGCACCGCGACCCGCCGCCATCGACCCATCCCGGGGCCACCCTCCCGCCGTCTCTGGTCTGCTCCGCACCGAGCCCGAGGGTAGTGTTGGCCCAGCCAGAACGATCACTATCCAGGGAGGACCCATGCGGATTCTGTCCCGCATTCTCCGCCCGCGGCTGGAGGCCACCGCGCACTGCGACCTCCCCTGCGGCGTGTACGACCCGGCGCAGGCCCGGATCGAGGCCGAGTCGGTGAAGGCGATCCAGGAGAAGTACCAGGCCAACGACGACCCGACGTTCCGGGCGCGGGCGATCGAGATCAAGGAGCAGCGCTCCGAACTGGTCAAGCACCACCTGTGGGTGCTGTGGACCGACTACTTCAAGCCCCCGCACTTCGAGAAGTACCCCCAACTGCACGAGCTGTTCAACAAGGCCACCAAGGCCGCGGGAGCGGCCGGCACCAAGTCGTCGAACGACCCGAAGACCGGCCAGGAGCTGCTGGACTACATCGCCCAGATCGACAAGATCTTCTGGGAGACCAAGCAGGCGGCCTGACCCCCCGAGCCTCGAAGGCGGCGCCGGCTACGGGAGCACACCCCGTCGGTCGGCGCCGCTTGTCGTTGGCGCAGGTATCTGGGACGGGCGGCGAGTTCGCCGCGCTGAGCCAGGCCTCCGGGCGAGGGCCGGCACCGCGGCGCACCGCGGTCAGCCGAGCCGCAGCGCCGTGCAGCGCCATCCCCCGTCGTCGAGCTCGAAGCGCGCGGCCAGGGCGCGGATCCGGCCGCCGAACCGGCACACCGCGGCGGTCTCGGCGACCCCCGTGCGGGGCAGGTCGAGCCGCAGCGAGCACAGCCGCCCCGCCCGGTCGTGGCGCAGATCGGGCCGGTCAACGGCGGCCGTCACGTAGCGCAGCACCGCCGGCGCGACGTACGGCTCGAGATGCGGCGCAGGGCGGCGCCCATCGAGGACCTCGAGCACGAACTGCAGGACCTGCCTCGCCCGGCGCCGGGCGGCTCCGTCCTCCAGGGTGGGTTGCGGCCGCGGCAGCGGGACCGACGGCGCGGGCCGCACCGTGGCCAGCGCCAGCTGCGCGCCGTCCGGCGCGGGATCCGGTTCGTACTGGAGCCGGCGCAGCCGGGGGCGGCGCTGCTCGGAACCTCGCGGACCGGGGGCGGCGAGCGCGGCGGTCGTCATGGGACGAGCGTGCGGGGGCGAACCGGACGCGGGGGCGAATTGCCTCCGAAACACCCCATACTATTTGCTGCCATATGGTTAAGCGCCATACGGTTAGTGCTGTGACCACCGCCGAGGCCTTCTTCGAGAGCCGACCGGACCGGATGCCGCTGGGCAAGCTGCTGGTGTGGACCGGCCGCGCGGTCGGTTGCCACTACCAGCGCGCCGTCGCCGCCCAGGGGCTCACCTCGACGTCGATCGGCGTGCTCGGCGTGCTGGGCCATTGCGAGGGCCTCTCCCATCGGGAGCTCGCCGGCCGCCTCGGGGTCACCCCCGCCACGCTGACCCCGGTGATCGATGCCCTGGAGGAGGCCGGGCAGCTGCGCCGCGAGCGCGACCGCCACGACCGGCGGGTCGTCCGGCTGTCGCTCACCGAGGCCGGCCGGGACCGGCTGGTAGCCGCGTTCGCCCAGGTGGTGACCGCCTTCCGGGAGAAGCTGCCGCATCCGCCACCCGATCAGGCCGAGATCATCCGGCAGTACCTGCTCGGGGTGCTCGATGCGATCAAGGACGAGGGGGAGTCGTGACGAGAGAACCGGCCGTCGAGGTTCGCGAGTTGGTGAAGCGCTATCCGAAGAGCCCGGCCAACGCGGTGGACGGGCTGAGTTTCGCCGTCGAGCGCGGCGAGGTGTTCGGGCTGCTCGGCCCCAACGGCGCCGGGAAGACCACGACCGTCGGGGTGCTCACCACCCGAGTACTCCCGACCGGCGGGAGCGCGCGGATCGCGGGTCTGGACGTGGTCGCCGACGCCGTCGCTGTGCGGTCGCGGCTCGCGGTCGTCCCGCAGCGGGTGAACCTCGACCGTTCGCTCTCGGTACGCGACAACCTGGTCTTCCATGCCGCCTACCACGGCGTCGGACGGGCCGAGCGCAACCGCCGAGCCGACGCGCTGCTGGATCGGATGGGCCTGCGGGACAAGGCCAAGGCAATGGCCGATGATCTTTCCGGCGGACAGAGCCAGCGAGTGATGATCGCCCGAGGGCTCATGCACCGGCCCGAGGTGCTCTTCCTCGACGAGCCGTCGACCGGGCTGGACCCGCAGGCCCGGCTGTTCGTGCACGACCAGGTGCGGAAGCTGCGCGACGAGGGCGTCACGATCGTGCTCACCACCCACGACATGGACGAGGCCCAGAAGCTCTCCGACCGGGTCGGCATCGTCGACCACGGCAGGCTGCTCGCGCTCGACACACCGGCCGGGCTGATCCGGTCGCTGCCCGGCTGCGGCACCGTCGAGGTCACCGTCGCACCGGGAAGCAGGCCCGGGGACGACCTCGTCGCCCGGCTGTTCGAGCTGCCGGGGGTCGAACGCGTCGAACAGCTTGCCGCGGCCACGGTGTCCGCGCCGTTGCCGGGCGGGCCGCAGCGGGTGGACGGCCCCGGCCGGATCGCCGCGCCGCCCGCGCCCACCGCTCCCGGCACCGACATCCGGCTGCGGCTCTATGTCGACACCGAGCCCGCCGCCCTCGTCGGCCCGGTCGTCGCGCAGCTGAGCTCGCTCGATGCCCAGGTCAGCGACCTTTCCCTGGGCGAGCCGAGTCTCGAGGACGTCTTCATCTCGTTGACCGGGAGGGATCTGCGGTGACCATGACCGGCAACGGGCAGGTGCCCGCGCGCATCGCCCCCACCGGCCCCTGGCGCACGTTTCGCGCGGTCCTGGGCCGGGACGTGTACGTCACCGGCAAGGAGCTGCCCGCGTTCCTCGCGCAGGTGCTCATCCAGCCGTTCTTCTTCCTGTTGGTGTTCGTCGTCGTGCTCGGCCGCGGCGGGTTCGTCTCGCCCGACTACGGCTCGATCATGCTGCCCGGCCTGCTGGCCATGAACGCGATGTTCGCCGCGCTGCAGGCCGTGGCGTTCCCGCTGGTCTTCGAGTTCTCCTGGTCCCGCGAGATCGAGGAC
The DNA here is from genome assembly GCF_042658695.1 of Pseudonocardia hispaniensis. Lineage (NCBI taxonomy): Bacteria > Bacillati > Actinomycetota > Actinomycetes > Pseudonocardiales > Pseudonocardiaceae > Pseudonocardia > Pseudonocardia hispaniensis. The sequence continues at coordinate 2,593 of NZ_JBHSQW010000026.1, read as the reverse complement.
CGGCTGCTCGCCCCGATGCCGATCCCGCTCGTGGCCGTCGAGAAGATCGTCTATGCGGCGCTGCGCGGGATCGTGGCCAGCGTGCTCATGGTGCCGATCGGGCTGTTGATGGTCGACGCGCACTGGCCGGCGTCCGGGATCGGCCCAGCGCTGGTGATGGTCGTGCTGGGAGCGCTGCTGGGCGCGACGATGGGCATGGTCATCGGCACCGCCGTACCCCCGCGGCGGATCAACGTCCTGTTCGCGGTGATCTTCACCCCGCTCATGTTCACCGGGTCCGTGCAGTACCCCTGGAACTCCCTCGCCGATCTGCGCTGGTTCCAGGTGATCTCGGCACTCAACCCGCTGACGTACGTGAGCGAGGGGGTGCGCGCGGCCCTGGTGCCACAGGTTCCGCACCTGCCGCTGTGGCTGTGCGTCGTCGTCGCCGCAACATCGGTCCTCGTGCTGGCGCTGCTGGGCATCCGCGGCTTTCTACGGCGCGCGCTCGACTGATGCTCCGCGGACTGATCATGGACTACGGCGGGGTGCTCACCGACGGCGAGGCCGTGCTCGCCATCGTCCGGCGGGCCCGCGCCGCCGGGGTGCGCACCGCGCTGCTGTCCGAGGCCACCGGCGTGCCGGCCGACTGCGCCGCCCTGTTCGACGTCGTCGTGCTCGGGCCTACCGGTGGCGCACGCAAACCGGATCCCGCAGCGTTCCGGGCCACCGCAGACCTGCTGGGCCTGCCGGTGCCGGACTGCGTGGTGGTCGACGACCTGCCCGCGAACCTCGCCGGGGCGCGGGCCGCCGGTGCGGTGATCGTCCGCCACGAGGACCCGCACACCACCGTCGCCGAACTGGAGATCTTGCTCGGGCTCTGACGAGCGGAACCCGCAGCTGCGCGCCGCAGGTCCCGCTGGCGAGGTGACCCGACGCTCAGCCGGGCCGGTCACCCGGCGGAGGCTGCTCGCTCCGCGGAGGCTGGGGCGGCAGGTGCTCCTGCGAGCCGGCCGGCGGCGTCGGCGGTGCTCCCGGGACCGCCTCGGCCGGCGGCGGGGCCGCGGTCGTGTCGCCCTGGCCCGTCGCCCCCTTCATCTTGTCGACCGCCGAATCGATCTTTTCCTCGTGGCCGGGGTATCGGCCCTTTGCGACCTCGGCCGCCTTGTCCAGGCCCGCGTCGACCTTGTCGTCGTGCATACCCAGCAGCTGCTTGGCCTTGTCCAAGAAACCCATGCCGACCACAATGAGGCCCCGCCCGCGGGCGCGCAGCGCGAGCGTCATCCGTTCGGCCGAATACGCACATGATGTGGCCGGAGTTCGTCGACCCTGGTGACACCGATGAGCTGCAGCGTTCGCACGATCTGCGCGGCCAGGATCTCGACGGCCTTCGCCACCCCGCGCTGCCCGCCCGCCATCAGCCCGTAGAGGTAGGCGCGTCCGACCAGGGCGGCCCTGGCGCCGAGCGCGATGGCCGCCACGATGTCGCCGCCGTGCGTGACCCCGGTGTCGACGAGCACCTCGGCCCGGTCGCCGACCTCCGCGACCACCGGTGCGACCAGCTCCAGCGGCACCGGCGCCCGATCGAGCTGGCGCCCGCCATGGTTGGACAGCAGCACCCCGTCGACGCCCACATCGACCACCCGGCGCGCGTCGGCCACGCTCTGGATGCCCTTGATCACCAACTTGCCGTGCCACATCCCGCGCAGCCAGGCGATGTCGTCCATGGTCAACGCGGGGTCGAAGACCCGGTTGACCAGACCCGCGACGCTGCCGTCGGTGGAGCTCAGGCTGGCGAAGGTCAGCGGTTCGGTGGTGAGCAGGTCGAACCACCAGCGCGGGTGGAGCGCACCATCGACGAACGTCCGCAGGCTCAGCGCGGGCGGCACGCTCAACCCGTTGCGCACATCGCGCAACCGGGCCCCGGCGACGGGGGTGTCGACGGTGAGCAGCAGCGTGTCGTAGCCGGCCTCGGCGGCGCGCTGCACGAGGTCCTTGGCCGGCGCCCGATCCCGCCAGAGGTAGAGCTGGAACCACCGGCGGGCACCGGGCGCGGACGCGGCGACGGCCTCGATCGTGGTGGTACCCATCGTGGACAGCGTGAAGGGGATTCCGGCCTGCTCGGCGACGGCCGCCACCGCCCGCTCGCCCTCGTGATGCATCATCCGGGTGAACCCCGTCGGCGCGAAGGCGAACGGCAGCGCGGCCCGCGCGCCGAGGATGGTGCGGCCCGTGTCGATCAGCGACACGTCGCGCAACACCGTCGGCTGGAACTCGACCCTGGCGAACGCCCGCCGGGCCCGTTCCAGGCTCAGCTCGCCGTCGGCGGCCCCGTCGGCGTAGTCGAAGACGGCGCGTGGGGTGCGGCGGCGGGCGATCGCCCGCAGGTCGCCGATGGACGCGGCGCGGGCGAGCCTTCGTTCGGTCCCGTTCCGCAGGATCGGGGCGGGCCGCAGCAGCGGTCGCAGGTCCGCGGGACGGGGAATCCGGCGCTGCACCATGAACCCACCCTAGTGCCGTGACCACGAAGGTTCGCCGGGTTGGTGCATGACATCGGTGTAATCATGCAGCGGCGCGGTGCTGGGGCTGGCCCCAGCGGCGGTGGCGTTCGCTG
>NZ_JBHSQW010000025.1:361493-406307 GCF_042658695.1 Pseudonocardia hispaniensis | reverse complement strand
ACTACATGCCCCCGATCGAACGGGAAATGCTGTACGCTACGGCCATCGCCCAACAGGGTGCGGTGGCCTGAACCTCAGCCTCTCGCAGACCCAGGACGGTTCACAACGACGCCATTCCAGCAACGGAATGCTAAGCCCAATCGACTACGAAGCAGCCCACACCGAGCCCGACCACGACCACTGACCTCACACCGTCAGTGTCCGGCGCTGGGGCCAAGCTCATCAAAGTCAAGCTCAGGTCTGGCCAGCCGGCCGAAGAGTCGTGAGCGGGAGGTCGGCGGCCGTGAGCACCGCCGGAACACATGTCGTGGCCGCCACCATCCGAGCCGTCTCGACGAAGTCACGGACCAGGTCAGACGTGTCGTCGCTACGCCAAGCGATCGCCACGTCGGAGGGCGGGATATCCACGACGGGAACCGCGGTTAGCCCGGGGCGGGAGTAGTACCTCAAGGTCGAGATCTGTGTGAAGCCGATTCCGCGGCCCGCGATCACCGCCTCGAGACACTCCTCGAGCTGCGAGATCTGCGCGCCGATGCGCGCCGTATGCCCGCCTCGTTGCTCCGTCGCGAGCCAGAAGTCCCGCCACGAGTCGGGTCCGTTCCGGGCGACGAAGGGCTGGTCCAGGAGCTGTTGGATCGTTACCTCCGACAGGCTGGCCAGGGGAGAGTCGACGCTGACCGCCAACACCCTCGGCTCCCGGAACAGTACCTCCGCGGACAGCCAGTCGGGGAGGTCGGTGGTTGGGCGGATGAAGGCGACGTCGACCGCGCCGTCAGCCAGGCCGACGAACGGGTCGGTGAGATCGCGCGAGCGCATCTCAGACCGCCGCAACGGATAGCGTTTCGCATATAGCGCCAGGATCCGAGGAGTCAGTTCGGCCGCGGCGTTGGCTTGGAACCCGACGAGAATCGACCGCCGATCGCGTTCGCCAGCGTGCCGGGTGACGTGGGCGATCCGCTCAGCGTCGGCGAGGAGAGACCGCGCCTCCGCCAGGAGCGTCTCGCCTGCGCGAGTGAGACTGACGCTCCGGCTCGTCCGCACCAGGAGCGGGACTCCCAGAGCGCTCTCCAGCTTGCGAATCTGCACGCTCAGGGACGGCTGGGCGATGTGAAGTCGTGCCGCAGCCCGACCGAAATGGAGCTCCTCGGCAACGGCGACGAAGTATCGCAGCGTCCGAAGTTCGAACGGTACGTCCATACCAGTGACACTAGCCCCGCAGGACGATCACCAAGAACGATAGGGGCTGGCTATCAATCGATAGTTCGGCAGTCTTGGACTCGCCTGGCCGAGAACGATCTGATGGAGCCGATCACCGCTGCTCGCACCAAGGAACGGGGCGAGCGGCACTCAATGAGGAGAACTCGTGACCACGACACCGGACCGGACCTACCACGGGATGCCGTCCCAACTGTGGGCGCCACCCGCCCCGCAGCTGATCCGGAACGCTCGCATGCTGATTGTCGGCTACGAGGCAGATCGTGCGGCCCTGGAAGCCGTCCTGCCGCCCGGGTTAACCGCGAATCCCAGCAACCTCGTCCAGATGAACATGTACGAGGTCGACTCCGCTCAGACCAGCGGTTTCGGCGGCTTCTCGCTGACCTACCTGACCGTCGAATTGGAGGGGCGCGACAGCGTCGCCGCCGACGGCGCGCTCCGGATCCCCGGCCGGTACTTCGCCTACTACTGGAACTCCTCGCCGCGGATGATCTCTTACGTGCGGGAGGTGGCAGGGATCCCCGCCCTCCCCGGATCCCGACGCAGCACGATCGAGTCAGGAACGCTGACATCGACCCTGACGGTCGACGGCAGGGACGTCATCACGGCCCGAGCCGCCGTCACCGAGACCCCTGCAGGGACACTTGGTGGACATCTCAACTACTACGCGCACCGCCAGTTCCCCGATCTTGCAGGGGGAACTGCAGTGCTGAGTGAGCTCGTCGAACTCCCCCTGCCGTTCGTCGTCGACCTGATCGACGCAACTGTCCAGGACATCACCTTCGACTTCCCGGACGACCATCCCGCGGCGGCGCTCGCCCCCACCTCGCCGCTGCGCACCCCGTCCGTCCTCTACGGCGACGTGACCTTCACCTACTCGACGGGCCGCCGCGTCCGCGACTATCTCGCGACAACCGACTGACTGGCCCGATGCGCCTTCCCTACCCCAGACAGGAGACTGTGATGGACGACATGACCCAGACGATCTCCGTGCCTCATCTCGGCACCTCCACCGTCGGCTACCGGTTCGGCAAGCCGTACAACCCTGCACTGCCCACCCTGGTGCTTACCAACTCGTTCACGACGTCGGTCGATCTCTACCGACCTCAGTTCGCCGACGAGTCGCTCAGCGACATCACCAACCTCCTGGCCATCGAGCCGTACGGCCACGGTGAGACCCGCGCGACTTACGACCAGTTCACATACTGGGACACCGCGATTGCGAACCTGCAGGTCCTCGACGCGCTTCAGATCCCGGAGGCCTTCGTCCTCGGCACGTCGCAGGGCGGCTGGATCGCGGCCCGGATGGCGATGCTCTCCCCAAAAAGGATCAAGGGAATCATCCCGCTCGGTACGTCAATGGACCACGAGAGCGCGCAGAGCCGAGAACTCGGCTGCTGGGACGGGATCGAGTTCTGCACGCCGTCGATCGACGCACTCGCGGGGAGTGTCGGCGATGACTGGGTCGTGCAGGACGAGTTCGTCGACGCCGTCCTCCAGGCTGGGCTGGGCGACTCGGTGTCGGCGGAGGATCGTGATTTCTGGCTCGCCGCGTACCGGAAGCACTACACCGGAGACGCGGGTAGACATCGCCTGCGGGTTAGCACGATCAACCTTCGCGACCGGGACGGTCTCCATGCACGGTTGGACGGGATTCGGTGCCCCGTTCTGTGGATGCACGGCACGGCCGACGCAGTCTACTCGGTGCGAAACGCCGAGCGGACGATCCCGCTGTTCGTCAACTCCGTGGGCGCCGAACTCATGGTCGTCGAAGGGGGCCAACACTTCCTCAGCGCCTCGGATCCCGATGCCGTGAACGCCGCAACCACGGAGTTCATCGCCAGGTGGCGGTAGCCACCACGTCGGCCACGTACCCCCTGGCGCGGGTCGGTGCTGCTGTCGTCGAGCGTGGTCACGTTCCCCGCCGCCCCAAGGCGTCCCAGCGTGGCTGCAGAGACATCCTGGACTTGAGTGTCAACACCGGCCGAATCCTGACCCGGGGTGGTCCGTCTGAAAACTGACCCACCTGGTTGTTGCTGGTCTTCGGTTGTCGGTTTTGGCGGCGGGGACGCGGCCGAGGTCGTGGTCTTTGAGCCGGTAGCTGTCGTGGTGGACGAGGCGGTCGATCATGGCGGCGGCGACGATGTCATCGCCGAATACTCCGCCCCGGCGCCCGAAGGGCTTGTTGCCGGTGACGACCAGGGAGGCGCAGTGGGACTCGGCCGAGCTTGACGAGATCGTCTTGGAGCCGGCCGGAGTGGTGGGCCTTGGCGAGGCGGGCGACCCATACGGCGGCGATGGCGAACAGCGTCCGATGGCTGGCCTGGCAAACGTGGATGCCGAGTCCGATCGACTGGTAGGTCGCCGGCGGGGATGTCGACCGGCGGAACCACAGATCGCACTGCGTCAACTCGACCCGGCTGATACTCGGTGCGCGAGACCGGATCCGGAATCCCGAACAGGGGCCGCAGCTCGGCGATACGCTCGGACAACAGCGTTCGGCCCCGCGTCCATCGCCGGTGCCGTCGGCGCCCGAGCGAACCGGTGCCGCGGTCCCGGTGGCCCCGGCCGGACGCACGGTCGTCGTATGCGACGCACGGGCCAGTGTCTGTTCGTGGCCTTACTACAGCTGTCTGTGCTGGGAAGGCCCGTGCTCCTCGTCGTTCTTTGCGGCGAGGGTGTGGCTGCGGCAGCGACCGCACGGCGGAGTCAGATCGCGTGGCGACCCGGTCCCCGGTGGTGCCCCATTCGGTCCTGCTTGGTCCGCAGGTACCGGATGTTGTGCGGGTTCTCCGCCGGAGGCAGGGCGACCCGGCTGACGATCTCCAGGCCGTGGCCGTCGAGGCCGCCGTACTTCGCCGGGTTGTTGGTGATCAGGCGGATCCGCCGGACACCCAGGTCGGTGAGGATCTGCGCGCCCGTGCCGTAGTTGCGCGAGTCGACGGGCAGTCCCTGTGCGGTGTTGGCGTCGACCGTATCGAGGCCCTGTTCCTGCAGCGCATAGGCCCTGATCTTGTGCGCGAGGCCGATGCCGCGGCCCTCGTGGCCGCGCAGGTACACGACCGCACCGCAGCCCTCGTCGGCGATGGCGCGCAGCGCCTGTTCGAGCTGGGCGCCGCAGTCGCAGCGCAGGGAGCCGAGGATGTCGCCGGTGAGACATTCGCTGTGCACGCGCACGAGTGCGCCGCCCGCGGAGCCGCCGGCCTCGGCCACGTCACCGAGAACCATGGCCAGATGCTCGGTCCCGTCGAGCGTGGAGCGGTAGGCCACGGCGCGGAAGTCGCCGAACACGGTGGGCATGGTCGAGGTGGCGACGTGCTCGATCAGGCGCTCGGTCGCGCGGCGGTAACGAACCAGGTCGGCGATGTCGAGCACGGGAAGGTCGTGCTCGCGGGCGAAGGCGCGGAGGCTCTCGCCGCGGGACATGGAGCCATCCGGGGCGACGATCTCGCCGATGACCGCGATCGGTTCGTGCCCGGCAAGGGTCATCAGGTCGACGGCGGCCTCGGTGTGGCCGGCCCGGACGAGCACGCCGCCGTCGCGGGCGCGCAGCGGGAACACATGTCCGGGACGCCGCAGGTCGGCCGGTCGCGTCGCCGGATCGGCGAGCGCACGCAGCGTCCGTGCCCGGTCCGCCGCGGACACGCCGGTGCCGCTGTCGACGTGGTCGACGCTGACGGTGAAGGCCGTGCCGTGGATGTCGGTGTTGGCGGCGACCATCTGCGGCAGCTGCAGCGCGTCGACCCGTTCCCCGCGCATGGGCGCGCACAGGATCCCCGTGGTGTGCCGGACGATGAAGGCCACCTGCTCGGTGGTGACCGTCGCGGCCGAGGTGACGAGGTCGCCCTCGTCCTCGCGGGCGGCGTCGTCGACGACGACGATCATGCGGCCGGCGGCGAGGGCGGCGACGGCCTGCTGGACCGCGCGCGTGGCCGGCAGCGCTGCGACAGCGTTCGTGGAGGTGTCTGCAGAGCGCGTCATCACAACCCTTTCCCGTGGCGTGCCCGGGGACGCTAATGGCGCATGGGGCGGCGAGCTATCCGCAGAGCGCGCCGCAATATCCACCGACAGGCAGAGGATCAAAGACCCGACGCCCCGCGGATATTCGACTGCCGTTCGCGGATAGTGCGTGACGCGGGCCCTCCATACCGTCGGTTCGCATGGACGACTGCACGCACCTCGATGTGCTCGCCGCCGCCGTGGAGCCGCGCCGACTGCGCGAGGTGCTCGGGCACTTCGCGTCCGGGATCGTCATCGTCACCGCCCACGACCAGCGGGCCCCGATGGGCTTCACCTGCCAGTCGTTCGCCTCGCTCTCGCTCGATCCGCCGCTGGTCAGCTTCTGCCCGGCGCGCACGTCCGCCACCTGGCCCCGCATCCGCGACGTCGGCCGCTTCTGCGTCAACGTGCTCGCGGACCACCAGGAAAAGCTCAGTGATGCATTCGCCCGCTCGGGCATCGACAAGTTCGCCGGTGTGCGGTGGCGCCCTTCGCCCGCCGGATCGCCGATCCTCGACGGTGTCTGCGCGTGGATCGACTGCGTCCTCGAGGATGAGTTCGACGGTGGCGACCACACCATCGTCGTCGGACGGATCCGGGATCTCGCCGCGGACCCCGCCCGGCTGCCGCTGCTGTTCCACCGTGGCGGTTACGGCATCTGCGCGGCCGAGGAGGCGAACTGATGCGCATCATCGGGCTCGTCGGCGGGCCCGAGTCAGGCGGACGCACCTCCACCGCGGTAGCTGAGGTGCTTGCCGGGACCGGCGCGGACACAGAACTGGTCGAGCTGAGCCGGACCGACGGACCGGCGCTCGCCGCGGCGCTCGCCGAGGCCGATGCCGTGATATTCGGCAGCCCGGTCTACCGCGCCACCTACAGCGCAGTGCTCAAGTCGGTCCTCGAGGACACCGAGCGCGGGACATGGGGCGAGACGAGCGCGCCGCTGCAGGGCAAGGCCGCGGCGACCGTCCTGACGGGCGCGAGCGCGCACCACTTCCTCGCCATGAACGACCTGCGCAACGTGCTGGCCGGGTTCTTCGCGGTCCAGGTGCTGTCGCCCGGGCTCTACCTCGACCACGGCGCCTACCTCGATCGAGTCACCCTGACCGAGGACGCGGCGGCGCTGGCGAAGGCCCACGGCGCGGCCTTGGCCGACCTCGCCGCGGCCGTTCGTGCGTCGAGGGCGCTCGCCGCGCTCACCCCGCAGGTGTGACGGATCGGGGCCGCGGCGGGCCGCCCGCGCGGTAGAGGTTGCTCGGCAGGTCGTGCCCGACCGCGCGTTCGACGACGGCGGCCGCGTCGAGAACCCGATCCAGGTCGAGCCCGGTGGCCACGCCGGATCCCTCCAGCAGGTACACGACCTCCTCGGTGGCGATGTTGCCGCTCGCGCCGGGTGCGAACGGGCAGCCACCGAGTCCCCCGACCGCCGCGTCGATCTGCGTCACACCGATCTGCACCGCGGCGAGCACGCATGCCAACCCGGATCCCCGGGTGTTGTGCAGGTGCACCCCGACCTGGACTCCCGGGCATGCCTCGCGGACGGCTTCGACGAGGGTGACGAGCCGGCCGGGGACGGTCGTGCCGATGGTGTCGCCCAGACAGAGCCGGTCGACGCCGAACCCGACCGCCCTGCGTGCCACCTCGACCGTGCGCCGGATCGGAATCGGGCCGTCGAACGGACAGTCCCAGGCGACGGCGAGGATCGCCTCGCACAGTCCGCCGGCGTCATGGGCGAGCCTGGCGATGTCGGCGGTGGCGGCCACCGCGTCCTCGGTCGTGCGCCGCGCGTTGGCGAGGCTGTGCCCGTCGGACACGGAGATGACGTACTCCAGGTTCGGCATGCCCGCTGCGACCGCGCGGCGGGCGCCGCCCAGACCCGCGACCAGCGCAGAGAACTCGAGCCCGGGCCACCGATCGAGTTCGGCGACGATCTGCTCGGCGTCCGCGAGCGCCGGCACCGCGCTGCGGGACACGAAGGAGGTCACCTCGACGCGGCGGACACCGGTTGCCGCCACCGCGTCGAGGATCTCCAGCTTGGCCTCCAGGGGGATGGGCGCCTCGAGCTGGAGGCCGTCGCGGAGCCCGACCTCGCGGAGGTCGACCGCGGCCGGAAGGGCGGTGCTCATCGTGGTCTCCTGCCTGGTCAGACGACGCGGTCGGTGGTGAGCGCGACGAGCTGCTCGTCGGTCAGCCCGAGCAACTCCCCGTAGACCTCGGCGTTGTGCGTGCCGGGCTCCGGTGGACCCGCCCAGCGCACCGTGCCCGGTGTCCGACCCAGCTTCGGGATCACACCCGGGCCGAGGACGTCCTTGCCGATGCCCTCGTCATGGTGGACAAGGAGCATCTCGCGGGCCTGGAACTGCGGGTCGCGCACGACGTCGGCGACGGTGTTCACCGGGCCCACGACGACCCCGGCCTCCTCCAGCAGGCACGTCACGGTGCCGGCGTCGAACCGGCCCGCCCACTCGGCGACGATCGCATCGATCTCGTCCTGGTGGCGGCCGCGGGCGGTGTGGGTGGCGAAGCGCGGGTCGGTGACGAGTTCCGGGCGTTCCATTGCCGCACAGAGCCGGGCGAAGACGGTGTCCTGGTTGGCGGCGATGATCAGCCATCGACCGTCGGCGCAGCGGTAGAGGTTGGAGGGCGCGAGCCCGTCCAGACGTGTCCCGCCCGGACCGCGGACGAGCCCGGTCACCGAGTAATCGGGGATGGTCGATTCCAGCAGCGCCAGGCAGGACTCGGTGAGGGAGACGTCGACGACCTGGCCGCGGCCGGCGTGGGGGCCGCCGTCGCGGTCTCGGGCATACAGCGCCGTGAGCACGCCCTGCGCGGCGAACATGCCAGCCAGCGAGTCGCCGATCGACAAGGCCGCTCGCGGGGGCGGCCCGCCCGGGAAGCCGTTGAGATGGCGCATGCCGCTGACCGCCTCGGCCACCGAGGCGTAGCCGGGGCGTCGGCTGTAGGGGCCGGTCTGGCCGTAGCCGGACACGCGCGCCAGCACGATGCGCGGGTTGCGCTCGCTGAGCATGTCGTAGCCCAGGCCCCAGCGCTCCAGCGTGCCGGGGCGGAAGCTCTCCACGAGGACGTCGGCGTGGTCGACCAGATCGAGGAAGAGCTCGCGGCCGCGGGGACGGCGCAGATCAAGAGTGATGCAGCGCTTGTTGCGGGCATGCACGGTCCAGAAGAAGTGCCTGCCGTCGAGCTCGGCCTGGCCCCAGTCGCGCAACGGGTCGGGCCGGTCCGGGGCCTCGATCTTGATGACGTCGGCGCCATGGTCGGCGAGCAGCCGTCCGCAGAAGGGGCCGGCGATCAGGGTCCCGAGCTCGAGGACCCGAATGCCATGCAGCGCAGGGGATGTGGACTCGTCATCGGGCACGACCCCGACGCTAGGAGGGGTTGCGGCGCAGCGATATCCGCCGAGCGCCGTCGACTATCCACCGGTGGTGCTGCCCTGTGAATCAGCCCGTGAACTGGCTCGCAGCGTGTCCCGGGGCAGCTCGCCGAAGCGCTCCCGGTACTGCTGGGCGAACCGGCTCTGGTGCAGGAAACCCCACCGCAGCGCCACATCCGTGACGCGCACGACGGTCGGGTCGCTGCGCAGGAGCTCGGCGCGAACATGATCGAGCCGGATCCGGCGCAGGTAGCTCATCGGAGTCTCGCCAAGGGCCTGCTGGAACGTGGCGTGCAGCGACCGGACGCTCATACACCCGACGCGGGCCAGTTCCTGCGGGGTGAGTGGTTCGTCGGCGTGCTGCTCCATGTAGTCGAGCACCGGCGCGAGACGACTGTTGCGCACCGGTTCCGCCGGGGCGGCCAGGGCGTCGGTGAACTGGTGGCGACCTGCGTGCAGGAGCTGAGTCATGACGAACGCTTCGAGTTGCTCGCGCGCCAGCGGCAGGTCCGCCAGCCCCCCGGGACGATCCAGCTCGCGAGCCAGGAACTCGACGGACGACAGCAGGGTCGAACCCTGCGGTGTCGTCAGGTCGAGGCCGAAGTCGAAGTCGACGACCTCGTGGACGGGGCGGCCCAGCAGGTCGCCAAGGTGGTTCTCCAGGCTCCGCCGCGGGATCTTGAGGATCAGCTGCCCGGCGTCGGGGGACCACCGGACCGTGTTCTGCTGCTCGGGGGAGAGGACCACACCGCTGCGCCGGGCCCGCGTGGTGGCCCGGTCCCCGTCGGTGCGGTCGGCGTCCGTGCGGCCGGTGACCGTCAGGTTCACGTGGTAGTTGGTCTCGGTCGCGGGCATGACGAGCTTCGCGCACGACTGGTAGGTCAGGTACCCCAGCGTGAGGATGCGGTCGGTCACCGCATTCAGCGTCATCGCGACGTTGTCGTTCGGTGCGGTCAGGTCGTGGTCGAGGTAGACCCGCGTGACCGCCTCCCGCGCCTCCTCCAGGCTCCGCGTTCCCAGCACCGGGAAGCTGCCCAGAGGTGGCACGTCGCTGTTCATGCCGGGAGCTGTCACGGGAACTGCGTTCATCGGAACGGCACCTCCTCGTGTCGGGGCCGCCGCTGACCCAGCGCGGCCTCGGCTCGGTTGAGCGTAGGGAGGCCACCAGGGGCCCACCAGCCGTTGGGCGCACAAGGGCTATCCGCTGAGTGCACGCCTCGTCCCGCAGGACTCTCCTCGCACCCGCCTCGAAGTTCTCTGCGCTCAACGGATCGAGCGCCGCAGCCGACGGATATCGACGGGTTCCGGCCGATCTTTAGCGTCGCCGGGCAACAGCCGCTGCCGTCGCGGTAGCGCCCCACTCCCGGCGAAGGAGAGGTCGATGACGTCCACCCCACCGAGTCAGCTCGAGGAGTTCAAGCTCTTCATCCACGGCACGTCGGTCGACGCCCGCTCCGGTGCGAGCTTCGAGTCCGAGAACCCCTACACCGGCTCCGCCTGGGCACGGATTGCCGACGGGAACGCCGACGATATCGACGATGCGGTGGCGTCCGCGCGGGCGGCGTTCGAGGGCGAATGGGGCGCCATGACGGGCTTCGAGCGGGCAGCGATCATGCGCCGGTGCGGCGATGCCATCGCCGCCAACGCCGAGCGGCTGGCGCGCCTGGAGGTCAACGACTCCGGCAAGCTGCTCCGCGAGATGCGCGGGCAGCTCACGAGCCTGCCGCAGTGGTACTACTACTTCTCCGGGCTGGCCGACAAGCTCGAGGGCCGGACGGTTCCGCCGGTCAACCGGAACTACTTCGCCTACACCCAGCGAGAGCCCGTCGGTGTCGTCGGGGCGATCACCCCGTGGAACTCGCCGCTGCTGCTGCTGACGTTCAAGCTCGCGCCCGCGCTCGCCGCCGGCTGCACCATGGTCGTGAAGCCATCGGAGCACGCGCCGGCGTCGACGGTCGCCTTCGCCGAAGTGCTGCACGAGGCAGGTCTGCCCGCCGGCGTGCTCAACGTCGTCACCGGCCGGGACCGCTCGACCGGTGAGGCGCTGTCGCAGCATCGCGGCGTCGACAAGATCGCGTTCACCGGCTCGTCGGCGACCGGCGCCAAGGTTGCGGAGGCGGCGGTGCGGAACCTCAACCGTGTCACGCTCGAACTCGGGGGGAAGAGCCCGCAGATCGTGTTCCCCGACGCCGACCTCGACGCCGCCGCGAACGGCCTCGTCGCGGGGGTGTTCGCGGCCACCGGCCAGACCTGCATGGCCGGTTCCCGGCTGATCGTGCACGCCGACGTGCACGACGCCCTCGTGGCCAAGGTCGTCGCCCGCGCGAACTCGATCAAGCTTGGTGACCCCACCGAGGCGGAAACCGAAATGGGTCCGGTTGCCAACCGTCCTCAGTACGAGAAGGTCCTCGGGTACCTGAAGGGCGCGGCGGCGGAGGGCGCCACCTTCGCCTGCGGCGGTGAGCCCGACGCGAAGCGCGGCGGTCTGTTCGTCCGGCCGACGGTGGTCACCGACGTGACCCCGGAGAACACCATCGTGCGGGAAGAGGTGTTCGGGCCCGTCCTGGCCGCCTACCCGTTCACCGACGAGGCGGACGCGGTCAAGCTCGCCAACGACACGCCCTACGGTCTGGCCGGCGCCGTGTGGACCAAGGACGTCCACCGCGCCCACCGCGTTGCCGCCAAACTTCGCGCCGGCACCGTGTGGATCAACGCCTACCGGGTCATCGCGCCGAACATGCCCTTCGGCGGCTTCGGTGCGAGCGGCATCGGCCGGGAGAACGGCATCGACGCGCTCGCCGAGTACACGGAGACCAAGTCGGTGTTCGTCGAGCTGACCGGCGGTACTCGCGACCCCTTCCAGCTGGGTTGATTCACCCGCCTCGACTTCCCGGCCGTTCCGGCCCACCAGATGAAGGAGACCGTCATGACCATCACCGCCAACGAACGCCTCGGACTCGCCCCGACCGATCCCCGGCCGGCGAACGAGACCACGCCGCTGGTCGACCGTAGGACGACCAACCCCCTGCTCGGCGACCAGAAGATGAAGCTCGGCCTGTTCGGCACGAACTGCTCGTACGGGCTGATCATGTCGCACGCCCCGAGCACGTACCGCGTCACCTGGGAGCACACCAAGGAGATCGCCCAGCGGGCCGACGCCATGGGCATCGACGCGCTCGTCCCCATCGCCCGGTGGAAGGGCTTCGGCGGCTCGACGAACTTCAACGGCAACTGCTTCGAGACCTACACGTGGGCGGCCGGTATCGCCGAGGCGACCGAGCGAATCGCCGTCGCCGCGACGTCTCACCTGCCCACCGTGCACCCCATCGTCGCTGCCAAGTCCGCCACGACGATCGACCACATCTCTGGCGGCAGGTTCGCGCTCAACCTCGTGATGGGCTGGGTGCCGCCGGAGATGGAGATGTTCGGCAGCGAGCAGCGCGAGCACGATGAGCGCTACGCGTTCGGCCAGGACTGGATCGACTATGCCAACCGCCTCTGGAGCGAGAAGGGCTCCTTCGACGTCGACAGCACGTACTTTCGCGGCCGCCTCGTCGAGGCCTACCCGAAGCCGCACCAGGCGCCCCGGCCCGTTTTGATCAACGCCGGCAACTCGCCCGCGGGCATCGAGTTCTCCGCGCGCAACGTCGACATCAACTTCGCGTCGCTCGACACGCTCGAGAACACCAAGGCCTACACGGACACGGTCAAGTCCAAGGCGCGCAACGAGTACGGTCGCGACATCGCGGTCATGACCTACGGCCTGATCGTCTGCCGCGACACCGAGGCGGAGGCGAAGGCGGATTTCCAGCGCGTCGTCGACGAG
Organism: Pseudonocardia hispaniensis; assembly: GCF_042658695.1. Lineage (NCBI taxonomy): Bacteria > Bacillati > Actinomycetota > Actinomycetes > Pseudonocardiales > Pseudonocardiaceae > Pseudonocardia > Pseudonocardia hispaniensis. Next base: position 393,876 of record NZ_JBHSQW010000025.1, on the reverse strand, counting down.
GGTGACTGGGGCGCCGCCGGGAACGTGATCAAGATCGCCGGATCGGGTGCGAGCGAGTCGTTCGATCACGCGGTGCGCGAGATGCAGGAGCGCTTCATCGCCGGATGGGCCGGTTACCCGATCGTCGGCACCCCCGAGCAGGTCACCGAGGAGCTCGGCAAGCTCAACGAGGCCGGCATGGAGGGCATGATCTTCGGGATGATCGACTACAACGAGGAGCTCAAACACTTCGACGCCGAGGTCATGCCGCTGCTCCAGCAGGCCGGCCTGCGGCACTGATCGGGGCCGCGCCACCCTGCCGGCACGTGAGGACGAGACCCGGCGGCCCGGTCACGGCACCAGCACTCCTCGCCCGTGCATCCGCCCGCTCTCCAGGTCGGCGATGGCGTCCGCGAACGCGTCCAGCGGGTAGGTGCGGGTGCGGAGGCTCATGCCACCGACCGCGGCGAGTGCGATGAGCTCGCGCAGGTCGTCGTGGGTGCCGACCGCGTTGCCGACCACGCTGATCTCGGGAAGCACCAGGTTGAACGTCGGGACGCGCAGCTGCCCGCCGTAGCCCGGCGACGGCGGGCACCCCTCGTCGGCCCGCCGCCGCCCGGCGGCCAACCACCCCGAGGTTCTCGGGGTGACCGCGCACAGGCTCGCCCCAGCCGGTCGTAAGCCGGTCGCGCCGCGGTCGCAGCGGACTGTGAACGCGGGGGTCAGTGCACGGTCGTCGTGAAGGTGAGTCGGCGGGACCAGCCCGTCATGCCGAGCCGGTCGAACGCGGTGCCCGCCGCAGTGAGGTACGACGCGGCCGCGGCGGCGTCGCCCGCCCTCAGGTGCATGCGGGCTTCGTCGTGGTCGACCACGGCGCGCAGGGGGAGCGCCCCCTGGGCGTCCAGGACGGCACGGGCGGCGTCGAACCAGGTGTGCGCCTCGGCCGCGCGGCCGTCGAGGGCGCACAGCCGGGCCAGGGCGAGCCGGGCGTCGGTCATCGGGAAGCGGAAGTCGGCCGGCAACGCCTTGTCCCGCAGCGCACGCTCGACGACGGCGAGATGGTCGCGGCGGTCGAGCAGCCAGAGCGTCTCGGCGACCTCGCAGGCCGTGCGCGTGTAGTTCGGTGCCCATGCGGGCGCCAGGCTCAGCGCGCGGACGGGCCGGGCGAGCAGGGCCAGCGCCGCGTCGGCACGGCCCATACGAGCCTGCGCGCGGGCACCGACGCCGGCGATCCCGGCGCTGCCCCAGTGCCGGTCCGGGCCCGGGGCCATCCAGGGCGCGAACCGGTCCATGCGTTCCGGCCAGCCCTCGTCGAGCGCCGTCGCCAGCGCATCCTCCGCACCCTGGTGGTGCAGAAGTTGCCAGCCCAACGGGATCCCGGAGAGCCGCGCGACCAGCTGCCGGGTGTGCTCCAGCGTGGTCACGGCTTCGGCGAGGTCGCCGAGGGCGACCTGGCAGCGGGCCTGCCCGGCCCGGCAGTACACCGCCCACGCGAGCCGCCCGTGCGCCTCGGCGTCGTCGGCCTCCTGCGCGAACAGCGGCACCGCGGCGGCGTAGTCGCCGAGCAGGAAGGCCGCGACGGTCGGGTCGGCAGCCGCCGCTGCGGGAATGCGGCTGCGGCGACCGTAGACGGCGGCGACGGCGTAGCGGGCCAGGTCGCCCCGCCGGACGAGCTGCCCGGACTCGTGCAGGATCCGCAGCGCGCCGCGCCGCCCGGGCAGGTCGAGCTGCATCCCCGGATGGGTGGGATCGGCCGCTTCGCGCCGGTCGAGGTCCAGGAGGGTCAGCACCGCCCAGGACTGCGGGTCGTCGCCGTCCGGGCCCGTCGCCGAGCGGACCGCGGTCGCGGCGAGCTGCCACGCGTGCGTGGTGCTGCCCGCCGTCGCGAGCACGGTGGCGACCTGGGCGATCACGGCGGGCCCCGCTCCCGCGGCGGCCGCGGCCCGCGCGGTATCGACGGCGTCGTCGAAGCGCAGTGCCCACGCCAGCGCGGCCGCTCGGCGACCCAGCAGGTCGGCGCGCCGGTCGTCGTTCGCGGGCAGGAGATCGCAGGCGATCTGCAGGAAGGTCGCCTGCTCGTCGTGCGCGCCCGCGGCCCCGGCACGGTCGGCCGCCTCCAGAGCCGGGTCGACACCCGAGCCCGGCTCGCCGCGCAGTGACGCCGCGTGGTGGTACTGGATCGCGACCTCGGCCGCGCTGATCCGGGCCCCGTTCGCGCGGGCGGCGGCGAGCGCGGCCGCGACGTCGCGGTGCAGACGCAGTCGCCGTGACGGGTTCAGCTCCCGGCGGACGGTGTGCCGGATGAGCGCGTGGGTGAAGTCGTAGCGGTCGGGGACCGGGTCGGGGACGACGAGCGCGGCCCGCAGGGCCTCGTCGAGCGCGGCGAGGCCGTCGGCGTCCGACAATCCGGCGGCGCTGCGGATCGGTTCGAACAGGAACGGCCCCTCGACCGTCGCGGCGACGTCGAGCAGTCGGTTCGTGACGTCGGTGAGCCGGCGTCGCCTGCGCGCGATCACCTGGCGGACGCCCTCGGGCACGATCGCGAGCGGCATCCGGGTCCGCAGCGCTCCGTCCGGTCCGGCGTGCAGCTCCCCCTCCTCGCGGAGGTGCTGAACGATCTCGCGAGCGAAGAAGGGGTTGCCGTGGGTCTCGGCCCAGACGGCCTCGACGAGGTCCGCGGCGACAGGGGCGTCCGCGATGGCGCGCATCAGCTGCTCGACCGCCCCGCGGTCGAGCCCGGCGAGCCGCAGTTCGCTGCACTCCGCCTCGCTGCGCAGCGCACCGAGGGCGTCGGCGAGCGGATGCTCGTCGGTCACCTCGCTGGCCCGGTAGGCGCCGACCACCAGGAGCCGATGCCCGAGCGTGCTGCGGGCGACGTGCCTGAGCATGGCGACCGTGCCGTCGTCGGCCCAGTGCAGGTCGTCGACGATCAGCACGACCGGCGCCTCGACGGCGCACCCGACCAGGAAGCGCGCCATCCCGTCCAGCAGGTGCATCCGCCGCTCGTCGGGTTGCAGCGCCGGGTCGGCGGGCGTGCGGCCGTCCTGGAGCAGCTGTCCGAGGGCCGACGGAGCGGGCCGGCCGTCCAGGAACGCCTCGATCGCCTCGACGAACGGATGGAACGGCAACGCGCCGGAACCGTCCAGGCTTCGACCGGCGAGCACGCGTGCGCCGCGGGTGGCCGCCTGCGCCCCCAGCTCGGCCAGCAGGCGGCTCTTGCCGATGCCGGGCTCGCCGGACACGAACGTCACCCGACCCCGGCCCGCGGACGCGTCCGCCAGATGGCTGAGCAGGGTCGCCAGCTCCCGCTCGCGACCGAAGCACGACTCGGCCTGCCGGACGCGGGCCGGCCCTCGCGACGAGATCCGCAGCTGCAGCGCCGGATCCTGGGCGAGGATCGCCGCCTCCAGCTGCCGCGCCTCCGGAGTCGGGGCGACCCCGAGTTCGTCGGCCAGCACGGCGCGCAGCCGCCGGAACGCCTCCAGCGCCTCGCCCTGCCGTCCGTCCCGGTACAGCGCGAGCATGAGCTGCATCCACCGCCGCTCGCGCAGCGGCTCCTCGGCGACCAGCTTCTCGCACTCCGCCACGGCGTCCCGGTGACCGCCCGCGGCCAGGACCGAGGCCATCCGCTCCTCGACGATCGACGCGCGCAGCTGCTCCAACCCGGCCACCTCGGGGCGGGCGAACGCGCGGTCGGCGAACTCGGCGAATGCCGGGCCCCGCCACAGCGCGAGGGCCTCGTCGAACCGGCCGATCGCCGCCGCGTGCTCGCCCCGCTCGGCCGCCCGCCGCCCCTCCACGACCAGCGTCCGGGCCATCGCCACATCGGTGGTGACGCCCTCCAGCGCATAGCCCGGCGGCCGCGTGACAATCGCGGCATCCCCGCAGCCCTCGAGCCGCCTGCGCAGCCGCAGCACGTAGTTCTGCAGCGTCTTCGCCGCCGTCCGGGGTGGCGACTGCCCCCACAACGCGTCGACCAGCCGATCCTCGGCGACGACCTCGCCCACGTGCATCGACAGCACCGCCAGCAGACAACGTTCCTTCGGTCCCGCGGGTTGCACCGCGCCGCCGCCCGGCCCGACCACCTCCACGGTGCCGAGGACTCGCAGCATCGCCTGCACGCCGACCAGGATCACGCCGCCCATCGGACGTGTCCAGGTGCTCTGCTGCGACCCGCGCCCGACCCGGATCTGACAGTCCCCCTCAGTAGGAGGCGGGGAGGTCGAGGCTGTGGTGGGCGATGTGGTTGAGGATCATCTCGCGGCTGATCGGGGCGGTCTTGAGCATGCGGGTGAGGAACCAGAGGTCGGCGAGGCCGTATTCGAGGGCGAGGCCGTTGCCGCCGTGGGTTTGGATGGCTTGGTCGAGGGTGCGTAGGGAGGTGTCGGCGGCGGTGAGTTTGGCGATGTTGGAGGCTTCGGCGGCGTCGGCGCCGGTGTCGAAGAGTTCGGCGGCGCGGTAGGTCATCAGGCGGGAGAGTTGGGTGCCGATGTAGGCCTCGGCGAGGGGGTGGGCGATGCCTTGGTGGGCGCCGATGGGGGTGTGCCAGACCTGGCGGTGGCGGGCGTAGTGGGTGGCCTTGGTCAGGGCGTAGCGGGCGATGCCGTTGCTGATGCAGGCGGCGGTGATGCGTTCGGGGTTGAGTCCGGCGAAGACCTGGCGGAGTCCGTTGCCGGGTTGGCCGATCAGGGCGTCGGGGCCGATGTGGACGTCGTCGAAGTAGACGGTGAACTGGCGTTCGGGTTGGTGCAGGGCGGCGGGGATGGGGTGCCAGGTCAGGCCGGGGGTGTCGGTGGGGACGATGAACAGGGACAGGGGGTGGCGGCCGGTGGGGCCGGGGGTGGGGGCGCGGGTGACGACGAGCACGGCGTCGGCCTCGTCGATGCCGGAGGTCCAGTACTTGGTGCCGGTGATGCGGTAGCCGCCGTAGGTGTCGTCGGGGTGGGCGGTGGTGGTGATCTGGTGGCTGTTGGAGCCGGCGTCGGGCTCGGTGATGGCGAAGGCCATCTTGCGGGTGCCGTCGGCGATGCCGGGTAGCCAGCGTTGTTTGAGCTCGTGGCTGCCGTGGGCGTTGATGATCGACCCGCAGATGGCGGGGGAGATGACCATCATCAGCAGGGGGACGCCCTGGGCGGAGGCCTCCTCGACCACGACGGCCAGATCGGACAGGGTGCCCCCGCCGCCGCCGTAGGCCTCGGGCAGGTGCACCCCGAGGAACCCGGCCGCGCCCAGCTCGCTCCACAGCTCGGTGGGCTCGGCGTGGGCGCGGGCCTTGGCCATGAAGTAGTCGTGCCCGTACCGGCCGACCAGCTTGGCCACCGCCTCGCGCAACACGGCCCGCTCCGCGGTATCAGCAACGATGAGCGAGGTGGTCATGATTCTCCTTCGGCTTCGGCCGCCTCCGCGCGACCGGGAATGGGGTGGACCGGTGCTCAGCGCCCGGTGAAGTCCGGCCTGCGGCGCTCGGTGAAGGCGCGCAGTCCCTCCTGCAGGTCCGCCGAGCGGCCCGCGGCCACGATGGACTCGCGCTCGGCGAGCAGTTGCTCGTGCAGCGGCGTGTCGTGGCTGTCGCGCAGGAGCCTGCGGACCGCCCCGAACGCGGCGGTCGGGCCGGCGGCGATCCGGATGGCCTCGGCGCGTGCCTCCTGCGCCAGCCGGTCGGCGGGTACCACCCGGGTGACCAGGCCCCAGTCGAGGGCCTCCGCGGCGCTCAGCCTGCGCCCGGTGAGGAGGAGTTCGCGGGCGCGACGCTCGCCGACGAGCCGCGGCAGCGTCCAGGACAGGCCGCCGTCCGCGGTCAGCCCAATACCGCCGTAGCCCACGGTGAACACCGCGTCCTGCGCGGCGATGACCACGTCGGACACACAGACCAGCGCCAGCCCGACGCCCGCGGCCGCGCCCTGCACGGCGGCGACCACCGGGGCGTCGAGTGCGGCCAGCCGCTCGATGACGACGGAGATGTCGTCGACCATCGCGCCGAGCGCCCCGGGCAGATCCGTCGCGGCGGTCGACCGGAAGTGCTCGATGTCGCCGCCCACGCTGAACATCGGACCCGCGCCGGTCAGCAGCACGGCGCGCACCGACCGGTGCGCAGCCAGCGCCCGGGTGAGGCGCACGAGGTCGGCCCCCATCCGGGCGTCGACCGCGTTGTGCTGCGCGGGACGGTCCAGCAGCACGGTGGCCAACCCGTCCGCGACGGTCAGCCGCAGAGTCTCGTACGGCGCCGCGGCCTGCCGCCACAGCGCGGTGTCGGTGAACTGTTCGAGGGCGGTGATCCGGCCCTCGGACAGCGTGAGCAGGTGGGCGAAGCCGGCGTCGAGCTCCGCCCCGCCGCGACGGCCGGACCCGCGGTAGCGGCCGAGCACCAGCAGCCTGCCGCCCTCGACGGTGTGGAAGCGCTCGGGTACCGCGCGGACGGCGAAGTGTCTGCCGATCTCGCCCCAGCCTGCGCGCCACATCTCGTCGGGGCCCTTGTGTTCGCCGCCGACGCCGACGGGCATGCCGTCGGCCAGTCGTCCGACGAACTCCGGGGCCAGCAGGTCACCGAGGGAGGCGGTGTCACCCGCGGCCAACGCGTCGTAGAGGCGACGGGCCACCTCGGCGTCGGCGCCGGAGGTCTCGACCCGGGTGTCGGGGTTCGCGGGCACCGCGGTCACCGTCCCTTCTTTTCTAATACAGAATAGAGAGGGGTGCGAGGTGTCGTCAACGCGAGTGGATCGGCGCGTCCTCCGTCGCGCGGGTCGACTTGACAGGTCGGACCGGGCGTGGTGTCCTCCGTAGTCGTTAATACAAGTTAAAAACGGGTGCTCGGGTCGCGCTGCCGGACGCGGGCCGGCGCCCACCGAGGAGGTCGGTCATGCGAGTGCACGCCGACATGGCCAGATGCACGGGACTGGGGCTGTGCGAGTCCATCGCCCCCGAGTTCTTCGAGATCCAGGACGACGGCACGCTGGCGGTGCTGCGGTCGGACGTCGAGGAGGCGGACCGCGCGGTCCTGACCGAGGCGATCCGCGCCTGCCCCACCGAGGCCCTCCGGATCGAGGGATGAGCGTGGCCGGGTCCCGCGCCTGACCGGACGACGACCGCCACCAGGAGGAAGGAACGAGGGTGACGCTCACGGACAGGCCCGGTCGGGCGGCCGGGCCCGCGGCCCCTTACGACGAGCTGATCCAGCCGGAGCGCGTGCACGGGTCGCTCTACACATCGCCGGAGATCTTCCGGGACGAGTTGGAACAGATCTTCTACCGCTGCTGGGTCTACGTCGGCCACGTCAGCGAGATCGCCGAGCCGAACGACTACGTGCGCAAGAACATCGGCCCGCAGGACGTCATCATGACCCGGGGCCACGACGGACAGGTGCATCTGCTGCTCAACCGGTGTGCCCACCGCGGCAACCTGGTCTGCGAGGCCGACCGGGGCAACTCCAGCTCCTTCCGGTGCCCGTACCACGGGTGGACCTACCGCAACAACGGCGACATGCTGGGCTACCCGTTCCCTCAGGGATACGGGGGTCGCGGCAGGTTGAACCTGGGGCTGGGCCGGGTGCCGCGGGTCGGTGTTTACCAGGGCTTCGTGTTCGGCAGCTTCGCCGAGGACGGGCCATCGCTGCACGAGCACCTGGGCGAGGCCAAGGGCGAGATCGACCGCCTCGTGCGGCTCTCGCCGGAGGGCGAGGTCCAGCTGACCGCGGGCTTCCTCAAGCACCGCGCCCGCGCGAACTGGAAGCTGTTGGTCGAGAACGAGACGGACGGCTACCACCCGCAGTTCGTGCACGCGTCGATCTTCAGCGTCGCGGAGAGCGGCATCGGCGCGCTGTACGGCGAGAAGTCGACCGCGGTGACCCGCAACCTGGGGAACGGGCACAGCGAGAACGACCTGCGCCCCGAGTTCCGCAGGCTGGCCACGCCGCTGGGCTGGTTCGGCACCACGGAGCGGAAGATGCCGAACTACGTGGCGGCCATGAAGGACCGGTACGGGGACGCGGCGCAGGAGATCCTCATCGAGGGCGCCCCGCACGTGATGGTGTTCCCGAACCTGTTCATCGCCGAGATCCAGCTGTTCCAGATCCAGCCGCTCGCCGCCGATCTCACGGTCCAGCACGTCACGGCCGTGCAGCTCAAGGGCGCCCCGGAGATGAACGCCCGGATGGTGCAGCAGTGCATCGGTTCGGTGGGCCCGGCCGGCATGTTGCTCGCGGACGACACCGAGATGTACGAGCGCAATCAGGTCGGCGTGGCCGAGCTGCGTCCGGAATGGCTCGACATCCGCCGCGGCGTGCAGCGCGAGCAGGTCGACGAGCGTGGCCTCACCATCGGCGGCGCTACCGACGAGACCGGCATGCGCGGGTTCTGGCAGCACTACAAGCACCTGATGACGAAGGGGCGCGCCCGGTGAGTACGTCCATCACCCCGACCACGACGACCGCGCCGCAGGGCCCGCTCGGGGACCCGGTGGAGGCGCCGTCGCCCCGTCCCGACGGGCACGGCCCGCTGGACATCCGCGACGTCGAGCAGTTCCTCTACCGCGAGGCGCGCTACGCCGACGAGCACCGGTACGACGAGTGGGAGGGCCTCTGGACCTCCGACGCGCTCTACTGGGTGCCCGCCAACGACGACGACGCCGACCGGATGACGCAGATGTCGATCGTGCACGACAACCGCAACCGCATCGGCACCCGGATCCGGCAGTTCAAGACCGGCCGCCGGCACTCCCAGGTGCCGCGCTCGCGGCTGCGCCGGGTGGTCTCGAACATCGAGATCGAGGGCGTCGCGGAGAACGGCGACACGATCGTCGGCGCGAACTTCGTCCTGGTGGAGTCCCGGGAGCGCAGCAAGGAGCTGTGGGCGGGGCGCTACACCTACCGGCTGCGCGTGGTGGACGGCGCGATCGCCCTGGCCTACAAGAAGGTCGCGCTCGTCGACAACGCGCGGGCCATTCCGACGATGTCGTTCCTCATCTGAGGAGGCCGCCGATGCAGATCCCGCCCGACATCGTCGGCAACGAGTTCGCGGAGGTCTCGGTCCGGATCGACGCCGAGGCCAACAGCCGCAGGCTACGGCTGGAGGACCGCAAGACCGGCAAGGTCCGCTTCCTGGACGCCCTGGAACTGGAGACGCTGGTCTGGCTCCCACCGGGCCACCTCGCGAAGCTGTTGGACCCCGCCGCCGACCGCTGGCGCGAGGACGACGGGTGACCGGCGTCGACGTCGAGCGGCCGGTCCTCAGCCGGATCGAGCAGCGGGCCGCGGGCCGCGTCGCGCATCTCGTCCTGAACCGGCCGCAGGCACGCAACGCGATCACCCTCTCGCTGGCCACCGCGCTGCGCGACGGCCTGTCCGCGGCGGCGGACCGGGCGGACGTGATCGTGATCCGGGGCGCGGGCGGGCACTTCTGCGCCGGCGGGGACTTCCACGAGGTCGCCCGGCTGCGCGCCGGGGGCGCCGAGTCCCTCCGCCCGCTGTTCGAGACGTTCATCGGGGCCTGCGAGCTGATCGCCGAGCTGCCCGTCCCGGTGGTGGCCGCCGTGGAGGGCTACGCCATGGCGGGAGGGTTCGAGCTCATCCAGTCCGTGGACATCGCGGTGGTCCGCGAGGACGCGGTGCTGGCGGACAACCACGCCAACTTCGGGATGATCCCCGGGGGCGGCGGCTCGCAGCGGCTGCCGCGGATCGTCGGCACGCAGCGGGCCCTCGGACACATCCTGCTCGGAGACCGGCTGAGCGGGGCCGAGGCGGCCGCGTGGGGTCTGGTCTACCGGGCTGCACCGGCGGACCGGTTCGACGCGACGGTCGACGCCGTCGTCGACAATCTGGCCGGCAAGGACTCCGGAGCCCTGACCCGGATCAAGCGTCTCGTCCGCGGCGGCCTGCGCGGCTCGTTGACCGAGGGGCTCGCCGCGGAGGTCGAGGAGACCCTGGCACACCTCGCCGGGCAGGACGCGGGGGCCGGGATCGACCGGTTCCTCGGGAAGGAGCGCGCATGAAACTGATCGAAACCGGGATGGTGCTGCTGGACCTCGACGACGACGGCGTCGGCCACCTGCGGCTGAACCGCCCCGAGGCCTCGAACGGGATGAACGTGCCGTTCCTGCGCGCGCTCTACGACGGCGTCATGGTCGCCACCGTCCGGCCGGAGCTGCGGGTTCTGCTGCTCACCGGCGAGGGCCCGAACTTCTGCGCCGGCGGTGACGTCAAGACGTTCGCGAGCAAGGGCGAGGCGCTGCCGGACTACCTGCGCGAGGCGACCGCCTGGCTGCAGAACGTGGCGCAGGGCCTGCTCGCGCTGCCGGTCCCGGTCGTCGCCGCGGTCCACGGCTTCGCCGCGGGCGGTGGGGGACTGGGCCTGGTCTGCGCCTCGGACATCGTCGTCGCAGCGGAGTCGGCGAAGTTCATGTCCGGCGCGGCCCGGGTCGGGATGGCGCCGGACGCCGGGTCGTCGGTGACGCTGCCGCAGCTGGTCGGGGTCCGCAAGGCCCTGGAGATCCTGTTGCTCAACCCCACCCTGACCGCGGCGGAGGCCCTCGAGATCGGGCTGATCACCACGGTCGTCCCGGACGCGGAGCTGCACGAGCGGGCCTGGGCGATCGCCCGCACCCTCGCCGCGGGTGCCCCGCGGGCGCTGGGTGCGGTCAAGCGTCTGGTCTGGTCGGGCCTGGGCTCGCGGGTCGAGGCGCAGCTGCCCGAGGAGGCGCGGACGGTGTCGGAGCTCTCCGGCACCGCGGACGCCCGGGAGGGCCTGGCCGCCGTGCTCGAACGCCGGGCCCCGTCCTTCACCGGCCGCTGAGCGGGGGACCGGGGTGAACGAGGAGAGGGTGACCGTCCGGCTCGACAACGGCATCGCCCGGATGCGGCTGACTCGGCCGTGCGCCGGCAACGCCATCGACCGCGACATGGTCGAGGCCCTGCACGAGGCCGTCGGCGGGCTGGAGGCGGCGGTCGAGGCACGGGACGCCCGGGTCGTGCTGCTCACCGGGGAGGGCCCGGCCTTCTGCGTGGGCGGGGACCTGACGTACTTGGGTGAGCGGGTGGATGAGCTCCCCGCCGAGCTCGAGCACATGATCGGCCGCTTCCACCGCTCGGTGCTGCCGCGGCTCGCGGCGCTGCCGGTCCCGGTCGTGGTGGCCGCTCAGGGCGGGGTCGGTGGCGGCGGGCTCGGCCTGCTCTGGCTCGCCGACATCGTGCTGGCCGCCGACGATCTGAAGCTCGCCACCGGGTTCGTCAAGCTCGGGATGACCGGGGACGGCGGCAGCAGCTGGTACCTGCCGCGCCTGGTCGGCCTGCGCAAGGCCCTGGAGCTGAGCCTGCGGAGCACCCCGGTGACCGCGTGCGAGGCGTGTGAGCTGGGGCTGGTGACCCGGGTCGTGCCGGTCGCCGATCTGGCGAAGGCCGCCGACGAGCAGGCCGCCGAGTTCGCCGCCGGGCCGACCTGGGCGTACGGGGGTATCAAGAGGCTCTACGCGCAGACCTGGTCGCGCAGCTACCCCGAACAGCTGGTCGCCGAGTACGACGCCATGGTGGCGGGTGCCTCGCGCGGCGACGTGCGCGAGGGGATCCTGGCGTTCGCGCAGCGCCGGGCGCCCGAGTTCGACGGGCGCTGACCCACCGGCGCGTCCCTCAGCGCCCGGTGAACCTCGCGGGGCGCTTCTCCAGGAAGGCGGCCCGTCCCTCGGCGTAGTCGGCCGTGGCGCCGTTCCGGTGCTGCAGGTCCGCCTCCAGCGCCAGCTGCTCGCGCAGCCCGCGCTGCGCGGCGGCGGTGAGGGCGGTCTTCATGCCGCCGAGCGCGACCGTCGGCGCACTCGCGAGCCGGGAGGCCAGCTCGGCGGCCCGTTCGTGCAGCTCGGCGGCCGGGTGGACGCGGTTGACCAGGCCCCAGTCGAGGGCCGTGGTGGCCGGGAGCTTCTCGCCGAGCATGCACAGCTCGGCCGCGCGCGTCAGACCCACCCGCTCGGCGAGGAACGCGGTGACCCCGGCGTCGGGCATCACGCCGATCCGCACGAAGGCCAACAGCAGGTAGGAGTCCTCGGCCGCGACCAACAGGTCGCATGCCAGCGCGAGGGACACGCCGAGGCCGGCGCAGGCGCCGTGGATCCCGGCCACGAACGGCTTCGGGGTCGCCCGGATGGTCTCGATGATCGGGTTGTAGATCTCGCGGAGCCTGCTCGACAGGTCCGGGTAGCCCTCGGGCGTCAGCTCCCGCCGGTCCTTGACGTCCGCGCCCGCACAGAAGGCCCGCCCGGCTCCCGTGACGAGCACCGCCCGGACCTCGTCGTCGGCCGCGGCCCGGCGCACGGCGTCGAGCAGCTCGGCCGCCATCGCGGGGGTCCAGGAGTTGAGCGCCTCGGGCCGGTTCAGCTCCAGGTGGGCCACCCCGCCGGTGACGCCGTAGCGGATGTCGGTGTAGGTCGTCGCGGTCACGGACCGAACCTACGTCGTCGAATCCTGATTCGAAAGCTGGGTCAGGGGCGCAGCGCGTGCAGGACCATCGACTGGGTGGTGCGGATGACGTCCTCGAGGGAACCGCGCTCGGGGCGCCACCACTCCGCGGTCCAGTTGAGGGCGCCCAGCACGATCATGCGCCCGACCGAGGGATCGACGTCCTCGCGCAGCTGCTGGGCGGCCGCGAGGTCCTCGATCAGTCCGCGCCACAGCTCGTAGTACGCGGTCACCTCGGCCTTCGCCCGCTTGCTCAGCGACGGGGGCAGTTGGTTGGCGTTTCGGGTGATCGCCTTGGCATAGTCGGAGATCTCCAGCTCGAGGCGGAGGTGGGCCTCGACCGCCGCCGCGATCCGCGCGGCGGGCGGCGTGCCGTCCGGGAGCTCGGCGAGCGTCTTCTCCAGGTTGTTGCGGATCGCCGAGGCTCCGGTGGTCATGACCTCCTCGATGAGGTCCTCGCGCGAGGGGTAGTAGTAGTAGATCGCGGGCGCCTGCACCTGCGCCTGTGCGGCGATGTCGGACAGGCGCGTGCCCGCGAACCCCTTTCGGGCCAGGACCGCGGCCGCGGAGTCCAGCAGGCGCTGACGGGTGCGCGCGGACTTGGTCGCGGCGGCCTCGCCGTCGGTCGGCTGGTCGTCGTCCGGCGGTGGTGCGGTCTTCCTGGGCACGTCGCGATCCTAAACGCTGCGGTCAGTGACGCCTTGACGTAGTGAAAGCCGTCGTCATGAGCACGTCGGTGGAGCGGTTCTCGGGGACCCGGCGGGTCCGGCACCACCCGACGTTGACGTGTCGAGGGACAAAGTTTACTCTAAATTCAAATACGTTTCGGAGGAAGGTTCGCCGATGCCGCCGTCCCAGGGCCGTCGTCTCGTGATCGTCGGCGCCTCACTCGCGGGTCTGCGGGCTGTCGAGGCCGCGCGCGCGGCCGGTCACCCGGGCCCGGTCACGTTGATCGGTGCCGAGGAGCACCTGCCTTACGACCGCCCGCCGCTGTCGAAGGCCTACCTCGACGCCGGGCCGGTTCCGCCGGTCCGCTTCCGTGAGCGGGAGTACCTGCGCGACGAGCTGGGCGTCGAGCTCATGCTCGGCGAGCCGGCCAGCGGCCTGGACCCCGACGCCCGCGAGGTCCTCGTGGGGGACCGCCGGATCGGCTACGACGGGCTGGTGATCGCCACGGGCGCGCGAGCCCGCACCCTGCCGGGGACGGAGCACCTCGTCGGCGTGCACACCGTGCGCACCCTGGACGACGCGGTCGCGGTGCGGGCAGCGCTCGACGCCGGGGCGCGCACCGTGGTCGTCGGGGCCGGGTTCATCGGCTCCGAGGTCGCCTCGGGCGCCCGCAAGCGTGGGCTGCCGGTCACCCTCGTCGAGGCGCAGGCGACCCCGCTGGTCCGCGCGATCGGCGGGGAGATGGGCACGGCGCTCTCGGCCCTGCACACGGCCCACGGGACCGACCTGCGGTGCGGCGTCGGCGTCGAGACCGTGGAGGGCACCGACCGGGTGACCGGTGTGCGACTGGCGGACGGCACCGTGCTGGCGGCCGATCTCGTCGTCGCCGGCATCGGCGCCACCCCGCAGACCGAATGGCTCGAAGGTTCGGGCCTGACGCTGGACGACGGCATCGTCGTGGACGAGACCCTCGCGACGGACCTGCCGGGCGTGTACGCCGCCGGCGACGTGGCGCGGTGGCGCAACCCGCTCTTCGCCGACCTGCCGACCGGTGGGCCGATGCGGATCGAGCACTGGACCAACGCCGCCGAGCAGGGCGCGGTCGCCGCCCGCAACGCCGTGGCGCCGGAGGCGAGAACGGCCTACGAGACCGTGCCGTACTTCTGGTCGGACTGGTACGAGAGCCGGATCCAGTTCGTGGGGATTCCCGCGGCGGACGAGATCCGCGTCGTGTCGGGCTCGGTCCGGGAGCGGAGGTTCGTCGCGCTCTATCGGACCGGGGACCGGCTCACCGCGGCCCTGACCCTGGACCGCCGCGCGGACGTCATGAAGTACCGGGTGCAGATCGGCAGGCGCAGCAGTTGGGAGGCTGCCCTCGAACTCGCCGAGAAGCGCAACGCCGCGGCCGCCGCCACGCAGGCGGCGGGCGGCGCCTGACGCGCCACCCGGCCCGAACAGACCGCGGCCCGGCCGGGCCACGGTCCCTGTGGAGGAGGAAGTTGATGGGCGAGGCCTTCATCGTCGACGCCGTCCGGGCCCCGGTCGGCCGTCGCAAGGGCGGGCTGGCCGCTGTGCATCCGGCGGACCTGGCTGCGCATCCGATCACGCACCTGGTCGAGCGGACCGGCGTGGACCCGTCGGCGATCGAGGACGTCATCTACGGCTGCCTCGACACCATCGGGGCCCAGGCGGGCGACATCGCGCGCACCGCGGCCCTGGTGGCGGGCCTGCCGGACACCGTCCCGGGCACCACGGTCGACCGGCAGTGCGGGTCGAGCCAGCAGGCCGTGTCGTTCGCGGCCCAGGCGGTCATGTCCGGCACCCAGGATCTGGTGATCGCCGGTGGCGTCCAGGTCATGAGCCAGTACCCGATCCTGTGCTCGTTCACCGCGGGCGAGCCCTACGGCGCCGTCGACCCGTGGAACGGCAGCAGGGGCTGGGCCGAGCGCTACGGCACCCAGGAGATCACCCAGTTCCGCAGCGCGGAGATGATCGCCGAGAAGTGGGAGCTGTCCCGGGAGGACATGGAGGTCTTCGCGCTGGAGAGCCACCACCGCGCGATCCGGGCGATCGACGAGGGCCGGTTCGAGCGCGAGATCGTCCCGTTCGGGGACGTCGCCGTCGATGAGGGCCCCCGC
Organism: Pseudonocardia hispaniensis; assembly: GCF_042658695.1. Classification (NCBI taxonomy): domain Bacteria; kingdom Bacillati; phylum Actinomycetota; class Actinomycetes; order Pseudonocardiales; family Pseudonocardiaceae; genus Pseudonocardia; species Pseudonocardia hispaniensis. The sequence goes on along the minus strand of NZ_JBHSQW010000025.1, from coordinate 378,660 downwards.
CGGGACACCTCGCTGGAGGCGCTGGCCGGGCTGAAGACCCTGCGTCCGGGCGGGCGGCTCACCGCCGGCGTGTCGAGCCAGATCTCGGACGGCACCGCGGCCCTGTTGATCGCCTCGGAGAATGCCGTGAAGACCCACGGGCTCACCCCGCGAGCCCGCATCCACCACATCTGCGTGCGCGGCGCGGATCCGGTGTGGATGCTCACCGCGCCGATCCCCGCCACCGAGTACGCCCTGAAGAGGACCGGGCTGTCCATCGGGGACATCGACACCGTCGAGATCAACGAGGCCTTCGCCTCCGTGGTCCAGGCCTGGATCAAGGAGACCGGCGCCGACCCGGCCACGGTCAACCCGAACGGTGGCGCGATCGCGCTCGGGCACCCGCTGGGCGCCACCGGGGCCCGGCTGATGACCACCATGCTCCACGAGCTGGAGCGCACGGGAGGCCGCTACGGCTTGCAGACGATGTGCGAGGGTGGCGGCCAGGCGAACGTCACCATCATCGAGCGGCTCTGAGCCGACTCGCCGCCGGAACGGGGGACGGGCCGTGTGGCCCCGTCCCCCGTTCCCGTCCGCGGCCCGCCGTGCGGGTCAGGCGGGCCGGCAGCGGGTGGCCACCTCCCGGCCGATGAGCTCCTTCATGATCTCCGTGGTGCCGCCGTAGATCGTCTGGATGCGGGAGTCGACGAACGCGCGCGCCACCGGGTACTCGAGCATGTAGCCGTAACCCCCGTGCAGCTGCACGCAGCGGTCCACGATCCGCTTCTGCAGCTCGGTGACGAACCACTTGCCCTTCGCGGCGTCGGTGGGCGTGAGCTCGCCCGCATTGAACGCCAGCACGCACTTGTCCACGAAGGCCTCGGCGACGTCCAGCTCGGTCTCCATCTCGGCGAGCTGGAACCGCGTGTTCTGGAAGTCCCCGATGGCCTGCCCGAAGGCCTGCCGTTCGAAGCAGTAGCGGGCGGTGTGCTCGTAGACGGCTCGCGCGGACGTGATCCCCGAGGCGATCAGCCCCAGGCGCTCGTGCGGCAGGTGGCTCATCAGGTGCATCAGGCCCTCGCCCTCGACCCCGATGAGGTTGGCCGCCGGGACGCGGACGTCGGTGAAGAAGAGCTCGCCGGTGTCCTGCGCGTGCAGCCCGACCTTGTTCAGCTGGCGCCCGCGCGCGAAGCCCGGCATGCCCCGCTCGACGACGAGCAGGCTGAAACCGCGCGAGCCCGCCTCCGGGTCCGTGCGGACCGCGACGATCGCGAAGTCGGCGCTGAGCGCGCTGGAGATGAAGGTCTTCTGCCCGTTGAGGATCCAGTCGGCGTCCGGCCCGTCGCCGTCCCGCCGGGCCGTCGTCCGGATCCCCTGCAGATCGCTGCCGGTGCCGGGTTCGGTCATCGCCAGCGCGCCGAGCAGCTCGCCCTGGGCGAAGGGGACCAGCCAGCGCTTCTTCTGCTCGTCGTCGGTGAGGTCGAGCAGGTAGGACAGGACCAGGTCGTCCTGCAGGCCCAACGTCATGCCGAGGGAGGTCGCGCCGATCCGGGCGATCTCCTCGTTGACGACCATCCGGTAGCGGTAGTCCCGCTCGCCGGAGCCGCCGTACTCCTGCGGCACCGAAAGGGCGTACACACCCTGCGCGGCCGCGGCCCGGAACAGGTCGCGGTCGATGCCGCGCTCCTCCTCCCAGCGCAGGAAGTGCGGCTCCACCTCGCGGGCCAGGAAGGTACGCACCATCGCGCGGTACTGCTCGTGGTCGTCGGTGTAGAGAGTGCGCCGCATCGTCGGTTCGGTCCCTTCGGTGGGTGGCGGCCGTGCCGTGTCTATTTAAATGATAGTAAAATTGTTGAGGGTGGGTGGGGAGCGGCATCGCCGGGTCAGGGTCGCCGGGTCAGGGGCGCAGCCCCCGGAGCACGAGCCGGCGCGCGGTGGAGATGGTCTCCGGCAGTGGGCCGCGCTCCTCGCTCCACCACTCCGGGGCCCAGTTGAGCGCCCCGAGGACGAACATGCGGGCCGCCCGCGGATCGAGGTCGGAAGAGATCTCGCCCGCGGCGACCCCGTCCTCCATCAAGGTCCGCCACAGGGCGCCGTAGCGGCGCTCGTCGAGCAGCTGGACCTCGCGGATCGGGGCCGGCAGCTCCGCCGCGTGGCGGATGGCCGCCGAGGCGTACTCGGAGTCCCGCAGGACGATCTCGAGGTGCGCACTCACGGCGCACAGGATCCGGTCCATGGCCGTGCTCCCGTCCGGCAGGGCCGCGAGCGCCGCCCGGACGTGCGCGAGCACCCGCCGCAGCCCGACCTGGACGACCTCCTGGATCACCTCGTCGCGGGACGGGAAGTAGTAGTAGATGGCGGGTGCCTGGAGCTGGGCCAACTCGGCGATGTCGGCGAGCCGGGTGCCCGCGTACCCCTTGCGGTTGAGCACCACGGCCGCGGCGTCGAGGATGCGCTCCCGTGTCTTGGCGGCCTTGCCCTCCTCGCGGGAGGACTCCGGGTCGAACCGGGACGGCCCGCCCCGACGGCGTCCCCGGGGACGCGCGGACGCCGCGCGGTCGGTGTCGCCGCTGGTGTCAGAGGGCACGACCGCGTCCGCGGCGCCCACCCGGCCTCGTGCCTCCGTCATGGCGAGCACCCTAGTGCTGAATCGAGATGAGAAAAATGGTGCGACGCCGAGACGTACGCGGTGCAACCCTCCGGTGACACGCGGTTGAGCAGCGCGGACGGATCGGACCCGCGCTTGAACCGGACGTCGGTGCTCACTAATCTATCGGAGATTAAGTGAGTTGAGGAGGGCGCCGATGACCGAATCGTTGGCAGACCGCCGGGCCGCGCTCGAGGCGCGTTTCCCGACGTGGGAGCCGATGTCTCTGGACCAGCGCCTCGAGCGCTGCGCCGCCGAGTTCCCGGACCGGCCGCTGGTCATCACCGATGACCGGAGCCTGACCTACCGGGAGACCGCGGCGTGGGCCCGCCGGCTCGGCGACGGCCTCGCCGCGCTCGGCGTGCAGCCGGGCGACCGGGTCGGCCTGCTGATGGCCAACTACCTCGAGTTCACCCCGCTCAAGTTCGCCATCGCGCGGGCGGGGGCCGTCGCCATCCCGTTCAACTTCCTGTACCGCACGGAGGAGCTCGCGTACGTGCTGCGCCAGTCGCGGTGCAACGTGCTCATCACGATGACCGGGTTCGCGGGGCTGGACTACCCGGCGATGCTCGACGAGATCGCCCCGGGCTGGGTGGACGGGCCGACCGAGCAGCTGCCGGACCTGCGCGCCGTCGTGCAGCTGTCCACCGACGGCAGGCTGCGGGAGGGGGTGCGTTCGGTCGAGGAGCTCGACGCGCTGGGGCGGGCGAACGAGGGCGCGGCCGACGGGCGCAGCGCGGACCCGAACGACCTGGGCGACATCCTCTACACCTCGGGCACCACCGGGTCGCCCAAGGGCGTCATGGTCGTCCACGACGCGCCCCAGCGCACGGGGTACGCCTCGGCCCTGACCCGCGGCTTCGAGGACGGCCGCCGGATCCTGTTCTCGCTGCCCTGTTACCACATGTTCGGGTACGTCGAGGGCCTGCTGGCCGTCATGTTCGTCGGTGGCGCGATCATCCCGCGGACCAGCTTCTCGCCCGCGGACTACTTCGCGGCCATCGAGCGGCACCGTGCCACCGAGATCCTCTGCGTGCCGACGATGACGGTGGCGCTGCTCGAGCACCCGGACAAGGCCACCCGCGACCTGTCGTCGGTGTTCGCGGTGCTGTCCGGGGCCGCACCCGCGCCGGTGTGGCTGTGGGAGAAGGTGCGTGACGAGCTCGGCATCACCGAGATCACCACCGGCTACGGCATGACCGAGTGCGGCGGCGCGATGACGATGACCCTGCCCGAGGACCCGCTCGAGCGGCACTCCGGCACGGTCGGGCGGATCAAGCTGGCGGGCGTCGCGGGCATGCCGGAGCACGGCGACGGCATCTGCCGCTACCGGACCGTGGACCCGGTCACGGCCGAGGAGCTGCCCGCGGGCAGCGAGGGCGAGCTCATTTCGACCGGGCCGACGCACATGCTGGGTTTCTGGGAGAAGCCGGCCGAGACGGCCGCCGCGCTGCGCGACGGCTGGGTGTTCTCCGGGGACCTGGGCCGGGTCGGCGAGGACGGCTACCTCCAGATCACCGGCCGGAGCAAGGAGCTCTACAAGTCCGGCGGCGAGCTGGTCATGCCGAAGGAGGTGGAGGAGCTGCTGACCCGGTACCCGGGGGTCAGCCAGGCCTACGCCGTCGGCGTGCCGGACGACCGTTGGGGCGAGGTGGGCTGCGTGTGGATCGTGCCCGAACCCGGCGCCGTCGTGGACCCGGCGGCGGTGATCGAGCTGTGCAAGGAGAAGCTCGCCCGCTTCAAGGTGCCCAAGCACGTCCTGCTCACCACGGCGGACGAGCTGCCGACCACGCCCACCGGCAAGGTGCAGAAGTTCAGGCTCGCGCAGAAGGCCGCCGAGCAGCTGACGGGCTGACCGGACCCGGCGCGGGAGGTTCCGGGACCTCCCGCGCCGCCGTCGCCTCACGGCATCGACGACCCGCCGCCGACGGCGACGACCTGGCCGGTGACCTGGCGGGACACGACGTCCGAGGCGAGCCAGGCCACGGCGTTGCCGATGTCCTCGGGCGTGGTGAGCCTGCGCAGCGCCTGGGTCTTCACGATCGACTCGACCTGCTCCGGGGAGAACAGCGTGTCCCGGCCTCCGGCCCACACGCTGTGCTCGCCGACCGGCACGTCCTCCGGCGGCAGCACGAGCCCGGGCGCGACGACGTTGGAGCGGATGCCGTAGCGCCCGTTCTCCCTGGCCACGGTGCGGGCGAGCGCGATCAGCGCGGCCTTGGTGCTGCCGTAGATGCCCTGGCGCACCGCGCCGAACGCGGCGTCGCTCGACAGGAACACCACCGAGCCGCTGCGCGCCTCCTGCATCGGCACCAGGGCCGCCTGCGTGCAGTCGACGGCCGCGAGCAGGTTCAGGTTCACGGTCCGGTGCCACAGCTCGCGGTCGGTCTGTTCGGTGAACCAGCCGGGTCTGCTCCAGCCCGCGTTGTTGACCAGCACGTCGATCCCGCCCCAGGCCTCCAGCGTCCGGCCGACCACGCGGCCCCCGGCGCCCGCGGAGGTCAGGTCGAGCGCGAGCGCGGCCGAGTCCGGGGCACCGAGCTCGCGCAGCTCGCCCGCGACGCGCTCGGCCCGCTCGCCGTCGATGTCGACGACGAGGACCCGCGCGCCCTCGCGGGCGAACACGTGCGCGATGCCCCGGCCGATGTTGGCCGCCGCGCCGGTGACGACAACGCGGGCCCCCGCGTGTCCCAGGTCCATGGCTTTCCTCCGTCGTCGAGGTGGCGGGGCGCCGGCCTGCGACCCCCGATCTTCGAATCTAGATTAGATCGATGCCACGTTGCCCCGTGCGGGCCCATCATGTCTACTCGGATTTAGAAAAACCGTCGACCAGTGGGAGTGCGCAGTGGAGCACGCGGTCATCGTCGATGCCGTCCGGACCCCGGTGGGAAAGGGGAAGAAGGGGGGCGCGCTCTCCGAGGTCCACCCCTCCGACCTGCTCGCGGGTCAGCTCGCCGCGCTCGTGGAGCGGACCGGCATCGACCCGGGACTCGTCGAGGACGTCATCACGGGCTGCGCCCAGCAGGTGAAGGAGCAGGCCGGCAACATCGGGCGCAACGCGGTCCTCGGCGCGGGTTTCCCGGCGTCGGTGCCCAGCACCACGCTGAACCGGCAGTGCGGGTCGAGCCAGCAGGCCGCGGCCTTCGCCGCGCAGGCGATCATGGCGGGCGTGCACGACGTGCTGATCGCGGCGGGCATCGAGTCGATGAGCGCCGTCCCGATCGGCAGCTCGCGGCCCACGAGCATGGGCGCCCGCGCCGCGGCTCGGTACCCCGAGGGCCTGGTCAACCAGGGGGTCTCCGCCGAGCTGGTGGCCCAGCGCTGGAAGCTGGAGCGTGCCGAGCTCGACGCCTACTCCGCCGAGTCGCACCGGCGGGCCGCCGCCGCCTGGGCGGACGGCGCGTTCAACACCGAGGTCGTCGGGGTTCCCGAGGCGCCGCAGCTGAGCACCGACGAGACGATCCGGGTCGGCACGACGGCCGAGGGGCTCGCCGCCCTCGAGCCCTCGTTCCGGACGGACGAGATGGCGGCCCGGTTCCCGGACCTCGACTGGAAGATCACGCCGGGCAACTCCTCGCCGCTGACCGACGGCGCCTCAGCCGTACTGATCATGAGCGAGCAGCGGGCGAACCGGCTGGGGCTGCGGCCCCGGGCGCGTTTCCACGCGTTCTCGGTCGTCGGCGACGACCCGCTGTACATGCTCACCGGGCCGATACCCGCGACCCACAAGGTGCTGGCGCGAAGCGGGCTCACCCTGAACCAGATCGACGCCTACGAGGTCAACGAGGCCTTTGCGCCGGTGCCGCTGGCGTGGGCCCGCGAGTTCGGTGCCGACCCGGCGAAGCTGAACCCGCGCGGAGGGGCGATCGCGCTCGGTCACGCGCTCGGCTCGTCCGGCACCCGGCTGTTGGTCACGCTGCTGCATCACCTCGAGGCGACCGGTGGCCGCTACGGCCTGCAGACGATGTGCGAGGCCGGCGGCATGGCCAACGCCACCATCATCGAGCGTCTCTGACCCGGCGGACCCGTCCCCGTGAACGAGCGAGTCAAACGAGGAGTCGACGTTGCCTGAGCGCACATCGGACACCGCCGCCCGCGGGCCCCTGGCGGGCCGGACCGTCATCGAGCTCGCGGGGATCGGGCCCGGCCCGTTCGCCGGGATGCTGCTGGCCGACATGGGGGCGGACGTCATCCGGGTCGAGCGGCCCGGTGCCTCCGCGCCGCAGGGCTCTGCCTGGACGGACGTCACGAACCGCGGCAAGCGGTCCGTGGTGCTCGACCTGAAGAAACCGGCGGCGGTCGAGGCGGTGCTCGCACTGGTCGAGCGCGCGGATGTGATCTTCGAGGGCAACCGGCCCGGCGTGGTGGAGCGCCTGGGGCTCGGTCCCGAGGACGTGTGGAAGCGCAACCCGAAGATCGTCTACGGCCGGATGACGGGGTGGGGCCAGGACGGGCCGCTCGCCCCCACGGCCGGGCACGACATCGGGTACATCGCCATCACCGGTGCGCTGGGGTCGATGGGTGACCCGGACGTACCGCCGCAGATCCCGCTCAACCTCGTCGGGGACTTCGGCGGTGGGTCGATGTACCTGGTCACCGGCATCCTGGCGGCGCTGCTCGAGGCCGAGCGCACGGGCCGCGGTCAGGTCGTCGATGCGGCCATCGTCGACGGCGCGGCGAACCTGTTGGCGACGGTCCACGCCCTGATGGCCCAGGACCGCTGGGTGGACCGGCGCGGCTCCAACCTGCTCGATGGCGGCACGCCCTACTACTCGGTCTACGAGACCGCGGACGGGCGGCACATGGCCGTCGGGCCGATCGAACCGAAGTTCTATGCGGAACTGCTGCGACTCCTGCAGGTCGATCCCGCCGAGGCCGCCCCGGCCGACCAGAACGACCGCTCGACCTGGCCTGCCCTGCGCTCGATCCTGGCCGGCCGCTTCGCCACGCGAACGCAGGCGGAGTGGACCGCGGTGTTCGAGGGCACCGACGCCTGCGTGGCGCCCGTCCTGGGGTTACGTGGCGCGCTGCAGCACCCGCATATCGCGGCTCGCGGCACGCTGGTCGAGGTCGAGGGCGTCCTGCAGCCCGGCCCGGCCCCACGGTTCTCGGCCCACCCGGTGTCCACCCCGGTCGAGCCGCCCACCCCCGGCCGCGACACCCGGGCGGTGCTGTCCGAGGCCGGTCTCGATGCCGAGGCGCTGTTGAGCGCCGGGGCCGCCGTCCAGGCCTGACCCTCCCGGCGGCCCCGGTCCGGCGCGGCCGAGGGCGGTCGCCCGGCCGACGCCTCGCCGGGTGCCCGCGGTGCGTCGGAGCTTCTTCGAATTTATATTCAATCCATGTCCGAGGACGGGAACATCGTGAGACCGAATGTGGCCGAGCAACCGCAGGACTGGACCGAACCGGGCACGCACGCCGTCGTCGCCGGTGTGCACCGGATCCCGCTCCCGCTGCCGTTGTCCGGACTGCGTGCGGTCAACGTCTACGTCATCGACGCTCCCACCGGACCCGTGCTCGTCGACTCCGGCTGGGTGGGTGCCGACGGCGGCGAGAGCCTCGAGCAGGGGCTGGGTGCCCTCGGCTACCGGCTCGGGGACGTCGACCGGATCGTCGTCACCCACGCCCACCACGACCACTACACGCAGGCGCTCGCGCTGCGCGAGCGGTTCGGGTCGCGGGTGCAGCTCGGCCGTGGCGAGCTGCCCTCGGTCGAGGCCATGCTGCGCAGGCGGACCGACGGCGAGCGGGCTCCCCAGCCGCAGCTGCTCCGGCGGGCGGGCGCGACGCGGCTCGCCGACGACATGGCCACGCTGCTGAAGGCGCTCGACGAGAAGGACGACGCCCCCTGGGGCGCCCCCGACGGCTGGCTGGACGACGGCCAGGAGGTCGGCGTGGGGGAGCGGCGGCTGGAGGTCCGGGCGACCCCCGGCCACACCCGCGGACACATCGTGCTGCGGGACGCGCCCGCGGGCCTGCTCTTCTCGGGCGATCACGTGCTCCCGCACATCACGCCCTCGATCGGCTACGAGCGCGCCCCGGAACCCGCCCCGCTGCGCAGCTACCTCGCCTCCCTGCGCCTGGTCCGGGACCTGCCGGACGCGCTCATGCTGCCGGCGCACGGCCCGGTCTCGCCGAGCGTGCACACCCGAGTGGACGAGCTGCTACGCCACCACGAGGAGCGGCTCGACGCGTCGCTGACCCAGCTCAAGGCCGGCGCGAGCACGGCGTACGAGGTCGCCGCCGGGCTGCCGTGGACGCGCCGGATGAGCACGCTGGACGACCTGGAGACCGAGCACGCCTCGCTCGCCGTCCTGGAGATCGCCGCGCACCTGGACCTGCTCGTCACGGATGGGGCGGTGACCGCCTGTGAGGTCGGCGGGGTCGTGCACTACGCGCCCGCCTGACCCGGGCGGGTCGGGCGGGCCCACGCTGCTGTCGACCTCAGACGAGCTCGCGCAGCTCACCCTCGGTGATCGACTGCACGAGCTTGAACTTCTGGACCTTCTGGGTGGGGGTGAGCGGGAAGTCCGTCGTCACGAACCACCGGGCGGGCAGCTTGTAGGGCGAGAGCCGCTCGCGGCAGTGCGCGATCAGCCGCTCGCGCAGGTCCGCGGGCTCCGCACCGCGCACGCGCACGACCGCCGCGACGAGCTCCCCCAGCGTCTCGTCCGGGATCCCGACGACCGCGGCGTCGATGACGAACTCCAGCTCGGCCAAACAGGACTCGATCTCGGCCGGGGCGATGTTCTCGCCCTTGCGGATGATGAGCTCTTTCAGCCTGCCGGTCAGCCGGATGTACCCCCGGGAGTCCATCGTGCCCAGGTCGCCGGTGTGCACGAAGCCCTCGGCGTCCACCGTCGCCGCGGTGGCCTGCGGGTCGTGGAGGTACTCGATCAGCTGCTGGTAACCCCGCGCACAGATCTCGCCGGGGGTGTCCAGGGGAACCACCTCGCCGGTCGCCGGGTCGACGATCTTCACGTCGACCTGTGGCAGCGGGTGGCCGACGGTCTGCAGCTGGTCGGACCGCGAGTCGGTCGGCCGGGTCGCGGTGAGGACGGGGGCGAGCTCGGTCTGGCCGAACAGGTTGATCACCGCGGCGCCGAACACCCGCTCGGCCGCCTCGATCATGGTGGGCGACACGTTCGACGCACCGCCGAGCACCGTGCGCAGCCGGGGCGCGGGTTCGGTCGAGGACCGCTGGACCTCGAGGAGGGCACCCAAGACCGCGGGCACGTAGAACAGCACGGTGACGTTCTCCCGCCGCATGGCGTCGAGGACGCCGACCGGGTCGAACTGTTCGATGAGGATCTCGGTCCCACCGATCCACAACGGCCCGAGGGTGCCGATGACACAGGAGGCGGTGTGGAACATCGGCAGCGGGTTCAGCCCGACCGCGCCCGCCTCGACGTCGATGGCCTCCATGGTCAGCTTCGCGACGTTGACCAGCGACCGGTGCCGCAGCAGGACGCCCTTGGGGCGACCGGTCGTGCCCGAGGTGTACTGCAGCATGACCGGCGCGGCCGGATCGGTCGGGGCGGCCGCGAGGACCGCCGGGTCCGGCTCGGCGGGCCGCCAGCGGTCGGTCTCGGACAGGCTCAGCACGGTGAGCTCCGGGATCTGCTCGCCCAGCTGCTTCGCCACGGTGGCCATGTCGTAGGTCCGGCTGCTGTCGGCGTGCAGCAGCACCGTCGCCCGGGAGTGCCGCAACGCATACTCCAGTTCCGCCTGCCGCAGGACGGGGTTGAGCGCGACCAGGGTGACGCCCGCGAGTGCGGCCCCGTACTGGATCATCGGCCACTCGACCACGTTCGGCGCCCAGAGCGCGACGAACGAGCCCGGCGCGGCGAGCCGGGACAGCCCGGTCGCCACCCGCTCGGCCTCGGCGAGCAGCTCGGCGTAGGTCAGGCGCAGCTCGACGCCCGAGCCGTGCCGGGTGCCGATGAGGGCCAGGCGGTCCGGGTGCTCGCCGGCCCGCTGACGCAGCAGGTCGCCGACGGTGATCTCGACGAGCGGGGTGGAGTCGTCGGCGGGCAGGTACGCGCGATCGAGCATCAGGGCTGGTTCCTTCCGTGCACGGCGTCGTCACACTGGGCGGAGCTGAGCGGACCGCGGTCGACCACCTGGGACGCTCAGGCGCGACGGTCTCATAATTTTGATTAGAATATCGAGGGTGCGGCACCGTCGCAACGACGGGAAGCCCCGGGTGCGGCGGCCCGGTGACGCCGGAGGGCAGCTCGCGAGGCTGCCCCGACCGTGACCGTGCCGCGCGCCTGCGCGAAGGGCCGCGTCCCGGTGGAGCCGCGGCGCGCAGGCACCCGGGTGGCCGCGTTCAGGAGCCGGCCGGCGGGAAGTCGGCCTTGATCTGCTCCACCACGATCTTGGCGGTCTCCGCGCAGGCGGTGGTGCCGCCGTTGGCGTACTCCTTGACGCCGTCGCCGACGTTCCACAGGTTGGCGATCGGGGTCTCGGGCCGCAGGTCGTAGCCCGCGACGGCGCGCTGCGGGGGCCAGTCGTCCTTCATGACGTTGATCGAGAGGATCCGGGCCTTCTGCGTGAAGCCCTCGATCTGCTCGGCCAGGTCCTTCGTGAGAAGCGCGATCTCGGCCTCCTCGTCGAACGGGCCGACGGCGGGCTTGGGCACCGAGGCCGCCACGTAGAGGTGCCAACCGGGCGGCGCCATCTCCGGGCAGGTCGCCGTGAAGTTCGCGACGTAGCAGAGCCGCTCGGTGACCGAGAACAGCAGCATGCCCGGCACGTCGATGAGCGGCTCCTGGCTGGCGAAGTTCAGCGCCAGCATCGAGCACGGCCGATCCTTGATCTTGACCTGCTCCAGGTATTCGCCGGGTAGGGCGCTCTCGCCGACGAGGCGGACCGTCCCCGCGGGCCCGATGTCGCTCACCGCGACCGTGCAGGCGATCTCGATGCTCCGGCCGTCCCGGCGGATGGTGGCGCCGGTGACCCGGCCGTCGTCGACGTGCAGCTTCTCGACCTCGCTGGACAGCCAGACCTGCCCGCCGCGGGCGGTGACGGTGGCCGCGAGGGACTCCCAGACGCCGATGGTGCCGTCCGGGCAGAAGCCGAACTTCTTGAAGGCCGACTTGCGGGTGAAGTAGGTGAGGAACACCCGGGCGGGGAGCTCCTCGGAGGAGACCGCGAAGATCGAGGCGCACATGTTGCGGAACACGCCCTGGGCGGCCTCGCTCTTGGTGTACTTGCGCACCCAGTCGGCGGTGGAGAGCTCGCTGCCGGGCAGGGCGTCGTCGTCGGTGCGCGCGGCGCCGATCCCGCTGACGATCTTGGCGCCCTGGCGGGTCAGCGTGGAGAGCAGCAGGCCCCAGCCACCACGCGTGACGTCGAGGTTCTTCTTCCCGACGCGGTAGAGCACGGGGACCTCGGGGGCGCGCACGTTGAACTCGGCCCCGACCTCGGCGAAGGTCTGCTCGGTGATCGTGCCGGTCTCGATCACGATCGCACCGTCGTTGACCTTGAACCCGTCGATGTCGGTGGTGGAGGCGCGGCCCCCGACCTTGTCCAGGCGCTCGACCACGAGGGTCGTGTAACCGGCGTGGGCGAGCCGGGCGGCGGCGAACAGGCCGCCCGCCCCGGCGCCCACCACGAGCGCATCGAACGTGCTGTCCGGGGAAGGCACGATCATCTCCTCCGATCAGATGTTTAATCGAGATTTTATAATTCAGAGTAGGCACCGCGCCCATGGCGGTCAAAGGGGCGTGGCGAGACAGCGGCATCGCTCCGCTCCGGTCGATGCCGCCGACTTGACAGCGACGAGGCGACATGGTGGGCTACGGCATTGTATTAATTTGCGTTAAAAACGGGTGCCGTCGCTCGCGGGTCGGCACCGATCTCGAAGGACGGAGTGTGGACGATGAGGACCTTCGCGTCCGTGGAGGAGCTGCTGCAGGCGAAGGGCATCTCGTTCGGCCCGACCGAATGGGTCGAGATCGACCAGCGGCGGGTCGACCTGTTCGCCGAGGCCACCGGTGACCACCAGTGGATCCATGTCGATCCCGAGCGTGCCGCCACGGGGCCCTTCGGCGGCACCATCGCCCACGGCTTCCTCACGCTGTCCCTGCTGCCGGACCTGCAGAGCAGGCTCTACGCGGTCGAGAACGTCAGGATGGGGATCAACTACGGCCTCAACAAGGTCCGGTTTCCGGCGCCGGTCCCGGTCGGCAAGCGGGTGCGGCTGAGCTCGACCCTGACCGACGTGCGGCAGGGCGACGGTTTCGTGGAGACCGTCGTGACGTCGGTGCTCGAGGTCGAGGGCTCGGACAAGCCTGCCTGCGTGATCGAGAGCGTCGGGCGCCTGTACGTGTGAGCGGGCCCGGCATCGTCATCGAAGAGGGGTGGTCGGAGAAATGGCAGGAGTCGAAGGCCGCGTCATCGCGGTGACCGGAGCGGGCAACGGGCTCGGTAGGGAGTACTCGCTCGTGCTGGCGCGGGCGGGGGCGAAGGTCGTCGTCAACGACCTCGGCGGGGCGCGCGACGGCAGCGGCGCCGGGTCCGCGGCCGCCGACGCGGTGGTGGCCGAGATCACGGCGGCGGGCGGCGAGGCCGTCGCGAACTACGACAGCGTCGCGACCCAGCAGGGCGGCAAGGCCGTCGTCCAGACCGCGCTGGACGCGTTCGGCCGGATCGACGGGGTGGTGGCCAACGCCGGGATCCTGCGGGACAAGGCGTTCCACACGATGTCCGCGGACGACTGGAACGCGGTGCAGCAGGTCCACCTCTACGGCGGCTTCTACCCGCTGCACGCCGCGTGGCCGCACTTTCGCGCGCAGTCGTTCGGGCGCATCGTGGTCGCCACCTCGACCTCGGGCATCTACGGCAACTTCGGCCAGGCCAACTACGGTGCCGCCAAGGGCGGACTGATCGGCCTGATCAACACCCTCGCGATCGAGGGTCGCACGTACAACATCACCGCCAACGCCATCGCGCCGATGGCCGCGACCCGGATGACCGAGGACATCGCGCCACCGGAGCTGCTCGCCCGGCTCACGCCCGGCTTCGTCGCACCGGTCGTCGGGCACCTACTGACCGAGGAGAACACCGAGACCGGCAGCGTGCTGGTCGCGGGCGGCGGCCAGGTGCACCGCGTCCGGCAGTTCCAGTCGAAGGGCGTCACCTTCGCCGAGGTGCCCACGATCGAGCAGGTCGGGGACCGCTGGGACGAGATCGTCGACCTGGACGGTGCCGTCCCGGGCACCAACCCGGTCGGCTGACCACGTTCCGCCGCGGCCGGTGCGGCGCCGACGCGGGCCCTGCGGACGGCAACGACAAGGACCACGTGGTCACGGTCCGCAGGCCGACGAGCGAGATCGCCCCCGAGTTCGAGGGCGGTGACGAAGGGATGGCGGCGTTGGTGGAGTTCCGGGAGTTCTGCTGCGGGGGGTGCGGGGTGCGCTTCGACACGGAGATCGCCGCCGTGGCCGACGCCCCGCTGTGGGACCTGCGGCTGGGGAGCGCGTGACGACCGGTCCCGAGGCCGAGGAGGCGCTGGCGGGCTGGCTCGCCGGCCACGTCGAGCGGCTCGCCGCGCCCCTGCGGATCGACCGGCTCGGCGCCGGACAGTCCAACATCACGTCGGTGGTGACGGACGCCGAGGGCAGGCAGTGGATCCTGCGCTGCCCGCCACCCGGCGCCCCTGCGGGCGCTCACGACGTGCACCGCGAGGTCCGCATCCTGCGCGCCCTCGCCGGAACGTCCGTACCGGTCCCGGTGGTGGTCGCGGCGGGGGCGGATGCCGCCGGGATCGGCGGTGCGTTCTGCGTGATGGAACGGGTTCGGGGCGTCGCCCTCGCCGACGAGCGGGACGCGGGCGCCCTGAGCCCGCAGGAGCGCGGCCGGCTCTCGGTCGAGACCGTTGAGGTGCTCGCCCGCATCCACGACCTGGACCCCGACTCGGTCGGACTCGGAAACCTGGGCCGCCGGGACGGCTACCTCGATCGCCAGATCGACCGGACCCGGCGCAACTGGGAGGCGTGGGGCGGTGGCTCCGCAGCGGCGGGCGCCTGGCGGGAGTGCCTGCGCCGGCTCACCGGCGCCGTCCCGAGGCAACAGCGGGTCGTGATCGCGCACGGCGACTATCGGCTGTCGAACCTCCTGGTCGAGGACGGTGGGATCACCGCCGTGCTGGACTGGGAGCTCTGCACCCTCGGCGACCCGCTCGCGGATCTCGCCTGGCTGGTCGACGACTGGCGCTCGCCCGGCGACCCGGCGATCACCATGCCCAGTCCCACCCGTGTCGGTGGCTTCGCCTCCCGGGAGAGGCTGATCGCGGACTACGCGGCCCGCACCGGGCTGGACGTGGGCGGGCTGGGCTACTACCGGGCCTTCACCCACTGGAAGGCGGCCACCCTGCTGCAGGGCGTCCTGCTTCGCCGCCGGTCCGGCAGTCTGGGTGACCACGGCGCGCTCGACCTGATCGATCTCGAGCACACCATCGCCTACCTGCTCGACGCGGCCCTCGCCCACGTCCGTTCCTGACCGAAGGAGAGCGACACCGTGCGTCCCGAGGACGACTACACCCATCCGGTGGGTCCCGAGCCCAACTTCAACGAGTCGATGTACTTCCACTTCCACGATCCCGAGGCGCGGCTCGGTGGGTTCGTGCGAATGGCGAACCGCCCGAACGAGGGGCGGGGCGAGGTCACCGTGTGCCTGTTCCTCCCGGACGGCAGCCTGGGCTTCTTCTTCGCCCGTCCGGAGGTGACCTCCAACGAGGCCTTCGAGGGGGCCGGCATGGCCTTCCGCGTGCGGGAGCCGTTCCGGCACATCGATATCTCCTACTCCGGACCGATCTCCGTGGTGGCCGACCCGGCCGCGATGGACGACCCGAAGCTGGCGCTCGGCGGCAGCCCGCGGGTGGACTGCACCGTCGAGCTGGCGATCCGCGGGATGGCCCCCGCGTTCGACCACAGCTTCGACACCGAGGAGGGCTCGTTCGCGCCGAACCACTACGAGCAGCTGCTCTCCGCGGAGGGCCGGGTCGTGGTCGACGGCACCGAGACCGCCCTGCGCGGCTTCGGCCTGCGTGATCACTCCTGGGGACCACGCTACTGGCAGACCCCGTGGTTCTACCGCTGGGTACACGGCGCCACGGACGGCTTCGGCTTCATGGGCGCCTGGTTCGGCAGGCCGGACGGCTCCTCGATCCGCGGCGGGTTCGTGTGGGACGGCGAGACCCTGCACGAGGTCGACGGCCTGGACATCGTCACCGAGCGCGACGACCGGGACGAGCAGGCCGGTATCGCGGTCGTGCTGCGCTGCGCGCGGCGCGAGTGGAAGGTCCAGGGCCGCGCCCTGGCGACCGTGCCGCTGCGCAACCGGCGCGACGATGGCAGCGGAACCCTGTCGGTCACGCGCATCGTCGAAAGCCTCATGGTCTGGACGCTGCACGACGGCCGGACCCTGCACGGCATGTCGGAGTACCTGGACCAGATCCTTCACGGCAGGCCGGTCGGCCTGGAGGTCTGAGCCGCGGCGGCGGCCGGATCGTCGGTCCCGTGGTCGCCGTCGTCCGGCGGCCGCGGGCTTGGGCCGGCTGCGCCGGGAGCCGTCGACCGGCTGTCAGGCGGAAGACCACCCAGGTCCCGACGGTCTCCATGTCCCGGCTGCGGTCCGACCACTCGGCGGTCTGGTTGAGCGCACCGAGGATCACGTCGACGGCTCGTCGCACCGCTTCGCCAGGACTCGGTGACCGAGGATGTCGACTACGAGTGGTCGAGTCCATTGGTGAACAGCGGCGGCGCCACAGAAGGAGCCCCGACGAGCAGGAGCCCGTGGGCGACCGCCAATGCCGCCGCCTGTGCCCGGAGGCGCAGCTCAGCTTCGCGAAAATCCGTTCCACGTGTGTCGAGACGGTTCGGGTACTCACGACCAACACGTCAGTCGACCGATCCGGTCACGGCCCACAACGGTGCCGGACCGGCAGCCAGGGTTGCCGGGGGATCGCGGCCCGTGACGCCGAGCAGTCGGCCGGGGTCTCGACGCCCCGGCCGACCACGGGTCAGCGGGTCAGGCCGGGCGGGCCAGCAGCTCGCCGAGGTGGCGGTCGATCTGGGGCATGTAGGAGGGGGCGATGCCGAACAGTCCCAGGTGTCCGCCGATGTCGTCGATGATCCGCAGCTCGCTGCCCTTGATCAGCTCCTGCTCGGCGCGGCAGTCACGCACCGGGAAGAACATGTCCTCGTTGATCGGCAGCACGAAGGTGGTGGCGGTGATCCGGCCCAGCGCCGCGGCCAGGTCCCCGCCGGTGTGCCGGGCCACGTCCCCGCGCTGCCACTTCCACGCCATGCACAGCAGGTCGTTCGGGTCCATCACGGTGAAGTAGGGCTCCAGGAACCCGGTCAGGAACGCCTCCTTGGAGTCGAACTCCAGCGCCCGCCACACCTCCTGCTTCCAGAACTCGGTGGAGAACCCCATCACCGCCCAGATCCCGGCGTGCCGGCGCAGCCCGGCGGCGACCTCGGTGTGGGAGGCGTACTCGCCCCCGTTGAACCCCGGGTCCGAGGTGATCGCCGT
>NZ_JBHSQW010000025.1:347274-361483 GCF_042658695.1 Pseudonocardia hispaniensis | reverse complement strand
GTTCTGCGCGGTGCCGGCGATCGGGGCCGCCCGCTTGACCTTCTCCGGGAACCGGACCGCCCACTCGTAGGTCTGCTGGGCGCCCATCGAGCCGCCGACCACCAGCTGCAGGGTCTCGATCCCGAAATGCTCGCGCAGCAGCCGCTCCTGGGCCACCACGTCGTCGCCGATGCGCACCCGCGGGAACCGCGACATCGCGATCTCGGCGTTGGCGCCCTCGGCGTTGTGCGGGCTGGTGGACAGCCCGCTGCCGATCTGGTCGATCACCACGATGAAGTACCGGGTCGGGTCGAGCGCGTGGTCCGGTCCGATGTAGACGTCACGCCAGATCTGATGGGTGCCCGAGTACCAGGTGGGGACCAGGATGGCGTTGTCGCGGGCCGCGTTGAGGGTGCCGAAGGTCGCCACCGCGAGCCGGCAGTCCGGGATCGAGCCGCCCTCCTCCAGATCGAGCCGGCCGATGCTGATCAGTTCGTAGTCGCCGTGGAACTCGGGGGTGTAGTACGGATTGTCGATCATCGGTGATCCTCCTGGTGCGGGGTCTCCCAGGAGCGGCATGCCGTGGTCGACGACGCGGACGTCGGCGTCCCGCACCATCGTGGCGCCGCCGAGACCCGGATGCTCCCGGTGACGCCGACGATTCACGGACATCGCGCTCCTGGAGGTCGGGCGGCCGGACGGCGGACGAGCCGATCGCGCCGACGTCAGCCATCGGACGAGGCCCACTGTGTGGGCTGTCGCACACCGCGAGGTGTCCGATTATGAGACATGCCGAGACCTTGATATTTGGCACATCATGTGACTGACAGAATGTGATCAAGGACACGGGAGGTGCGATCCAATGGGGGATGTCGGGAATCGGCGATTCCTACTTGCGGCGGCCCGTGCGGGCTTCCTGGAGAGCGGAAACATCGAGCTGCACGGTGTTCCTGACCATGTGGCCGCTTCCTGGCGGCGCAGCTCCTCCCAAGGCGTCCAGCCGCACGAGGTGACCCCCGCCTTCTGCACCGAGCTCGACCTCGGCTCGCGGCTCGTCCGCTGCGCGCAACCGGTGATCGAGCAGTTGGCCGAACAGATCGCCGATATCCCCATCTGCGTGGCGCTGACAGACGAGCGGGCGCGCATCCTCAGTCGCCGAGACAGCAATCCCTGGATCGGACGGATGCTGGACCGGGTGTACTTCGCCCAGGGTTTCGACTACGCCGAGGACAAGGTCGGCACCAACGGCGTGGGGACGGTGCTGGAGTTCGGTGAGTCCGTCCACATTGTCGGCGCCGAACACTTCGCAGACCCCCTGCAGACCTTTGCTTGTGCCGGTGCACCGGTCCACGACCCCTTCACCGGCCGGATCGTGGGCGTGCTGGACGTCAGCTGCCTCAGTGATCATTCGACGCCGATGATGCACTCCTTGGTCCGCACGGCTTCGCGCCAGATCGAGACCAACCTGCTGCTCGACCGGAACCAGACGCAGCAGGCGCTGTTCGACGTGTACTCGCGGGTGGACGCGCGCAGTCGGCAAGCCGTGGTGGCGGTCGGACATCGGGTCGTGATGGCAAACGCGCCTGCGCAGGCGCTGCTCGGGCCGGGCGACCAGGATGCGCTTCGGGACCATCTGCGGTTCGTGATGCAGCGCCGCGAGACCGTGGACGAACAACTCGAACTACCCTCCGGCACCTGGGTACGGCTGCGTGGCTCGACGGTTCGGATGGGCGTTGACGTCGCTGGAATCGTCGGGGTCGTCTCAGTTCTCCAGGAGACCCCCGCCGCCACTGGGCCGGTGATCCCGAGTGGCCGCACACCGCTTCGAGCGGCCGGCATGGCGCAGCCGGGCGCGAAGGAACGCCATTCCCCTGCCTGGCGTGCTGCTGTCGCCACGGTGGAAGCCGCCATGCGTGCCGCAGACCCGGTGCTCGTCCTCGGCGAACCGGGATCCGGCCGCTTCACCCTGCTCGCCGCTGCACACCGGCTCGTCCATGATCGGAGCCGAGCTGTCGCGCTGGCGGTCGCGGAGGTCGAAGCGGCGCCGGCGGAGGTGGGAGCCCGGCTGCGGCAGACGACCTCGGAGCCGACGCTGTATGTCCTACGGGACGTCGACCGGTTGTCCCCGCAGGCTTTGGAGACACTGACCGATGCGTTGGACTGTGGTCGCGACAGGTCGCCGATACTCGCCGCCACGGCATCCGAGACGCTCGTCCAGCATCGTGTTCAGCAGCGGATGCTGGCAGCCTTCAGCGCGTCGGCGACGGTGCCACCGCTGCGCCACCGTGGGGCCGACCTGCCCGCCTTGGTGCGGTCGCTGCTGGCGGACCTCGCCCCGCACCGGGAGGTCCGCCTGTCTCAGCAGGCCCTGCGCCTGCTCGGCAGCTACCGCTGGCCAGGCAATGTCCGGCAGCTCAAGCAGGCTCTGGCCGCGGCGCTGGCCCGACGCCCGGTGGGGGCCATCAAGGCAGATGACTTGCCCGCGTTCTGTCAGAGCGCTCCCCGCTGCTCGCTGCGCCCGGTCGATGAGATCGAACGCGACGCGATCGTCACCGCGTTGCGCGAGGCCGAGGGCAACCGGGTGGCCGCGGCCGCCACACTCGGCATCGCCCGCTCCACCCTGTACCGCAAGATCCGCCAGTACGGAATCACGATCTGACTCCTTGGCCTGGCCCGGTAGCCGGCGCCCTTTGGGTGGGGCGCCGGCTACCGGGGCCGCGACTCAGCTCGTCTGGAAGGACGGGTAGCCCGCAGCGGCCTCCTCGTCGCACTTCTTGCGGTAGGTGCCGACACCGCCGATGTAGGAAAGCAGGCGGCGCGGTTTGCCGTCCACATTCGAGCCCATGTACCAGGAGTGGGTCTTCGTCACCAAGGTTGCGTTCGCGGTCTCCTCGTGGTGGGCGATCCAGGCATCCTCGCCCTGTCTGGTCGGCTCGATCACCGACTTGCCCTGCTTGCGTACGTGCCGGATGACATCAGTGATCCACTCGGTCTGCTGCTGCAGGCAGGTGGTCATATTGCACAGAGCCGCCGAGGGGGCGAGCGGTACCGCGGTGGTGAGCAGGTTCGGGTATCCCTCGATCATCAGACCCATCGTGGTGCGGATGTCGCGGCTCCAGTCCTCGGCCAGCGAACGGCCGTCGCGGCCGCGGATATCGATCCGGGTCAGGGCGCCTGTGCCGGCATCGAAGCCGGTGGCCAGGATGATCACGTCAAGCTGGTGGACGGTGCCGTCGCTGAGCTGGATGCCTTCTGGGGCGATCCGGGCGATCGGATTATCCCGGACGCCGACCAGGTCGACGTTGTCGCGGTGGTAGACCTCGAGGTAGTTGGTCTCCAACGGGACGCGATGAGTGCCGAACCCATAGTCGGTGGGGACGAGAATGTCGATCAGTCGCTGGTCCTTGAGGCGAGCGCGCATCTTCTCCCGGACGAATTCCGAGACGGCCTCATTGACCTCCTCGACGAAGAACATCTCGCCGAAGCTGGCCAGCCACAGTTTGAGCGAGCCGTCCTGGTAGATCTCCTCCAGGATCTCCTGCCGCTGCTCGGGACTGCAGTCGGCCCAGACGTGCTCGAAATCGTACTCGAACCCCGTGAAGGTGTGCGGAATCGTGGCCTTCAGTTCCGCGAAGCGGCTCTTGTACCAGGTCTGCTCGGCCTCGCCGTACTTCGGGTTCTTCATCGGCAGCACGTACTGCGGGGTCCGGGCGAAGACAGTCAGATGTCCGACTTCGTCGGCGATCGTCTGAATCACCTGAATACCGGTTGCGCCAATGCCGACCACGCCGACTCGCTTGCCGGCCAGTTCGACCTTCTCCTTCGGCCACCGGGAGGTGTGGAAGATCCGCCCGCGGAAGGTGTCCTGGCCCTCGAAGACGTTCTCCAACGGCGCGGACAACATGCCGCCGCAGGTGATGAAGAACTGCGTGTCGATCGTGTCACCGCGATCGGTGTGGATTGTCCAGCGGCCACGGTCCTCGTCGAAGTTAGCGCCGGTGATGGTGGTGGAGAACTGAATGTCCCGGCGCAAGTCGTATCGGTCGGCGACATAGTGCATCCACTGCTCGATCTCGGGCTGGTCCGGGAACTTCTGGGTCCAGCTCCAGTCTTTGTAGAGGTCCTCGGAGAACAGGTACTGGTAGATGTAGCCTTCGCTGTCGAACCGGGCACCGGGGTAGCGGTTCCAGTACCAGGTTCCGCCCACGTCGGTGCCCGCCTCATAGGCCCGCACCCGCAAGCCTTGTTCGCGCAGTTGGTGCAGCTGGTACAGCCCGGCCACCCCGGCACCGAGGACCACCGCGTCGAGTTCGAGCTGTGCGGGGGTATCGCGAGTGTGGGGCGCGATAGCGGTCGCGGACGTCATCGGGATCCACCTCTCTGTGTTCCGCCTCATAGATGTGTGCCATCGTGATCGGCGTCTCAGGAGGTCGAGGTGTCCCAGAATCGGACATGGCCGGTAAGGCCACGACGTCGCAGTCGCCGTGACCAGCGCAGGGCGAGGCGCGCCGCCTCGCCCTACCCGGCGGGGGCGGCGCCGCCCCGGAAATCGTGCGCCTCGTCGTAGCTGTAGTCGCTGCCCGGATCGACCTCGTGCTCCGCCGCCGCGGCCCGGTGATTCGGGGGGTGCTCCTCCGCCGCGTCCGGTGGGGCGGGCGCCGCCTCGTGCGCCAGGTCGTAGCCGTAGTCCTCGGCGGATTCCTCGATGGGTTCGTGGTCCATACCGACGTTGTCCCGCGGATGCCGACCGGGATCAATGGGCCGGCGAGGCGGAGTTCTCGGCCGGTTCGCGGATCAGGAACGCGCCGACGACGGCGATCGGCGACAGGATGGCGGCCACGAGGAACGCGGTGTGGATCCCGGCCGCGGTCTGCTCGATCACGCCGACACCGGCCGCGGCGACCTGCGCGGCGCGCACGCTGAGCACGCTGACGAGCAGGGCGACCCCGGCGGCGCCGGCGAGTTGCTGGGTGGTGCCGAAGATCGCGCTGCCGTACGAGTACAGATGCGGCGGAACGGCGCCGAGGCCCGCGGTGAACAGCGGCGTGAACACGAACGCCAGCCCGACGCTGAGCAACAGGTGGAACACCAGGACGAGCAGGAACGGGCTGGTCGCGTCGAACAGCGTGGTGGACCACAGCGCGACGCTGGTGACCAGGGTGCCGGGCACCAGCAGTTTCCGGGCGCCGAAGCGGTCGTACAGCCTGCCCACCACCGGGCCGAGCAGCCCCATGAGCAGGCCACCGGGAAGCAGCAGCAGGCCGATGGCCAGCGGCTCCATTCCCAGGACGTTCTGCATGTAGATCGGCAGCAGGACGATGACGCCCAGCAGCGTGCCCATCATCAGCATCATCATGACTGTGGCCACGGTGAACGTCCGCGACCGGAAGGTCCGCAGGTCCAGCAGGGCCCGGTCGGTGCGTTGGAGCACGATCTGCCGGACGAGGAAGGCCGCCAGCCCGATCACTCCCACCACGAACGCCAGCCAGGTGGCGAGGGTGAGCGGCTCTCCGGCCTGCTGCCCGATGCTGCTCAGTCCGTACACGAGGCCACCGAAGCCGAACACCGAGAGCAGGACCGACCAGAGGTCGATCGGTGTGCTGATGGGTTCCCCGAGGTCGGTCAGCCGTTGCAGGCCCAGCACGAGGGTGACGACCGCGATCGGTAGCACGAGCCAGAACAGGAACCGCCACCCGAGCACGCTGAGCACCAGACCGGAGACGGTGGGCCCGATGGCCGGTGCCACCGAGATGACGATCGAGATGTTGCCCATCACCGCGCCGCGGCGGGTCGGCGGCACCAGCGTCATCACAGCGGTCATCAGCAGCGGCAGCATGATCGCCGTACCGCTGGCCTGCACCACACGGGCGGCCAGCAGCACGGCGAAGCCCGGTGCCAGCGCGGCGACCAGCGTGCCGACACTGAACAGCGCCATCGCGACGCCGTACAGCAACCGAGTGGCCACCCGCCGGATGAGATAGCCGGTGATGGGGATGATCACGGACATGGTGAGCAGGAAACCCGCGGTGAGCCACTGGCCCACGCTCGCCTCGACCTGCAGGTCGGCCATCAGGACCGGCAGGGCGACGCTCATGATCGTCTCGTTCAGGATGACGACGAACGTGGAGACGAGCAGCACCGCGATCACGGTGCGATCGCGGCTGGTCAGCTGAGCGGGCGCGCCCGGAGGGATTGCCTCGGGCGCGACGACGTCGGGGTTGGTCACGGTTGTCCTCACGGTCGGGAGAGCGTGATCCGGCCGAGCGGCCGTGATCGGCTGGTCCAATCTAGGAAATGGGACCGACAGAGCGCGCCGGATTAATCGGTGCCGAGGGTCACGTCCGTCGTCGGCTCCGCCTGATGCATCCTCCACGCACTACCGTCGTCAGTACGGGCGAGGCGCCCACGGCGGGCGTCGGAGCGGCGGCGACATGGACACGAAGACCATCGGGCGCACGGCCGGGGCGGACCGGCTCACCGAGCAGACGTGGCGCGAGGTGATCGCGCGGCTCCGCGCGTTCGTCCGCCGGCGCATCGCCGACCCGGACCGCGCGGACGACCTCGTCGGGGAGATCCTGCTGCGCGTCCACCAGGGCCTCGGCTCGGTCGACGACCGGGAACGCCTGGCGAACTGGGTCTTCCGGGTCGCCCGCAACGCGGTCATCGACGAGTACCGGCGCGCAGGCCGTGACCGGGAGCGGCTGGTGGCGGCGCCGGTCGACCCGCCCGCCGAGGAACCGACACCCGGCGACGGGGATGCGTCCGGCGCCGTCACGGAACTTGCGAGGTGCCTGCGCCCGTTACTCGGCGGGCTGCCGCCCGCACAGCGCCGGGCCGTGGAGCTGATCGACCTCGACGGCTGGCCCCAGGCACGCGCCGCGCGCAGTGAGGGTGTCTCGCTGTCGGGCATGAAATCGCGGGTGCAGCGCGGACGACGCAGGCTGGCCGACCTGCTCGGGCAGTGTTGCGCGCTCACCCTCGACGCCCGCGGCGTGCCGATGGACTACACGCCGTCGGGGCGCTGCGACTGCCCCGGCGAGCCGCGGTGACCGGCAGCTCACCGGTCACCGCGGCAGCGGCGTGATCAGCCGCAGCAGGTGGCCTCGGCGGTGTTGCGGGCCGCGCAGCTCGCCGCGCACACCGACACCGATTGGTCCTGCGGGTTGTCCGGGTTGTCGTCGGTGACGCTGTAGTACTCCCACCATCCGTGGGGCACGTCCGGGGCGGCCACGAACACCTTCTCCTGCACCGCGTGGCAGCACAGGTCCTGCTCGGCGACGGTCGTCGCCAGGCCGGCCGCCCGGAACCGGGCCAGCGCCGCGGCCACGTCGTCCGGGGTCTGCGCCTCGACCCCGAGATGGTTGAGCGGCTGCGGCGCGCCCGGGTTCTCGATCAGCACCAGCTTCAGCGGCGGGTCCGCCACGGCGAAGTTGGCGTAGCCCTCGCGCTGCTTGTGCGGCTCCACCCCGAACAACCGGGTGTAGAACGTGATGGCCTCCGCGAGGTCGTCGACGTTGAGCGCGAGCTGGATTCGCGTGCTGGACATGAGGGTGCCTCCGATCGCTGTCGGTGTGACGCGGTCGTCCTTGATGACGACGGCCCAGCCGATCGGACGCAGCGGCGGTACCGGTGTCCTCAGCTCTCGCGGATGAAGGCGTCGAGGTCCGCGGCCACCCGGCGCGGGTGTTCCCGGTCCGGGCTGTGCGATCGACGCCGCGGCGAGGCGGTAGGCTCGCACTCCTCTGATAAGTAGAGGGGTTCGGGAATGGCTCGGCGGGTGTTCCGGCCCCTGCCGCGGCGGCGAGCCGAACCCACCGGATGACGCTGAAGGATGCGCCTGCGTGATCGACGATGTCCTCGGTGACCGCGCCCTGGAGTTGGCCGACGTCACAGTCCGCCGGGACGGCAAGCAGATCCTGCACGGGGTCTCGTTCTCCGTGGGCGCGGGCGAGCACTGGGCGTTGCTGGGGCCGAACGGGGCGGGCAAGAGCACCATCCTGGGACTCTGCGGGGCGCTCACCCACCCGACCTCGGGCGTGGTCCGGGTGCTCGGCGCCCAGTTGGGCAGGGTGGAGCTGGCGGCGCTGCGCCGCTCGATCGGGCACGTGAACCCGCGGCATCCGCTGCGCTCGCCCCTGACGGTCCGGGAGGTGGTGCTCACCGGCGTGACCGGCAGTATCGAGCTCCCGCTGCGGTGGAAGCCCACCCCGGCCCAGCTCGCCCACGTCGACGACCTGCTCGCCGCCCTGGGCCTGACCGGAAAGGCCGAGCAGCGGTGGCCGACGCTGTCGCAAGGGGAACGGGGCCGCACACTGATCGCCCGCGCCCTCGTCGCCCGACCGCGGCTGCTGCTGCTGGACGAGCCCTCGACCGGTCTGGACGTCGCCGCGCGCGAGCAGCTGCTGGAGACCATCGACGGCCTGGACACGACGCATCCCGAGATCGCATCGATCCTGGTCACCCACCATCTGGAGGAGCTGCCGTCCACCACCACCCACGCCGTGCTGATCGCGAACGGCAGGGTGGTCGCCGCCGGCCCCGCCGGTGAGGTGGTGACCAGCCGCAACGTCACGGCCGCTTTCGAGCACCCGATCGACGTCGAGCACCGCGCCGGGCGGTGGAGCGCCAGGGCCCGCCGTGCCGCCGCGCCGGACAGCGGTCCGGACTGCGCGGAGCCGATCTCGGCGGGCTGACCGCGCACGCCCCGCGGCAGTGACGGGTCGCGGTCGTCCCCGCCGGTGCGGCGGCGCAGATCGGCACTGCGCAGGGCCTGGGCGTCGTCGGCTGAGACAACGGGGGAGCGCCGCGTCCCGGGGTCACACGTGGCAGAGGATCTCGCCGTGCGGGATGGCGAACCAGCCGTCGGGGTGCGCCGCCCAGGCCGTCCAGGCCGCGGAGACGTCCGCCAGGTCGGCCCGGGAGGCGTGTCCGCCCTCGATGGCCTGCTCGGCGATGCGCGAGTCGAGAATCCGGTCGGCCCACAGCCCGCCCCACCAGGCCCGCTCGGCGGGTGTGGAATGGCACCAGATCGACGCGCTCGGTGTGACGTCGGTGGCGCCGGCCGCATGGGCCCACGCGAGCAGGCGCCGCCCGGCGTCGGGCTCGGTGCCGTTGCTGTGCGCGACCGCGCGGTAGATCCGCAGCCACCGATCCAGCCGCGGGTCGGCGGGCCACCACATCGCGCCGGCGTAGTCGGTGTCGCGCGCGGCCACCAGGCCGCCGGGCCGGGCCAGCCGCAGCATCCGGCGCAGCGCGGCCACCGGGTCGCTCAGGTGCAGGAGCACCTGGTGGGCGTGCACGACGTCGAACGTGCCGGTCTGCTCGCCCAGGTCGAGCACATCGCCCTGCCGGAACTCGACGTTGGGCACGCCCTCGCGTTCGGCGGTCGTGCGCGCCTGCGCCAGTACGGACGCGGAGGGGTCGATCCCCGCGACGGTGCCCGGGGCCACCCGCCGTGCCAGATCGACGGTGATCGTGCCCGGCCCACAGCCGATGTCCAGAACGTCCATCCCGGCCCGCAGATGGCGCGCCAGGTAGGCCGCGGAGTTCTCCACGTTCCGCCAGTGCTGCGACCGCAGCACGCTCTCGGCGTGGCCCTGCCCGTAGCTCCGCTCTGCCCTCGTCATGCGCGGAGAATACCTGCCAATTTCCCATATTCTGCAACAGTCTTCTCATATGATGAGATGCGCTGCTTGGGAAGGCGGGGTATCGCACGGCGGGCCCCCGCGGCGGACGGGTATCTCCAGGGTGACGATCCGGCTCAGGTCTCAACCGTGTCGATGAGCTGCAACAGGCGTTGGCGGGCAAGGCGTTCGACCAGCTCCGGCAGGGCGTGCACCGGCGACGTGTCGAGGTCGCGACGGCAGCCGCACACGACGTCGCTGACCGTCGTCAGACCGGCGCGGCGGCTGAACTCCGACGCGAGACGCTCGATCGCCCCCTGCACGGCCTCGTCGTGCAGGGGGCAGCGGAACGGGTCGTTCGGGACGAGCCCCATAGATGATCTCCAGACTGTCGTGCCGCGTCGTCGGCCGTGGGCCCGGACAGCCTCGGCCAGGAACGGGCGGATCACGAGCGAATATCGACGTCCGCGTTGCGGGGAGGTCCCCCGCGACGCCAGCATGCCGAGGCCGCCCCCTCCCGGCCACGAGACTGTGGCCGGGAGACCCGAGGGCGAAAGTCCTGGCAACGGCGGGCGGATCCGCTCAGGCGCATGGATCCACCGGCGCCCTCGACCCCCCGGAGTCCACGAGGAACAGCGATGGTGCCGCAGGCCCGGGCCTACCCAGCCGTGGGGATCGACCAGCACAGATGCGTGCCGGACGGCTCCCGCCGATCGAGGCTGAGGGTGCCACCGCGGCGTTCGGCGCGCTGACGCAGGTTGGCCAACCCGCTGCGCCGGGTCTCCGCTCCGATGCCGACGCCGTCGTCGCGCACGTCGAGGGTCAGCCGATCGGCACCCGCCGCGATGTCGATCTCGGCGGACCGCGCCCCGGCATGGCGCGCGACGTTGCTGAGGGCCTCGCGCAGGACCGCGATGAGATCCTCGGCGACGTCGGCGTCCACGGTGTCCTCCAGAAGCCCGGAGAACCTCAGCGTCGGTTCGAACCCGAGTACCTCGGTCAGATCCGTGACCACGTCCAACAACCGCGATCGCAGCCCCAGCGGCGCGATGCCGCCGCTCTGGTGGAGCTGGAAGATCGTCGTTCGGATCTGCTTGATCGTATCGTCGAGGTCGCGGACGGCGCCCACGATGCGATCCGTGGCCCGGCCGGGGCCCAGGCCTGCCGCGACGCTTTGCAACGAGAGCCCGGCCGCGAACAGCCGCTGGATCACGTGGTCGTGCAGGTCGGCCGCGATGCGGTCGCGTTCGTCGAGCATCGCGGCCCGTTGGCGCTCGGCGCGCGCCTCGGCGAGCTCGATCGCGATCGAGGCCTGGCTGGCGAACCCGGCGGCCATGTCGAGATCCTCGGAGGTGAAGCCGGGCCGTCCGCTGAGCCTGGCGGTACTGATCACGCCGTTCACCTGCGTCGAGCCGGCAAGGGGCACGATCAGCACCGGTCCGATGTCCAGCACGCTCGCGGCGAAGAACTCCGGCCCGGGCCGGTTCTCGCCGGTGTCCACCCGCAGCGGCTCACCGGTGGCGAACACCCGGCCGACCAGGGAGTCCTTCACCGGAACCGCACGGTCCTGCAGCTGCTCGCTGCCCGCGCCGACCACCACCTCCATCCGCAGCCGCTCCCCGTCGTCGGTGGGTAACCCCACGGCCACCAGGTCGGCATGGGCGATGTCGCGGCAGCATTCGGCGATGAACCGCAGCGCCTGAGCGATGTCGGTGGTGTCCGAGGAGAGCATGCGGCGCGTGATCGCGGCGGTGGCCCGGAGCCACTCCCCGCGGGTGCGGGCGTCCTCATAGAGCCGGGCGTTCTCGATCGCCACCCCCGCGGTGGCGGCAAGGGCCAGCGCCAGCTGCTCGTCCTCCGCGCTGAACTCACCGCAGGTGCTCTCGGCGAGGTAGAGGTTGCCGAAGACCTCCTCCCGCACCCGGATCGGGACGCCGAGAAAGGTGCTCATCGGTGGGTGTCCCGGCGGGAAGCCGGACGAGCGGACGTCGTCGCTGATCCGGCGGAGCCGGATCGGCCGCGGGTCGTCGATGAGCGCGCCGAGCAATCCCTTGCCCTGGGGCAGATGCCCGATCCGGGTGACGTCCTCGGGCTCCATACCGGAGTGGACGAACTCGGCCAGACCCCCGTGCGTGGCGATGACGCCCAGCGCCGCGTAGCGGGCGCCGACGAGCTCACGCGCGGCCTCGACGATGCTCATGAGCACGGCGGGAAGAGCGAGGTCGCCGATGATCATCTGATTGGCGTGCAGCAGCCCACGCAACCGGTTCTGGGTGCCCATCACCTCCTGGGCGCGTTCGACCAGCTGACTCAGCAGCTGATCCAGCTCCAGCCGCGGTCGATCCGGGAAGGTCAGCTCATGGTGCGCAGCGTCCTCGTCTGCGTCGTCGACCCGCTTCTCGGCAGCGCTACTGCCTCCCTGACGCCCCGCCATCTGCGACTGGCACCTCCTGGACCCGTCGGACATGGACTGGTCGGCGGTCCCCTCCCGCCCCCCCACACACCCAGTCTGCCTGCTGCGAGCACGGAACTCACCGCTGTCACCTGCATGCCGACGCGGATCACGTGCCGTTGCCCGAGTGGAGTGACGCGCCGCCGCGACGTTCGCCGGTTGCCTGCCTGTCGAATCCCTCGTGGGTGGCGGCCTGCCACACCGACGTCGCGTGCCGGAGCGATTCCTCGACGGTCCCGGAGGTGGACAGGATGACCGCGTCGGGCCATTCGTCGGCCGCGACGGCCATCTGTGCCGCGATCTGAGCGGTCGCATCCGAGCTGCCCACCGGGCGGCTGCGCAGCCGCTGCGCCGCTACCTCGGTGCTGGTGCGGCACTCCAGCTGGATCAGCTCGCTGTGCGTGTCCTTCGCGAGCTTCTCGGCCTCCTGCCGGTGCAGCGCCGAGGTCCACGACGCATCGAGGATCACGGACTCGCCGCGCGCCAGCAGCTCACCCGCCCGGTCCAGCAGCTCGCGATACAGCGCCTCGGTGTGCTCGGCGCGGTAGAGCCCCTCCCGGTAGGCGGCGCCGGCGCGGGCGGTCGGATCGATCCCGGCCAGCTCCTTGCGGATCCGGTCGCTGGAGAGCACCACGGCGCCGAAGCGGTCGGCGAGACCACCGGCCACGGTCGTCTTGCCGGTTCCGGGCAGCCCACCGACCAGGGCCAGCCGAACCGCTCCCCGCTCCAGGTGCCGGCGCGCCACCTCGGCGTACTCGACGGCCGCCGCGGCTGCCGCGGCGTCCCCCTGGGCGTGGCGCAGGCACGCCACCTTCGCCCGGACGAACGCACGGTAGGCCGTGTAGTGGTGGCGCAGCGCCGAGGGCGCCGGATCGCCGGAGAACGCGACATAGGCGTCCAGGAACTCGGCCGCGCGGTGCGGCGCGCCGAGGCGTTCCAGATCCATGGCGAGGAAGGCCACGTCATCGAGCGCGTCGAGGTAGCGCAACCGATCGTCGAACTCCAGGCAGTCGAGTACCCGCGGCCCGTCGTCGAGCAGGAACACGTCGTCGGCGATGAGATCGCCGTGGCCGTCGACGATCCGATCGTCGGCGATCCGGCGGTCGAACAGCGGTCCGCGGCCGTCGACGAACCGCATCGCGAGCCGCTCGATGTGCTCGATCGCGGCGTCGTCGAGCGGAGCGCCGAGAATCGCGCGAGTCTCCACCACGTTGTCCTGCCAGCGGTTGCGCAGCGCCTCCCGGGTGCCCTGGGCGTTCACCGCGGGTCCGCGCTCGGCGCCGGCGTGGAACCGCGCCACCAGCCGCGCCAGGTCGCGCAGCGGCCCGCTGATGTCCTCGCCGGTGGCCAGCAGCGTGGCGAGCCGGCGGTCGGCGGGCATCCGCCGCATGACCAGGAGATGCTCGGCGACCTCGGCGGGCTCGCCGTCGGGGCGCGCAGCGGAGACGTCGCTGATCCCGAGGTAGACATCCGGCGAGAGCCTGCGGTTGAGTTCGAGCTCGCGGCGCAACGCCTCCCGGCGCAGCTCGAGGGTGCTGAAGTCCAGGAACCCGGTGCGCACCGGCTTTTTCATCTTGTACGCGCGGTCGCCGATCAACACGACGATGCCGACGTGGGTCTCCCGCAGCTCGGCCCCGCTCACCACAGCTCACCCTCATCACGCGGCTCGGTCACCCGGGCGGGCGCAGGCCGATCGACCTGCGGCTCGACGGAGATGACCCGCGGCGACACCACCGCCACCGGGCACGGACTCCAGCGCACCAGAGCACGGCTGGTGGAACCGATCAGCATCCGCATCGGCGCGCTGCGGGTGTTGGCGCCCACGACGACCAGCCGGGCCTGGTTGGCCTGCTCGAGCAACGCCTCGACGGGGCGCTCGTCGGTCACCCGCAGGTCCACCGCGACGCTCGGGAACCGGGTCCGCCACGCTGCGAGCTCGTCGGCGAGCCGGTCGGCGGTCCGTGTCCCGGAGTGCACCACGCTCAGCCGGGTCCGGTGGATGCGTGCGTCGGCGAACGCGGCGGTGAGCGCGGCGGCGTCGGTCGACGGGTCGAGGACCCCGACCACGACGGCGCCGTCGGCGGGCCTCGGTTCGCCGCGGACGACGACCACCGGGCAGGTCGCCCGGCCCGCCAGATCGAGTGCGAGCGAACCG
>NZ_JBHSQW010000025.1:317978-347205 GCF_042658695.1 Pseudonocardia hispaniensis | reverse complement strand
CACGCGGTCGCCGCCCATCATGCCGACCACCAGCAGCGCCGCCCGGTCCGCGGCGTCGAGCAGCGCGTTCAGCGGCTGCTCGACGACCCGTTCGGTATGCATGCTCACGTCGGGTGCCTGCCGGAACGCGACCGTGTAGGCGCGGGCGAGGATCGATGCGACCCTGCGGCGTCCGATGGTGTCGGTGGCGTACGGAGCGGCATGCACGATGGTGAGCGGCAGGTTGCGCGACCGGGCCTCGGCGACCGCCCAGCGGACCGCGCGCAAGGCGGTTTCCGTGCCGTCCACCCCGACGATCACGCCGGGGTCCTTGTGTTCCTCAGCCTTGTTCACGAGCTGCTCCGATTCAGGCGCTGACAGGGTTGGGGCTTCTCGACGCGACAGGGCATGCCGCGCCGGGGCTCAGCCGGGTGGCGTGGCTGCGGTGGCCTCGGCGAGGGAACGGATCAGGTCGGTGGCGGTGACCAGCCCGACGAGCTGCTCGCCCTCGGTCACCAGGACCGCGTCCACGCCGGTGACATGCATCCGTTCGGCGGCTGCGGAGCGGCGATCGGTGGTGTGCAGGGTCGGTGCGGACCGGCAGAGCGCGGCGACGAGGGGAGGGGTGGACGAGTAGCGGGCCATGTTCGCCGGGATGTGGGCGAGCAGATCCCGTTCGAGGACCAGGCCGCGGCAGCCGGTGTGGTCGATCACCGGAAGGTGCCGGACGCCGGTGCGGGCCATGAGCCCCAGCGCGACGAACGCGTCGGTATCGGAGGTCACGCCGACGAGCCGCCGGGTCATCAGGGCGGCGAGCGGCGGGTCGTCGTCGAGGGTCTCGGGCGGGGCTCCGAGACGGGTGTGGTAAGCCGACATGAGACCTCCTCGGTTCGTCGCTCCTGCCCAGGGTGGCGGCCGCGGCGGCGGGCGGGCAGGGGGCGGACGACCCCGCTGGGCGTGCGGCCGGCCCGGCCGGCCGGGCCTTTCGGCCCTGTCCGGTTGCACGGCCCGCGGTGTCGTCACGAGGATCGGGTCGGCACGAGAACGGGGACGTCGTCCGGGGCGAGGTCCTTGGGCCCGGTGGCGGTGGGCGCACGGCCCTGTCACCGTGGGGTGGCCCGGTTCAGACTGGGACAGGACCCGGTCGGATGAGCGTCGGATGAGCGTCGGATGAGCGCTGTGACGGGAGGGCGTTGCCGTGGCGGAGGACCGCACCGATTCCCGGGCGATCGTGGTCGGGGTCGATGAGAGCGACTCGGCGCGCGACGCGGCCGAATGGGCCGCGGACGTCGCGTCCGTGTGGCGGGCCCCGGTGAGCCTGCTGCACACCGTCGGCGGCGAGCGCGGCGCGGCGGGCGTCGAGCCGGGCTGGCTCAGCGAGCTGCGGCGCATCGCCGAACGCGTCGGTGCCGATCCGGTCGAGACGCACGTCGTCGCCGGTGACGTCGCCGAGGTGTTGCTCGACCGGGCGGCGGGGGCGCGGCTGCTGGTGGTGGGCAGCTACGGCGAAGGCGCCGTGGCCGGGATGCTCGCCGGCGACACCGCGTTGTCGCTGCTGGCCGCGTGTCCCTGTCCGGTGGCGGTGATCCGAGGGAGAGCCCCGGGAATCGCGCCACCGCGCGGCGGCCCGGTCGTGGTGGGGGTGGACGGTTCGCCCACCGGCAACGCCGCCCTCGAGTTCGCGGCAGGACTCGCCGAGGCCGTCGGGGCCCGGATCGTGGCGCTGCACACCTGGGCCGACGTGACCGCAGACGAATCCGGCCAGATGCGCCGTGTCGACCAGGACTGGGACGCGCTGGCCCAGCAGGCGGGCGTCGTGCTCGACGCGAGCCTCGGGCCGGTGCTGGAGCGGCATCCCGGCCTGCAGGTCGAGCGCGCGGTGCTCGGTGACAACCCGCTGCGCGCACTGCTCGCGCGGGCGAACGAGGCCCGGATGCTGGTGGTGGGCCACCGCCGCGCCGCCCTGCCGGAGGGGATGCGACGGCTCGGTTCCACCAGCAAGGGCCTTGTCGAGTTCGCCGGCTGCCCGGTGGTGATCACCCCGCCGTTCGCGGGCCCGGAGGGCGACGCCGGTCGCGCAGCGGAGCGGTCCGCCCAGCCGACCGGATGACCTCGTCGGACTCAGCCGGCGGCGGTGCGGGTCTTCGCGACGGTGAGCAGGACGGCGGCGTCCTCGACGGCCTCGAGGCTGTGCGCCACATCGGGAACGATCAGCAGGTCGCCCTGCCTGCCGTCCCAGGAGTCGGCGCCCGCGACGAGGCGTACCCGCCCCCGCAGGACGTGCACGGTGGCCTCGCCGGGGCTCTCGTGTTCGGCGAGGGACTGCCCGCCGCGCAGCGCGATCACGGTCTGGCGCAGCACCCGTTCGTGCCCACCGTGGACGGTGCGCGCGCTGCGCCCGCTGCCGCCGGCCTTGGCCAGCTCCAACTGCTCCCGGGCCAACGCGTCCAATGAGATCTTCTGCACCGGATCATCCTTGTCCATCCGCGGCTCAGCCGACACGATCCCACCCGCGGGGCAGCCCTCGGTGCGCTGGTGCAGCACCTCGACCTGGGCGAGAGTCAGGTGCAGACCCGACTTCTCCAGCAGTGTCGCCGCCTCCGCGACAGAGAAGCGCAGCCGGTCGCAGCGCAGCTCCCACAGCCGGCCCGCGAGACGCAGCCGGGGGAGGGACAACGGCGGATCCAGCCGGCTGGAGAGGATCAGCTGAACCTGGCCGGGGCGGTTGCGAAGGAAGATTCCGAGGCCGTGCAGCGCCTCGGGCTCGACGAGTTCGTGCACGTTGTCCAGGACCAGCCGGATCGGCCGAGGTAACGAACGGAGGGCGTCGACGAGTTCGGCGAGGAACTCCGGCTGGGCGCCCGGACGCCAGATCCAGGGGGCGTGCAGGGGGCTCGACCGCGGCACCGACTGGCAGCCGGCGACCGCGGCCACCACGGAGGACCACAGCCGTCGTGGGTCATTGTCGTCGCGCTCGAGGCCCACCCAGGCGGTTTCCGTTTGGGTGCTTCGCAGCGCCCAATCCGCCAGCAGGAGGGTCTTGCCGTACCCGGCGGGGGCACAGACAAGCCCGATGTCCTCGCCGTTCTGCGCGTCGAGATCAGCCCGCTGCGCACGCCGCTCCACGAATTCCGGTGGGAGGCGTGGAACCGTGATCTTGGCACGCGGAACCAGCGGCATGAGAATTACCCCCCCAACCCCTCCGGCGACAGCTCGTTGCGCTCCACCGCCCCCCGAATCAGTGCAGATGTGACGGGCCCACAACAGGCGCCGTCGAGAGCGTGCCTCCCCGGAGGGGGGATGGCATAGGGAATGTATTGCGGCGCCGGTCACGATAGAGCCGTCCCTTAATTGTGTCCACCCTACTCTTGAGGCTCCCTCATATCCAGCAATTCGTACTTGCCACACAAATCGCGGAACGGATCGCGCCATGTGCTGGCCACCTTCATCCGGATCGGGCGATGACGCGCCGAGGGCTGCGGCGGATCGTGGGCGGCTGCGCCGGGTCCGGGCCGAGGCGTCGGCGGCCGGTTGGGAGGCGGATTGCGATGGGGCGTGCACGGTATGAGGTCCGGGTGAGCGGCCGC
Organism: Pseudonocardia hispaniensis; assembly: GCF_042658695.1. Lineage (NCBI taxonomy): Bacteria > Bacillati > Actinomycetota > Actinomycetes > Pseudonocardiales > Pseudonocardiaceae > Pseudonocardia > Pseudonocardia hispaniensis. The sequence goes on along the minus strand of NZ_JBHSQW010000025.1, from coordinate 343,639 downwards.
TTGTCGGAGCGCGCGCGGTTCGCGTTCTGCGACCTGCAGGTCCAGGTCATCCCATCACAGACGATCATGTTCGGTGAGCTGGCCGAGGCGTCCGACCTGTGCGAGGTGCTGGCGCGCTGTCGCGCGATGGGCCTCGAGGTGGTCTCGCTGCAACGACTGCCGGGTTGACGATGCGCGTCGGCTCACGGCCGCGCCGGTGTCGTCGCCTGGTCGATCACCAGCGCCAGCCGGGCGAGGAGCTGCTCGGCTTCGGCCGTCGTCAGCAACCCGTCCGCGACTGCCGCCCGGACCTGTTCCTCGAGCAGCCGCAGCAGCCGGGTGGACCACGAGGGGGCCTCTGCCGAGCCGGCTTCGGGCACGGGCCGGGGCAGGGCGGACGACCGTGTCACCATTGTTCTTCAGTATCGGCCGGTCGGTGGTGCCGGCACCACCCGGCTCGGGTGAGTGTCCCGGCCGCCGGCCTGATCGGCGGCCGACAGTGACCGCCCGGTGTCTGACTGTCCGGTGTCCGCGGCGTCAGTCCGCGAACCAGATCTCGGCCAGATCCGTCGCGGCCAGGCCCTCGTCGCGCGCAATGCGTCTCAGGGTCTCTGCCAATTCGAGCGACAGCGCCACCGTGAGGTCGCTCAGCCCGGTGGCGCCCTCCTCCCGGGCGAGCTGGTCGACGAGGTCGTGCAGGCAGGCCAGCCCGCGCTCGAAACTGTGGTCGTCGGACAGCACGGCGCGCATCGCCGCCAGGACCGTGTCCTGTGTGGTCGGCTCACGGAACGGGTCGCTCACACTCACCTCCTCGCGGCGCGACGATGACGATGTAGGACAGCGGCCACCCGATGATGAGGTGACTGTAGTCTTTCCCCGCGCGCTCGCTCGGCACGCGGGGGCCGGTGTAGCTCGGTAAGGTCACATGATCGCGACTCGGCCCCGGGAGGAGCGCGAGGTGGGTGAGGAAAGATCGGGTCAGGGCGAATCGGTCGACCTATACCTGCGGAGACGGGCCTACGAGTCGTTGTACGCGGTTCTCTGTGCTGACCACGGGTCGGACGGGGCGGGCAGGGCGCGGGACGTCGCCCGTGCGGTGCTCGACGAGGCCGGCATCGAGGGGCTCGCCGGAGTGAGTGTCGAGCTGTCGTTGAAGCTGGCCGCCGCCCTGGAGCGGATCGCCGCCGACCAGGGACTGGCTGCGGCGGATCTGGCCGAGATCTGGTTCGGGGACTGACCCGTGGTGACCGCCGGTGATCAGTTCAGCAGTCCGCGTTCGAACGCCGCCGACACCGCCGTGCGCCGGCTGCTCGCGCCGAGCTTGCGATAGACGGCGCGGACGTGGGCGCGCACCTCCTCGGCGGGCAGGCACAGCGCCTCCGAGATCTGTGCCACCGACAGCGCCGACGGTAGCCGCGCGAGGACCTGCACCTCCGTCTCCGTCAGCCGGGCGGTGGGCGGCCGGACGCGTCGCCCGGCGGCCAGGGCGCGCAGCGCGAACGGTTCCGCCGACCGACCGTGACGGAGATCCTGTCCGAGGAGTTCGCGGGCCCGCGGCTCGGCCATCGCGAACGGCCGCACGATGTCGAGGGTCGCGCCCGTCGACAGCGCCGTGCGCAGCGCGTGCCGCGCCGTGCTCATCTCACCGGCGCTCACCCCGGCGGCCGACTCCACGAGGAGCGCCTCGATGACCGTCGGCGGCTGCACGGCCGGGGCGGACCCGTCCAGAAGCGGCCCGACGAGGGAGCGGGCCTGGCCTTCGCGGCCCGCGGACAGCGCGGCCCACGCCCGCATCAGCAGCACTTCACCGGAGGGACCGACACGCTCCGTGAGCCAGTCGACGACCGCATCGGCGGCGGCTGTGTGGCCCAGCGCCACCGCCGCGCGATGTTCCAGCACCGCCAGGGCGCCCGCCTGTTCGCCGGTGAGGCGAATGGCGCCCAGGTTGGCCCGGGCGTGTCGCATCTCCTGAAGCCCTCGATGGCGCATCCCCAGATCGAACAGGGCCGCGCCGCGCACGACCCGCAGGGCGAACTCGACGCGCGGGCGCAGCACGGGTCCGCCACACCGCAGCGCCTCGGAGGCATGCCAGCGTGCCTCGCCGGGCGCGGCCCGCAGCAGCGCCGCATAGGCGAGCATCCATCGACTGGCCGATGACCATGGGGAGCGCTCCCACCCCTTGGCCGCCGCCACGGCGACGGCCAGGCCCGCGGAGGTCGTCATCGCGGGGTAGTCGCCCGCGAGACCGGCGCCGGCACCGAGCAGGGCCCGGCACTGCATTTCCAGGTAGCCGAACCCGTGCTGCGTGGCCAGCCTCAGGGCCTGCCGTAGCGCGGCGTCCCCGGCACCGGGGTCGGCGTCGACGAACAGCCGGCCGCCACCGGCGATCGCAAGGGCCAGGGCGGTCCATTCCGGGGTATCCCGCTCGCCGTGCTGACGGCTGATCGGCGTGGGGGAGGCGGCCAGGTTCGCGTCGGTCGCGGCGGTGAACAGCTCCGCGGCCGACCGCAGGATCGACAGGTGTGGACCTGGCCGAGCCGGCCACAACCGCGTCGCCTGGTGCAGATCCGCGTGCGTCGCTGCCTCGCCCGCCTCGACGTGGGTGAGCGCGCAGCAGAGGGCGAGCCACGGCGCACCCGCGACAACGTGCGGGCCGAGGTGCGACAGCGCGCGGCGGAGCGCATCGTGATGCCCATTGACCAGCAGCTCGCCGGTGAACCGCCGGATGAGCTCCGCGAGCAGGAGGTCGTCGCCGCCGTGTGCGGCGCGGTCCAGCGCGTCCGCCTCGGCGCCCTGCCGGTGCACGGCCCGGCCGGGTGGATCCGCGGCCCGCGACCGCCGCGGCGATCGGTACCCGGGCAGGTACGTGGCCAGCAGCGGAACGACCCGATAGTCACCGGTGGGCAGCCGCGTGACGGTCCCCGTGGTGCGGGCGAGCCGATCCAGCAGCACTCCGGCGTCGGCGCGGCCGCTGAGCCGAGCGGCCAGACCGGTCGAGACCGCGTCGCCGACGCTGATCGCCGACAGGAACTCCCGGTCCGAGTCGGGCAGAGCGGCCAGCGCCTCGCCGACCAGGAAGTCGGCCATGGGATGGTCGTCCCCCGCGAACCGGGCGAGAAACGGCTCCGGGTCGGTGCCGTTGCGCAGCACGAGCGAGGTCAGCCACACGCCGGTCGGCCATCCGTTCGTGCAGGCGTGAACCGCCCGGGTCTGCGCACGCGTCAGGCGCAGCCCCGACCGGCACAGCACGGCGTCGGTCTCGTCCGGTGAGAATCGGAGCTGGGCGGCGCGGATCTCCTCCTCCCAGCCCGCGGACCGCGGTCCGCCCTGCGCCAGCGGTGGGTCCAGGCGGCTGCACAGAATGAGGCGGACCCCGGCCGGCCGGGCCGCGACGAGCGCCTCCAGGCCCCGCAGGGCAGCGGGGACGACGAGCTCATGGACGTCGTGCAGGACCAGGGTGACCCGCACCGGCAGGGCGTCGAGCACGTCGGCGAGGTCGGCCACGAACGCGATCGCCGGCGACACCGGTGGATCGAGCTCGTCGAGGGCGCCGGGTGGCACCGCGGGACAGGCGCGGAATGCGGCGAGGACGGCCGACCACAGTCGGCGTGGATCGTTGTCGTCCCGGTCGAGGTTGACCCACGCGGTGCTCCCGGGCCCAGGGCCGGTGCGGACCCAGTGCGCCAGCAGCGCGGTCTTGCCGAAACCGGACGGGGCGCAGACCAGCGTGGCGCGGTCACCGTCGTCCCGGTCCAGCGTGGTGAGCAGGCGTGGACGGCATACGAGCGCGTTCCCCAGCCTGGGCACCTCGATCCTGGACCCCGGAACCGACAGCCTCATCGTTCCTCCGCTCCCGACGGCGAACCCGGTCGTCGCCGAGGTTCCGGGAGCGGGGATGACCCTGGTTCATCCCGCGGGGATGAGGCCTCGCGCGGTCCCGGGTCCTGGTTCACAGCAGCCTCAGCTCGCGCGCTCGTCGCACGGCGTCGCGCCGACCGTCGGCGCCGAGCTTGCGATAGACCATGCGCTGGTGGCTCTTCACGGTGTTGACGGACAGGTACAGCTCCGCGGCGATCTCGGCGTTGGTGAGCGTGCTGGCCATGTAGCGCAGGACGACCTGCTCCCGCTCGGTCAGGGGTTCGATGGGCTTGGCGGGCGCGGGCGGGTGGGGGCCCCGGCCGGACATCCGGCGGAGCAGGTCCACAGCGAACGCGGTCGCTGCGGTACCGGCCTCGATCCGATCGGTGAGCAACGCCCGAAGCTCCGCCGACTCCACCAGGAAGGGCCGGCGAATACCGAAGGGAGCGGCCGCGAGGAGGGCGTCCTCGAGCCAACTCAGGGCCATCGCGTCGTCGCGGGCCGCCGCGATGAGCGCACGCAGCACGCCCCCGTTCACCTGGTGGCGCACCGATGTCGGCGCACTGGGACTCACCGCGTGCTCGGCGGCCTCGACATCGCCGGCGGCGAGATACAGCCGACCCCGAGCATGCGCGATCTCCGGCGTGACGGGGCCGCGCAGCCCGCTCAGCAGCTCGCCCGCCCGCCGGAAATCGCCGGTGCGGCGCACCAGGTCGGCCTCCACCTGTCGCAACCGGTCGGCGAGAACGGGCGTGGTGTCCGTCCGCCCGGACGCCGCCCGCAGACCGGCGAGCGCGCCCTCGACATCACCGGCGTCGGCCCGGCGAAGCGCCATCAGCGCGGCTGCCGCGAGTTGGACGTGGGGCTCGGGCGCGACCGCCTCGACCTCGACCACCCGGGCGAGCCAGCGGTCGGCCTCGGCGGGCTCGGCCCGGTCGAGTGACACCCGCGCGAGTGCCAGGTAGGCGCCGACCGCCTGGGCCGACACGCTCCAGCCCGCCTCGGCCGCGCACTCCGCCAGCGCGTTCGCCTCCGCCTCCGCGAGGGTGAGATCACCGTGCTCGCAGTGCAGCAGGGCCAGCTGGGCCGCGGCATTCAGGTGTGGACGCAGCAGCCCGCCGCTGTGGCTCGTGTCCAGGGCGGCCCGCAGATGCTTCTCGGCCTCGATCATGTCGCCGGTCCACAGCTCCGCCGTGCCGGCGTTCCCGAGCACGATCAGCGGAACCACGTCCCAGGCGGCGAGCCCGAGCCCGGCGAGCACCCGCGGGTCGTCCGGGACTCGGCGGGCGGCCGCGGCGACCGCCGCCAGGTCGCCGCGGGTCCGGGCGATGCCCATCTCGATCAGGTCCAGGATGACCCGCAGGCGCGTCCCCCGGCGAGCGGGCAGGCCGGCCTGGCCCGCCCGTGCCGCGGCCGTCAGCTCGCCCACCTCGACGCTCGACCCCTGCAGGATGCGGGCCCCGGCCAGTGCCGCGGCGAGTTCCGGATGACGCAGCAGCGTGTCCCGGGGTACGCCGGACAGGAGCACCTCGACGTCGCGAGCGCTGCCCCGGATCAGCAGTGCCACGACGTTGATGCCGGCGAGATCGGCGGCGAGCGACCAGAGCCCGCCGCGCAGGGCGTGTCGGAGGGCGTCGAGGGGCATCGAATGCCGGCGGTGCCACTCGGCAGCCCGCCGGTGGAGATCGCGAAGCGTTCGGCGATCGGTGATCCGGGCGCGCAGCACGTCCGCGATCAGCCGGTGCAGCCGGTACCAGCGGCCGGCCGGGCCGATGGCCTGCACGAACAGGTTCGACGCCGCGAGTTCGGTGAGGGTCGCAGCACCGGTCTGCCGTCCGGTCAGCGCGTCCGCCAGATCGGCGGACACGAGGTCGAGGATGCTGACCGTGACCAGGAACTCGAGCAGTTCCGGTGTCAGCCGGTCGAGCACCTCGCTCAGCAGATAGGCGGCCACCGCGTGGTCGTTCCCGGAGAACGCATCGACGAACGGGGCCGGGTCGACGGCGTCACGCAACTCGAGCGCGGCCAGCCGCAGCCCGGCGACCCAGCCCTCGGTCCGCTCGATGACGCGGCCGAGGTATGCCTCGTCGAGTTCCACCCCGAGCTGCGCGAACAGTGCTGCGGCCTCGTCCGCCCGGAAGGCGAGCTCGGCGGCGCGGATCTCGGTGAGCACACCCTCGAGACGGAGCCGGTGCACCGGCCACGGAGGATCCCGGCGCGTCGTGGCGACGAAGCGCAGCTCCGGCGGTGGGCGCCGGACCAGCCGTAGCAGGCTCTCGTGGACGGCGGGCGAGGTGAGCTCGTGGAGGTTGTCCAGGACCAGGACGACCGGTGTGCCGCGCTCGGCCAGCGCGGCGGCGAGCTGCCGCGGTACGTCGTCCACATCGGTGTCCGTGGCGGCGTGGCGTATCTCGGACGCCGTCCGCTCGCCGACGACGGGGGCCAGGGCGGTGGCCACCGTGCTCCAGAAGGCGCGCACGTCGTCGTCCGCGGAGCTGAGCGTGATCCACACCGCGGCGCGGCCTGCGCCGCCGTCCGCCAGCCATGAGCTGACCAGCACCGTCTTCCCCCAGCCCGCGGGCGCGGCGATCAGCGTGCACGGGTCGCCGAGGCAGGCGGTGAGCACGGTGTGCAGGCGGGTGCGGGGGACCACATGGGTGACGACGGGGACGGTGAACTTGACATCCGCGGTGCCCGGCCCCGCGGCGACGGCGGGCCCGGTGCGACCGTTTCGCATGCCGCGGTGGGCAGTCAATCGGCCGCTGTGGTTCGTGGCGGTCGCCATCGTTGCACCTCAGTGGCTGTGCCGGCGGAGCTTGATTCGAGTCAACTGGGAGCCGGCGGCAACGGCTAGGGCCGTTGGCACCTTCGGGGCGCGTCCGATCGGGCGAAGCCACATCAGTGCGGAAACGAACGAGCCGGACCGGTGATCAGATGTCTGAGGGCCGATCTCCCCCTCGGTCGGCGTCTCGGATCGACAGTGCCGTTGAGACATCCGAGGGGTGGTGAACGCACTACGGCCTTCCCGGCTCGTTCGACTCGGTCGGCGACAGCACCCCGTCCGCGGAGCCGGGCGTCGTGCGCCACCATTCCTCGACCCCGGCGATGTGCACCGTCGCCCATGCCCGCGCGACCTCGGGCTGCCGCGACGCGATCGCGTCGTAGATGGCCCGATGCTGCTCCCTGATCCGGCGCGCGGCGCCCTCCCAGGTGAGCCCGTGCCAGATCCGGGCCCGCGCCGCCGGAGCGGACAGGCTCTCGAGCAACGAGCGGAGCACCGGGTTACCCGAGCCCGCGGCGATTCGCCGGTGGAAGTCCAGGTCATGGGCGACGAGCGCCTCGACGGTGGGCTCCGCGCCCAGCCCGTCGAGCACCTCGCGCAGCGCGACGATCTCCGCGTCGGACATCGCCAGCGCGGCCATCGCCGTGGCCGCGGGCTCCAGGATGCGCCGGACCTCCAGAAAGCTCGGCACCGTGTCGTCGCGGTGGAAGTCGACGACGAAGCCGAGAGTGTCCAGCAGCAGCGCCGGCTCCAGGCTGGTCACGTACGTGCCGTCGCCCTGGCGGACATCGAGCACCCTGATCAACGACAACGCCTTGACCGCCTCGCGCAGCGAGCTGCGCGACAAGCCCAGCCGCTCGGCCAGATCCGCCTCCTTGGGCAGCCGATCACCCGGACCCAGCTCACCGGAGACAATCATCGCCTTGATCTTCTCGATGGCTTCGTCAGTAACCGGCACACCCGCTCCCGCGCATCACATCCGACCCCTCTCGCGATACTCGTTCGGTGAGCGAAGGAGTACCAGGGTGAACCAGGCACCCGGGATCCCGTCCCACTCCTGCAGATCATGGTTCGTGTGGTGCCGCACCACCCCATCGTGAGTACGTTGTGTGCACCGCCGATCGCCTGGAGGGAGGCGGACGATGGAGTTCGACGTCGTGGTCGAGATCCCCAAGGGCCATCGCAACAAGTACGAAATGGACCATCGGACCGGGCGGATCCGCCTGGACCGGACATTGTTCACCGCGACGTCGTATCCGGCGGACTACGGGTTCATCGAGCACACCGTCGCCCTGGACGGCGATCCATTGGATGCGATCGTGCTGGTCCCCGAGCCGACCTTCCCGGGGTGTGTCATCGGTTGCCGGGCGATCGGCATGCTGCGGATGCGGGACGAGAACGGCCAGGACGACAAGGTGCTGTGCGTCCCGGCGGCCGATACGCGCCTGGAGCATCTGCGCGACATCAGGCACGTCCCGGAGTTCGACAGGCTGGAGATCCAACACTTCTTCCAGGTCTACAAGCAGGTGGAGCCGGGTAAGGCGGTGGAGGGCCACACGCACTGGGTCGGTCGCGACGAGGCCGAGGCGGAAATCGGGAACGCCTACCGGCGGGCGGACCGCCCGAGGGCGCAGTCGGCTGACGCGTGAGTGGTGCACGGGTCGCGCCGTGGCACGTGCGCCCCTCAGGGACGCTGCGCCTCGGGCGAGGTGCGTGGCTAACCGGCATGCTGCGCTGGCAGCGGCCTGTGGGCGGGAGTCTCGTTGTCCGACAAGTCGATGGTTCGCTGATCGGTGACGATGGCCGTGATGAGATCGGCCGGCGTGACGTCGAACGCCGGATTGCGTGCCGTGGTGCCGTCCGGGGCGGTCTGCACCCCGTGGAACGTGCAGACCTCCGCGCCGCCGCGGTCCTCGATCTCGATCGCCTCCCCGCTGGGGGTTCGAAGGTCGACCGTGGTCTCGGGAGCGACCACCAGGAACGGGACGGATGCGCGCGCGGCGGCGAGGGCGAGACCCAGGGTCCCGATCTTGTTCGCGGTGTCGCCGTTCGCGGCGATCCGGTCGGCACCCACCAGCACCGCGTCGATTCCACCGCGGATGATCGTGATCGGGGCGGCGGAATCGACGATGAGGTCGTACGGCGCGCCCATCTGCCGTAGCTCCCAGGCGGTCAGCCGGGCCCCCTGCAGCAACGGGCGCGTCTCGCAGACCACGGCCCGGTCCAGCCGGTCGTCGCTGTGCAGTTTCTCGATGACGCCGAGCGCCGTGCCGTGCTCGACGCTGGCGAGGGCACCGGTGTTGCAGATGGTCAGGACCCTCAACCGGGATCGACCGGGCAGCAGCCGGTCCAGCAGGTCCGTCCCACGGCGGGCCATGGCGCGGCACGCGGCGATGTCGTCGTCGCGCACCCGCAGGGCGGCGTCGAGCGCGGCGTCCGCACCGCCGCGCTCGAACGCGGCCAGCGCGACGTCCACTCCCAGGGCGAGGTTGACCGCGGTGGGCCGCGCGGCGCGCAGCGTCGCGATGGTTTCCCGGGCCCGTTCTGCGGGGAGGTTCCGCACGGCGAGGGCCACCCCCATGGCACCCGCCACGCCCAGCGCGGGTGCGCCCCGGACCGCCAGCCGCTTGATGGCGTCCACCAACTCCTCGACGGCATGGATGTCGAGAACGGTCACCGTCGCGGGGAGGGCCGTCTGGTCGATCAACCGGATGTGCCCGGAGATCCAGTCGATGGTGCGCATCCCTCACCTTCCCGCGTGACCCGCTGCACAGCCGAGGTTGTCGGACAACTGGGTGCCCGTCAAGATGTCACCATGGCGTCCACCACGCGGCGCACGCTCGCGGACGACATCGTGCGGGCGTTGAAGGCGGAGATCCGCGGTGGCGGGTACGCCCCGGGTGCACGGCTGCCGACCGAGGCCGAGCTGTGCCGGCGGTTCGGGGTCTCCCGGGCCACCGTGCGCAGCGCGGTGAAGGAGCTCGATGTGCTCGGCCTCGTGCGCACCCGGCACGGCGTCGGGACCTTCGTTACGCCGCGACCCACGGTGCGGGACGGGCTCGAGCGCATGGGTTCGATCACCGAGTCGATCCGGGCGAGCGGGAAGGTGCCCGGGCATGAGTACGCCCGGCGCACGCTGCGCCCGCTGCTGCCCGACGAGGCGGAACGGATGGGGCTGCGGCCCGATACCGAGGTGCTCGAGCTGCGCCGACGCATCACGGCGGACGGCGCCGTGGTCGCCTACTCCTACGACCTGATCCCGCGCAGCCTGCTGCCCGAGCGGTTCGATCCCGGGGAGCTGACCGGCTCGGTCTTCGCCTACTTCGAGAATCGGCTGGGCATCCATCCCACCGTGGGGATGGCCACGGTGCATGCGGTCGACTCCGCGCACATCGCCTGGGGGCCGGATGCGGCCAAACATCGCCTGTTCGTCCTGCTCGACCAGCTGCACTTCGACCGCACGCAGCGGATGCTGGCGTACTCGCGGACCTACTTCGTCGAGGGCGCCTACGAGTTCCACCTGGTCCGGACGAGCGGCTAGGGCGCGCCCACCGGGCACGCCCTAGTCGTCGGACAACGCTCAGCCCTGGCCGGTCTCGCCGCCCACGCCGCCGTGCGGCACGCGCTCGGCGGGCGCGACGCCGAGCCGGCCGGCCTGGTAGTCCTCGAAGGCCTGCAGCACCTCGGCCTTGGTGTTCATCACGAACGGGCCCGCCCAGGCGATCGGTTCCCGGATCGGCAGGCCGCCGAGCAGGACCACGTCCAGCCCCGGGTGGCGCGACTCCTGGTGCTTCGCACCGGCGATCGTGATCACATCGCCCGGCCCGAACACGGTCAGCTGACCGGTGTGCACCGGACGCCGTTCCGCCCCGACCGTTCCGGCCCCGGAGAGCACGTAGACCAGCGCGTTGAACTCGCGTCGCCATGGCAGCCGCACGGTGGCGCCGGGGCTGATCGTGGCATGCATCATCGCCATCGGCGTGTGGGTGGCGCCCGGCCCGGTGTGGCCGGCCAGCTCACCGGCGATCACCCGGACCAGCGCGCCGCCGTCATGGGTGGTGAGCAGCACCGACTCACCCGCGCGCAGGTCCTGGTACGTGGGCTGCAACCACTTGTCGGCCCTGGGCAGGTTGACCCACAGCTGCAGGCCGTGGAACAGGCCGCCGCTGGCGACCAGCGCCTCCGGCGGCCGCTCGATGTGCAGCAGGCCTCCGCCCGCCGTCATCCACTGGGTGTCGCCGTTGGTGATCACCCCGCCGCCCCCGTGGCTGTCCTGGTGCTCGAAGGTGCCGTCGATGATGTAGGTGACGGTTTCGAAGCCGCGGTGCGGGTGCCACGCGGTCCCCTTGGGCTCACCGGGGGCGTACTCGACCTCGCCCATCTGGTCCAGGTGGATGAACGGGTCGAGCTCGCTCAGGTCCACCCCGGCGAAGGCGCGGCGCACCGGAAAACCCTCGCCCTCGTAGCCCGACGGCGCGGTGGTCACCGACCGGATCGGCCGATCGACGGCCGTCGGGGCGGGTTCGGGTACCCGCGCCAGCGTGCTGAAGTCCTCGACCGTGACTGCTGGCATGATGGCCCTCTCATGTTGAAGCTTCAACTACCTTGAGAGGCGGAACGCACCGAGGGCAGCACGCATTCCCCGGGCTCGCGGGGCTGGCGCATCAGCCCGCGCGCACGTTCGACCGCCGGCGGCGCAGGGGCATCCGGCAGCAGGGCGATGACCGTCTGCAGGATCCGCAGGGTCACCGTCATGCTGACATCGGTCGAGGGGAGCCCGGGCAGTCCGTACATGCGCCTCGCCCATCGAGGCAGTGTCGCCAGCGCCGCCAGCGCGACCGCCGGAACTGCCATCTTGACGGCTTGCGGTGCGGATCCCTTCGGCGCCAGCAGGTTCTCGGTTGCCCGCCGAGCCTCGTCGGTCAGCCGGAGCTGGGGGCGGACGCGCTGGAAGTAGGCGCGCATCTCCGTTCGCGAGCCGGGTGCGTCGGCCAGGCCGATCACCCGCGCCGCCCGGACGCTCTCGGCCAGATACCGTTCGACGCCGGCGTCATCGACGATGCCGGCGCGCCGAGCGATCTCGGCGTAGGAATCGATCTCCGCACAGTGCACGAACAGCAGCCCCGCCGGCTCGTCGAGCCGGAAGGTCGAGTTCGTGTCGGGGTCGTAGCCGCGCAGCGCGGCGTGCAGCCGCCGCACCCGCGCCGCGGCGGCTTCGACCTCGGCGGTCGACCCGAACGTCCGCACCTCGACGAACTCGATGGTGCGCTGGAACCGGGGCCACGCCTTGCGCGGGTCGAACAGCGCGGAGTTCTGAAACGTCCCGCGCATCACCCTCGGATGCAAGGACTGCAACAGCAGTGCTCGAAATCCCGCCACCCACAGCACCGGTTCCACATGCACGCGCCACGTCACCGAGTCCGGGCCGAAGAGCCCGACATCCCGGGAAGTCGTCCCGTTCACCTGAACACCCTCGTCCGATGGGTTCTCGGCGCGGCGGTGGCTCCACCGCGGTCTCCTCAGCACAGCACCAACGGCGCGCGAGCGCGAGCGGTGACGGCACGTGAGCGGCGCCAGGGCGGCACACCGTCGGCCGCCCTGGGAATCCGCCGGCTACTCGCCGAGCTGTCCGTGCAGCGAGAACGTTGCGCCGAACGGATCGACGAGCATGGCGATCCGTCCGAACGGTGTGTTCTCCGCAGGCATCGCCACCGTGCCGGCGCCACGCTCGGCCGCGGCGACGGCGGTGTCGACGTCGGGGACGGAGAAGTAGGGCAGCCAATGGCTCGGGCTCCCCTGCGGGCCACCCATCAACCCGCCCATCCCGCCGGCGGTCTCACCGCCGACGCTGAACGTCTCGTAGTCGTCGGGTGCGCCCTCGACGGGCTGGTAGGAATAGCCGAACACCGCGGCGTAGAAGCGCTTGCCCGCAGCCGGATCGCCCAGCCGCGCATCCTCCCAGACGAGCGCGCCCGGTTCGTTGTAGATCTCCAGGCCGATCGTGCCGGTGGCCTGCCAGACGCCGAACGCGGCACCGGTGGGGTCGACGGCGACGAGCATCCGGCCGGTGCCCTCGATGTCCATCGGCCCGGCGACCACATGGCCGCCGTTCTCGGTGACCAGCTTCGCGGTGCCGTCGGCATCGTCACTGGCGAGGTAGATGGTCCAGGCGCAGGGCTGTCCCTCCTGCATGATCGGACCGATGGCGGCCGCGGCCTTCCCTTTCGTCTGCGCGATGTGGTAGTGGCCGTACTGCTCGCCGGTGTCGACGAACGACCAGCCCAGAACGGACCCGTAGAACTCGGTCGCGGCGGTGAGGTCGGGGACGGAGAGATCAGCCCAGCACGGTGTGCCGACGGGCCAGCGAGTCTCACGGATGGGCATGGTCATGCACCTCCAGGCGCTCGGTCGTGTGGACGCCCTCGAGCCAAGCACGCCCCACCGACATCCGGCGTGCACCGTCGCCCGAACCTGGCGAGGTTCGTCGGCCGGAAACGCCGCGCGTACCCCGAGCAACCGCACCGGACGGTCGCCATCGTCGCGAACCAGTTTCGGGCCGCCGTGCGCAACGGCGTGGAACCGCTCGGAGTCGGTCGCGTCACCGGATGAGCGCCCGGGACTCGGCCAGCAGGGTCGCCGCGACCCACCGCAGCGACGGTCCGTCGACGCAGGTGGCGAGTAGTTCTGCCTGTTCCACCGCTGAGGGGAGGTGGGCGTCGGGGGAGCGATGTCGCCGTTGTAGCTCGGCGACGTCGGCCCCCGACTCCCCGGGGAACGGCCGTGGCGGCGGGACCAGGCCGAGATCGAAGATCAGTAGCCGTAGTGCATGAAACCCGAGGACGCGCACACCGGCGGACAGCGTCGCCGACGCATGCGGATGGATCGAGGTGATGCCGCCGTCGAGCACGGCCCAACCCTCCACGGCGGGGGCGTAGAGATCTCGGCTCGCCGCCATGGGGACGTGCTGAGCCTGGGCCCAGTTGAGCACGGCGTGTCGGTGGGTGGGCCCCACGGCGAACACCGCCGCGCCGAACTCGGTCCGGCCGAACACGTCCGACCACGTCGTCATCGGCGGACCGCCACCTGCCCTCCGGCGTTCGGCAACGAAGGCACAGCGACAACGCGGTAATCGGCGGGTCCTTCCCGTCATGCCGGGCGACCGCGTACGTCCCTGCGCACAGTATCTCCGTGCGACGTCGACCGCTAGTTAAAGAACACGCTGTAATCGATTCACTCAACTGATGGATGAAGCTTCGCACCTCTGAGTGGATTCGGGGAACAAGGGCTAACGGCTCGGCGTCGGGATTGGAATTCTCGGGTGAACCAGACGATGGAGGACGACATGGGCCAGGTGGGGACCGGACCGACCGAGGACGTTGTCGACGCGGTGGTGCCCGCGCAGGCCCGTCCGGTGCGCGATCCGGCTCGGGCCGAGATCGTCCTGCGATACGCGCGGCTTCGCTCCGACGGCGGCCCGCAGTTCTGCCGCCCGCGTCGAGCCGAGGCGGCCGGACTGATCCCTCGACGGCAGGGGCCCGGAACCGACGGGAAGATCATCTATCCCGACCGGGAGTCCGCCGAACGAGCGGCCCGCGAGTTCGAGGCGCTCGGCGCGTGCTTGCTGCGTTCCTACCGATGCAACCGCTCCACCCACGGGCATTACCACCTCACCCGCGACACGACGACGCCGGACCGGCGCCACGGCCTTGACGCCCGGTTCCCCCGCCAACGGCAGGCGAGTCCGGACTGAGTGTCCGCGATGCTTCGTCGGCGGGCATTCGCGCCGCCGGGCTACCCCGACTCGCGCGCGTACATTCCCCGACTCGCGCGCGGAAATACCCCGACTCGCGCGCGGGAATACCGCGACTCGCGGGCAACGGGGCGGCTGCCGTCGCCGGTCCGGGCGAGCGCATACACCGCGAGCTTGCGGTGAGCGGGCACATCGGTGCGGCGCAGCAGGCGTGACAGCTCGCGCGCCGCGGTCCGCGGATCGCGCGCGGCCACCCATGCGGCGAGCTCGGCGTGGGCGACCTCGGCGCGGGCCGCGGCCATCGTCACGCACACGTACTCGATGTCCTCGTCCGCCAGATCACCGACCAGCGGGGTGTGCACGCCCTGCTCGCTGAGGATCTGCTGGCAGGCCCACAGCCCGATCGGGGTCAGCGAGACGATCGTCGGGTCGGGGTCGTCGCGTCCGGCGAGCTCGGCGAGGTGGGTGTGGTCGGAGCTCTCCTCCAGCTCCACCGCTCCGAGCAGCTCCAACGCGTCCAGGAGCGCGGAGACGTCCCGGCGCCACAGCCGTTGTTCGACGTCGCCGGCCAGGTCGTCGACGACGCAGCCGAACTGCTCGTTGACCGCGTCGCGGACCAGCCGGTGGAACAGCTCGACCGGTACCGGATCCCCGGCGGCGGAGTACAGGTTGAGCCACAGCAACGGGATCGCGTCACCCAGCGACATGCTGAACAGCGACGGGGAGCCGTACACATTCGACCCGCCGAAGTGGTCGCCGAGCTTGCCCAGCGCTTCGAACGCCCGGCGCCACAGCTCGATCGGGCGCTGCAGCAGTGGACCCGCACTCTTGACCGGGACCAGCCTGCGGTTCACGGTTCGCACGAGCCTGGCTTGGCGCGCCCAGTCCAGCAGCAGCGAGACCTCGGGCAGGTCGTCGCTGGTACGGGCGGCGTCGCGGTAGAACTGGTCGATCCCGAGGAGATCGGCGATAGCCAGCGCGTCGGACAGCCACAGCCTGCCCTCGCGGGTCAGCGGGCGCCCACCGCGCACCCAATAGGTGAAGGAGCGCAGCCGGTCCAGCGCGACGCTGCGCTCCGCCGCGGTGACCAGCTGCGCGGCCGAGGGCAGCAGGACCGGGCCGAGGTCGGGCGCGGTCTCCCGGTCGGCCTCCGCGAGTCGGGCCTGCTCCGTCACGATGGCGTCGAGGACGTCGTGATCGATGTCGAGCTCGCCGCGCCGGGCCTGGTCCAGGAAGCGCTGCACCGCCAGCACGTCGGACTTGTCCACGCCGTGGCGGATCATCTGCATGTTCCAGAACTTGCCGAGGTCGTAGTTGCGTTCGTCGGCAAGGGCGTCGAACAGCGCGGGGGTGGAGTCGTCGATCTGCGCGTGCAGCTCGTCAGGGGCCGCCGAGCGGGAGTCGAGGTGATCCCGCTCGGCGAGCAGGCCGATCAGGGCGTGCATCGCAGCCGGAATCGCCGACCAGTCCGCGTCGGCGACCGCGACCGTGCGCGGGAACCAGACCGCCAGTGCGTCGGCGACATGGGCACGGGTCCAGTGTCCGAGCCTTCGGTCGACCCGGTGCTTGTAGTCCAGCGCGGCGGCGACCAACTCGGAATCCACCCTGTCGCCGCGGCGCCGCGACCGGGCCAGCACGGCGGTCAGCAGGCGATCCCGGACGAGGATGTACTCCTCGTGTTCCCCAGGCGCGAAGACCAGACGCATCCGTCCAACCTTGGCAGCAACCCGATCGGCGCTCACATCCGGGGCCGTCGGTTCTTTGCACGTGAGGGCCGATCGCTCTAGCGTGCATGTGGGATCGATCACATCGACCCGGTCACATCGTCGCGCAGGAGGTCGCTCGTGCATCCGCACCGTCTGGAACAGCTCGTCGCGTCGGTCCCGCCCACGATCGACCCGCGGTCCCGCGCGCGGCTCGACGCCCACTCCGAGACATCCGAAGGTTGCTGGCGGCGGATCGAGGTGCTGCGCGCCGAACTGGACCGGGCGCTCGACGGCGTCGTGGATCCCGAACACGCCCTCGATCTCGCCTGCCGGCTCGACACCCTCGAACGCGTGCAGCAGCGCCTCGACCACCGGCTCACCGCCCTTGTCGAGGAACTCACCCGCGCCCCGTCGACGGTGGACTACGGGGACGGTGTCCCGGTCTAGCCGCGGGACAGCCGCCGACACCGCCGACCAGGTGCTGCCGCTGTCCGGCACGGTGTCGTTCGTGCCGCCGGCGCGCCGGGGGATTCCGGGAGTCGGTCCGGGAGCTCGCCGGCGGCCCTGAGCGGTACTCGAGCGGCGCAAGCGTCGCTGCGTGGTGCGTGCGCCGCTCATGCACGGCGGTCGCCGCCGGTGATCAGCCGCTCCAGCAGCGGGCGCACCCGGTGCTCGACGAGCCTGCGCATGACCAGACCCGTGGTGGTGCGTTCGACGCCCTCGGTGGCCAGCAACTGGCCCGCGATGCGATAGAGATCGTCGGCGTCGCGGGCGACGACCTGCACCAGCAGGTCGACCTGTCCGGAGAGGCCGAGCACCTCGATCACCTCCGGCACCCGGTCCAGCGCCTCGGCAACCTCGGCGAGCCTGCGCTGCGTGACCTGCACCGTGACGAACGCGACGAGCGGGTAGCCCAGCGCGGCCGGGTCGATGCGGCGTTCGAGGCTCTGCAGGACCCCGCGCTCCTCGAGTCGGGCCAGCCGGGCCTGCACCGTGTTGCGGGAGATGCCGACCCGCTCGGCGAGGGCGAGCATCGTCGCTCGGGGGTTCTCGGTGAGCGCGACGAGCAGTCGCGCGTCGACGGCGTCGATGTCCCTGGTGCTGCGCACGATGCGTGTTCCTCTCCCGATTCAAGCCGTTTGATTGGGCAATCTGCTCAATGATTGAGCATCAACTTGTGCAGCGATCGTGGTGGTGATGCCATGAACCGGCAAGATGTCGGCTTCGCTCCGATAGGGGTGATCACAATGACCGGTGCGACCCGGGTTGCCTCCCGGCCGCGTCAGGACCGGCTCGCGGTGCTGCGCGCGGTGGAGCAGCGGGTGCTGTGGCTGTCCACCGCGATCGTCGACCATGCCAATCGGGTGCGTCCGAATCCGACGGGACTCAAGGTCGGCGGGCATCAGGCCTCGAGCGCGTCGATGGTCACGATCATGACTGCGCTGTGGTTCGAGCACCTGCGCGCGATCGACCGGGTATCGGTCAAGCCGCACGCCTCCCCGGTGCTGCACGCGATCAACTACCTGCTCGGGGAGCTGGACGAGCGGTACCTGACCACGCTGCGGGCGTTCGGCGGGTTGCAGTCCTACCCGAGCCGGTCGAAGGACCCCGACCCCGTCGACTATTCGACCGGCTCGGTCGGGATCGGCGCGACCGCACCGGTCTGGGGGGCGCTGGCGCGCCGGTACGTCGAGTCGAAGGCCGATCCGCGGGCCGAGGTCGCGGCGCGTGGGCGCCAGTACTCGCTGGTGGGCGACGCGGAGCTGGACGAGGGCGCCTGCTGGGAGGCGATCCTGGACCCGATGGTCGCCGAGCTCGGCGAGGTGGTGTGGATCGTCGATCTCAACCGGCAGTCGCTCGACCGGGTGGTACCCAACATCGGCGCGCCCCGGTTGCAGGGCATGTTCGACGCGGCGGGCTGGCAGGTGCTGACCGTCAAGTACGGCAGGCTCCTGCACGAGCTGTTCGCCCGTCCCGGCGGAACCGCGCTGCGCCGGCGCATCGACGAGATGCCCAACCCCGAGTACCAGCGGCTGCTGCGCTGCACCCCGCCGCAGCTGCGCGAGCGGCTGCCCGGGTCGGGAGAGGGGGCGGCCGAGATCGCCCGGCTCGTCGCCGACCTCGACGACCGCACCCTGCACGCGGCGATTCGCAACCTCGGTGGGCACGATCTGGAGGCGCTCGGCGAGGCGTTCGGCGCCATCGACGACACCCGCCCGACCGTCATCTTCGCCTACACCGTGAAGGGTTACGGGCTGGCCACCGAGGGGCACCCGCAGAACCACTCCTCGCTGCTGTCGGCGCAGCAGCTCGCCCAGCTCGCCGAGCGGGTCGGGATGCCGGCCGAGGCTCCGTGGGGGCGGTTCGAACCGGACTCGCCGCCAGGGCGGCTGTGCTCGCAGGTGGCGTCGCGGCTGCGCCGCGAGCCGGTGACCCCGGTGCCGCCGCCGACGCTGCCCACCGACATCGGCCGCACCCCGACCGGGACGGCGACCACCCAGGCCGCGCTCGGCCGCACCCTGCTCGACCTGACCAGGCAGACACCCGAGGCGGCCCGCCGGGTAGTGACGCTGTGCCCGGACGTCAGCTCCTCGACCAATCTCGGCGGCTGGGTGAACAAGGTCGGGGTGTGGTCGGCGGCCGAGCGGACCGACTGGTTCGCCGACGACCCGGAGACGATCCTGCACTGGCGCGAACGCCCGGCCGGGCAGCACCTCCAGCTGGGCATCGCCGAGACCAACCTGGTCGGCCTGCTCGGCGAGCTGGGCGCCACCTGGAGCCGGTGGGGACAGCCCCTGCTGCCGATCGGGGTGCTCTACGACCCGTTCGTCACACGCGCCCTGGAGCCATGGTCGTTCGGGATCTACGCGGGCGGACAGTCGATTCTCGTCGGTACCCCGTCCGGGGTGTCGCTGGCCTCCGAGGGCGGGGCCCACCAGTCGATCATCACCCCGTCGATCGGCCTCGAACAGCCCGGGTGCATCAGCTACGAACCGGCCTTCGCGATCGACGTCGAATGGACGCTGCTGGCCTCGCTGGCCCGGCTCGGGCGGCCGGACGGCCGCTCGGCCTACCTGCGGCTGTCGACGCGGCCGGTCGACCAGACCATGGCCGCGGTGCCGACCGATCCGGCTGCCCGCGAGCGGCGGCGCCGCCAGGTGGTCGCCGGAGCCTATCCGCTCGTGCAGTCGACGGCGCCGCCCGCGGTGACGATCGCGGCGATGGGCGCCGTGGTGCCCGAGGCGGTGGCCGCCGCCGAGCGGCTGGCCGCCCTGGACGTTCCCGCCGACGTGGTGTGCGTGACCAGCCCCGGACTGCTGTTCGATGCCGTGCAGGCCAGGGCCGGGCGGGCACCGGGGGAGAGCTGGGTCCTGGACGCGGCGTTCCCGGCCCGTCGGGCCGCGGGGCTGGTCACCGTGCTCGACGGGCACCCGCATACGTTGGCCTTCCTCACCGGGATCAACCAGGTGACCGGCACTCACCTGGGAGTTTCGCAGTTCGGACAATCCGGAGATCTGGGTACGGTGTACCGTCACCACGGTCTCGACACCGACAGCATCGTCCGTGCGGGACTGGATCTGATCGGCTGAACCGCGAGGTCACACGGTAGGGGTGGGGGGCGTGAGGACGGTCTCAACGCTGGCGTAGAAGCCGGGCAAACCGAGAGCATCTGGACGGACGCCCGTCCGAGCACCTCGCGAGGAACGGCAGCTTCGGGCGAGGTGCCACATGAGTCATGCCATCCGGAGGCAAGAGTGCCACTACACGGTGATCTGGAACCGATCTACGCGAACGTCCTGGCGCGCAACCCGGGAGAACCCGAGTTCCACCAGGCCGTCCGCGAGGTGCTGGAGAGCATCGGTCCGGCGGTGGACAAACACCCGGACTACGCCGATGCGAAGATCATCGAGCGAATCTGCGAGCCGGAGCGCCAGATCATCTTCCGGGTCCCCTGGCAGGACGACCGTGGGGAGATCCACATCAACCGGGGCTTCCGGGTGGAGTTCAACAGCGCGCTCGGCCCCTACAAGGGCGGGCTGCGCTTCCACCCATCGGTGCTGCTCGGAACGGTCAAGTTCCTCGGCTTCGAGCAGGTCTTCAAGAACGCGTTGACGGGACTGCCGATCGGTGGGGCCAAGGGCGGCTCCGACTTCGACCCGAAGGGCCGCTCCGACCGCGAGGTCATGCGGTTCTGCCAGAGCTTCATGACCGAACTCGCCCGGCACATCGGGGAGTACACCGACGTCCCCGCGGGCGATATCGGTGTCGGCGCGCGCGAGATCGGCTACCTGTTCGGGCAGTACAAGCGGATCACCAACCGGTACGAGTCGGGCGTGCTCACCGGCAAGGGCATGATCTTCGGTGGTGCCCAGGTCCGGCGGGAGGCGACCGGCTACGGGTGCACGTTCTTCGTCGAGGAGATGCTGCGGGCCCGCGGCGACTCGTTCGACGGCAAGGACGTCGTGGTGTCCGGGGCCGGGAACGTCGCGATCTACACGATCGAGAAGGTGCACCAGCTCGGGGGACGGGTGGTGGCCTGCTCGGACTCCACCGGCTACGTCCGCGACGAGAAGGGCATCGACCTCGACCTGCTCAAGGAGGTCAAAGAGCAGCGGCGGGAGCGGATCAGCGCTTACCTCGAGGCGCGACCCGATGCCGACTTCGTGCCCGGCGGGTCGGTCTGGGAGGTCCCCTGCCAGGTCGCGATGCCCTCGGCGACGCAGAACGAGCTCACCGAGGCCGATGCGATCCGGTTGGTGCGCAACGGTTGCATCGCGGTGGGCGAAGGCGCGAACATGCCCACGACCCCCGAGGCGGTCCGCGTACTCAAGGAGGCGGGTGTCGCGTTCGGCCCCGGTAAGGCGGCGAACGCGGGCGGTGTCGCGGCCTCCGCGCTGGAGATGCAGCAGAACGCGTCCCGCGACTCGTGGTCGTTCGACTACTCCGAGGAGCGGCTCCGCGACATCATGCGGGGCATCCATGCGCGGTGTTTCGAGACGGCCGAGGAGTACGGGATGCCGGGCGACTACGTGGCCGGAGCGAACATCGCGGGGTATGCGCGGGTGGCTGAGGCGATGCTGGCGCTCGGGCTGGTGTGAGCCGCCCGGCAGGTCCGGGGGCGCGGCTGGCCTACGACGGCGACGCGGGGCCGCCCTGCTCGTCGTCCTCGCCGGTGGCGTCCGGGTCGCCCCCCGTCCACCCGCCGTTCTGATCGGCGAGGAACCGCTCCACCTCGGCGGCCAGCTCCTCCGCACTGGGCAGCTCCCCACCCAGCCCCAGCTGGCTGTGCTTGCCGCGGCCGCTGGCGATCATGTCGTACTGCCGTTCGAGGGCTTGCACGACGTGCACGACCTCCTCCGATGCCTGCATCTGGGCGGCGATCTGCGCCTCGGCGCGTTCGGCGGCGATGGTGAGTGACTCGGTGGGCAGGAACAGCCCGGCGGCGATCCCCACGTGGTCGAGCAGCGCACGGGCGGCCTGCGGGTACTCCGTCCGGGCCAGGTAGTGCGGCACATGCACCGCGAAGCCCATCGCCGCGTGCCCGGCCTGACCGAGCCGGTACTCCAGCAGCGCGGCGGCGCTGCCGGGAACCTCGGCGGTGGTGAACCAGGTCTCGTGGCCCTCGGTCAGCTCCCGGCGCGTCGCGTGTGCCGTGACGCCGATCGGCCGGGTGTGGGGGACGGCCATCGGGATCCCCATCATGCCGATGACCAGGCGGATTCCGAACCGGCGCACGATCTGCTCCAGCGCGGCGACGAAGCGCTCCCACTGGGTGTCCGGCTCGGGGCCGGTCAGTAGCAGGTAGGGGGTGCCACCGGTGTCGGTCAGCGCGACGATCTCCAGCGCGGGGGCGCTGTAGTCGGCCCAGTGATCGGACTCGAAACGCAGTCCCGGGCGGCGCGACCGGTAGTCGATGAGCACGTCGACGTCGAACCGCACGAGGGGTTTGGCCGCCTGGCCCTCCTGCAGCGCCGCCGCGGCCAGCCGCCCGGCAGCACCGGCGTCCACGAACCCGTCAAGGGCGACCACCAGCACCGGCTCGGCGAGCTGCGGGGGATCCGCCTCCACCTGATAGAGCTCCTCGGGTTCGTGCACCTTTACCTCCGACCATCCACTGTCTTCACTGCGGCAGCCTGTTTGGTCAAACGTGAGACTGCCCGCACAGCATCCCGTTTCGTCGCTGGGATAGCGCACCATGGTCTCGCTATGGCGGACGTTTCTCCATGACGGGGCATCGCGGTCGGTGGGTCGTCTGGGCGGTGGGCCTGGTCGCATACCTGGTCGGGGTGATGCACCGGACGTCGTTCGGGGTCGCGGGACTCGACGCGGCGGACCGGTTCGGCGCTGCCCCGGCCGTGCTCTCGGGCTTCGTGGTACTGCAGCTGCTGGTGTACGCGGGCCTGCAGGTGCCGGTCGGTGTCCTGCTCGATCGGTTCGGTGCCCGCGTCCTCGTCGTGACCGGGGCGCTGACCATGGCCGCCGGTCAGCTGCTGCTGGGGCTGGCGGCGTCGCTTCCGCTGGCGATCGTGGCCCGGATTCTGGTCGGGGCCGGTGACGCGCTGACGTTCATCAGCGTGCTCTCGGTGGTCGGCGCCTGGTTCTCACCCCGGCGGGTTCCCGTGATGACGCAGCTGACGGGACTGCTCGGACAGGGCGGCCAGCTGCTCAGCGCGCTGCCGCTGGCCGCGTTGCTGCACGGGCCGGGCTGGACGACGGCGTTCGTCTCGGCCGCGGCGCTCGGGGTGGCCGTCTCGATCGCGGTCCTGGTCGTGCTCCGGGATCGCCCGCCCGGCGCCCCCGTCCCGGCGCGCGTGCCGACCTCCCGCGAGATCATCGAGGGGCTGCGTTCCGCGTGGCGCGAACCCGGTACCCGGCTCGGGCTGTGGACGCACGCCGGAACCCAGTTCTCCGGCACCGTGTTCGTCCTGATGTGGGGGGTGCCGTACCTCATCGCCGGGCAGGGGATGTCCCCGGCCGCGGCGAGCGGACTGCTCGCGGTGTTCGTCGGGGCGGGGCTGCTGGCCGGCCCCGGGTTCGGCGAGTTCACCGCGCGGCACCCGATGCGGCGCTCCTGGCTCGTCATCGCCGTGATCGGGCTGACGGTCGCGGCCTGGACAGCGGTGCTGCTCGTCCCGCCGCCGGCCCCGCGGTGGCTGCTGGTGCTGCTCGTCGCGGTGCTGGCGACCGGTGGTCCTGGATCGATGGTCGGTTTCGACTACGCCCGCACCTTCAATCCCGGGTACCGGCAGGGCGCCGCCGTCGGCATCGTCAACTTCGGTGGGTTCGCCGCCGCGCTGCTGGTGACCCTCGCGGTCGGCGCGGCGCTGGGGGTTGCGGGTCCGGGCGGGGCGGGCGGCTACACGCCGGGGGCGTTTCGTGCGGCGTGGACCGTGCAGTACGTCGTCTGGGCGATGGCGCTGACCGGTGTTCTGGCGGCGCGCAGGCGGGCCCGTCGCAAGCTGGCCGCCGAAGGGACGCCGGTCCGGCCGTTACGCGTGGCGCTCGCCGCCCGCCGGGGCCCGCGAACCAGCTGAAACGCGGGGTGACCCCGAAACCCGCCATGATCACCCGTTAGTGATAACCACTATCGTTACCGTGTTCATTGACACGGAGACGAGGGGAGAGCGGTGCGGATCGCGTTCGTCGGCAAGGGCGGCAGCGGCAAGACCACGATGGCGGCTCTGTTCAGCCGATATCTGGCGGAGCTCGGCCGTCCCGTGCTGGCCATCGACGCCGACATCAACCAGCATCTCGGTCAGGCACTCGGTGCCGACGGCCCACCGCCTCGGCCGCTGGGCGCGGATCTCACCTGGCTCAAGGATCACCTGCGCGGCGACAACCCCCGCATCCCCGCCGCGGACGTGATGATCAAGACAACTCCGCCGGGTCCGGGGTCGCGGCTGCTCGACCTGGACCCGTCCGGGGAGCTGCTGCGTCGGTACGCGGCCGCGGCGCCGGGCGGAGTGCGCTATCTGGTGACGGGTGAGTTCGACGAGAGCGACATCGGCGTGGCCTGCTACCACGCCAAGACCGGTGCGGTGGAGCTCTACCTCAACCACCTGATCGACGGCGCAGGTGAGTACGTGGTGGTCGACATGACTGCTGGTGCCGACGCCTTCGCCTCGGGCCTGTTCACCCGTTTCGACCTGACGGTGCTGGTCAGCGAGCCGACCCGGCGCGGAGTCGGGGTGTACGAGCAGTACGTCGAGCACGCCGCCGGACACGGTGTGGCGCTGCGAGTGCTGGGCAACAAGGTCGGCGACGCCGCCGACGTGCGTTATCTGCGGGAGCGGGTCGGCGACGCGTTGATCGGATGGCTCGGGCAGTCGGCCTGGGTGCGCGCCGCCGAACGTGGCGATCCGCTGCCGCTCGCTCAGCTCGAGCCCGACAACCTCGCCGTCCTCGGTTCGCTGCGGGCCGCCCTCGACGCGCAGACGCGCGACTGGGAGGCCTACCACCGGGGCACCGTCGAGTTCCATCTGCGCAACGCTGCGGCCTGGGGCAACCGCGCCGTCGGCGCGGACCTCGCGGCCCAGGTGGTCCCCGGCTACACACCCCCGTCCCCTGTGAGTGCGTAACAGTGTTCTAACACTGTTACGCACTCACGAGCCCCGCTGACCTGGTCTTTCCATCGGCAACCCCATCCAGGAGGATCCATGTCCCTCGACGTCCCCATCGCCGTCCTCGAGTCGGCCAGCCGCGGCCAGATCGATGATGCCGAGTTCATCGCCGTCGTCCGAGACTCGCTGCCTTACGCCTGGGAGGTCGTCTCCGCGGCCGTCGATGACCAGACCGCGCGGCCGGGGGCGCCGTTCGGCGAGCACGAGGTACCGCCCCCGTCCGAACAGGCCCGTGGCCAGTTGCTGCGGGCGCTGGCGAGCAATGCCATCCGCGGTGCCCTGGAACGGCACTTCGGGGTGGTGCTGGCCTTCCAGAACTGCCACCGCGTTGCAGCATTCGCGCCGGCCGCGGTCGACTCGCCGCAGTATCGCGAGTTCGTCTCGCCGCGCGGGCAGGTGCTCAACCAGAGCCCGGAGTTGCGTGACTGCTGAGCTGGCATCGCTGAGGGCCCGGCGCCGTGCCCAGAGGCCGTCGCCCGAGCGCTGGTCAGTGCGGGTCGTGAGTGCGTAACAGTGTTCTAACACTGTTACGCACTCACGGGGCTATTCGGCGAGGAGGCGGTAGATCGTCTTGCGTGCCTCGGTGAGGGCGGCGGTGGCGGTCTGGATCTGCTCCGGGCTGCCGGTGGCCATCACCTGGTGCGCGGCCGCGTGCAGCTGGCCGAGCTGTTCCCACAGTTCGGCGGTGTTCTCGTCCGGGTCGTGTCCGACGGACTCCCAGACGCGGTCCAGCTCGTCGCGGTGCTCGGTGACATAACGCGTGCCCTCTTCGGTGAGGTGAACGACCCGGCGCCCGTCGGTCTGCTCGACGCGCACCAGGCCCTCGTCCTCGAGCTGCGACAGCGTGGGATACACGGAGCCCGGGCTGGGACGCCATGCCCCACCGGAGCGCCCGGTGATCTCCTGGATGATCTCGTAGCCGTGCCGGGGTTGCTCCGCGACGAGAGCGAGCACGGCAGCGCGGA
>NZ_JBHSQW010000025.1:308855-317823 GCF_042658695.1 Pseudonocardia hispaniensis | reverse complement strand
GGGCCGCCGTGGCGGTGGTGGTGCTCCTCGGCCCCTGAGGGGTCGTCGGTCATCGCGGCGGCCCGGAACGCGGTGCGGGGGCCCGGGACGCCCCGGAACCGGAACCAGTGGTGATCCCACGGGGGGTTCATGGCATGCACTGTTCGTCTCCTTGATCGTCTTTTCGGATGCCCTCGCCTGAGGGCAAGTCCGATAGTAACACGATATATCGCAACTGGATCGACAGAGACGGTTGGCGTGGGCCGGCTCCTCGCCGGGGGGCGTTCTCAGTCCTCGTGCCAACGGGGCGACGTCGTGCGCGGCGGCAGCAGCCGCGCCGGTACCCGAACCAGGTGCGGTGCCCCGCTCCGCAGCGCCTGCGCCAGGACGGCGG
Source organism: Pseudonocardia hispaniensis (assembly GCF_042658695.1). Lineage (NCBI taxonomy): Bacteria > Bacillati > Actinomycetota > Actinomycetes > Pseudonocardiales > Pseudonocardiaceae > Pseudonocardia > Pseudonocardia hispaniensis. The sequence continues at coordinate 317,450 of NZ_JBHSQW010000025.1, read as the reverse complement.
ACAGGTCGCCTCCGATCTCCGGGACGCCGGTTGCGGGCAGCCCGAACGCCCCGGCGAGCGTGAGGAAGTCCGGGGTCAGCAGGTCGACACCCGACTGCGGCGTCCCCGCCCGCTCCTGGTCGTAGCGCAGCATCCCGTATCCGCCGTCGTCGACCACGAGGACCGTGACGGGCAGTCGCTCCTGCACGAGCGTGGCGAGTTCACCCAGCCCCATCGCGAGCCCACCGTCGCCGCAGACCGCGAGTACGGGACCACCCGCCGCGGCGGCCCCGAGCGCGGCGGGCAGCCCGAATCCCAGGGTGCCCCAGCCGATCGGATAGGCCAGCCCGCGCGGGGCGGGCACGAGCGCGTACCCGCCCACCCAGTACCCGGCGACCGCCATGTCGCAGACCAGCATCGTGTCCGCGGTCCGGGCGGCGTCGACGGCGTCGAGCAGGGCGACCGCCTCGGTGCTCGCCGGGTCGGCGCGCAGCCGGTCGATGATCTGTTTGCGCAGGTCGGTAGGGGCCCATTCGGGGTGCTGCGGAAGCCGTGCGAGCAGCCCCGCAAGCGCCCGGTCCACCCGCCCGGTCACCGCGGCGTCGGCGCTCCACTCCGGTGGGTCGATCGGGGCGGCCGCGTCGACGGTGACGAGCCGGGCCGGGCGGGGCATCGTCCAGTTCCGTGTGTTCATCCCGTCGAGGTCGCCGCCGATGGCGAACAGCACGTCGGCCGTCCCGATCAGCTGTGCCACCTCGGGCTCGTGCGGCGGCACGCCGAGCGCCCCCGGCATGCCCCGCGCCTGATAGCTGGTGACGATGGGCGCCCCGAGCCGCTCGGCCAGTGCCGCGACATCCGCCGCGGCCTCGACCGCCGACCTGCCCGCCCACAACACGACCCGGGCGTCTCGCAGCAGCCTCGCGGCGGCGTCGAGGTCGGCGCCGTCCGGCAGCGGATCGGGCGACACCACCGACGCCGGTCCGGGGGCTTCGACGTCGCCGAGGACGTCGGCGGGCACGTCGAGGTAGACCGGCCCGCGTGGCTCGCGCAGCGCGGTCACGACGGCCGCGTCGACCGCTGCGGCCACCGCGGCCGCGGTCCGCGGGCGGAACACGGCCTTGGCCAGTGGCGCGAACAGCGCGGCCTGATCCCGAGACTCATGCAGGACCCCACGCAGGCGGCCGGGCCTGCGCAGCCGTTGCGGAATCTCCGAGGCCACCAGCAGCACCGGCGATCCGGCTGCCGCGGCCTCACCGAACGCGGCCACGGCGTTCGCCGCGCCCGGCCCGGTCGTGACGACGGCGGCGCCGAGCCGCCCGGTGCGCCGCGCCCAGCCGTCGGCGGCATAGACCGCCGCCTGCTCGTGCCGGACGACCACCGGGGCGCCCGTCGGATCGCGCCAGAATTCCAGATTGTGCACCCCGGGCAGGCCGAACACGGTCCGCGCTCCGTGCCGGCGCATCGTGTCGAGGAGCTGTCGGGCCACCGTCGCGTCCGCCACGCCGCGACCCTAACCGGAGTCGGTCCGGGAGGGCCGACCCCACGCCAGGCGTTGGCCGGGTACCAGCTGCGTGCGGCATCGCACGGCTGATCAACGAGGGGTACCGCAGTGCTGGTCGATGTAGGCCTGCACCCGTCGGCTCGCCTCGACGAACGCGGGGTCCCCCGCCCGCCGCGCGAGCTCGGGGTCGGTCCCGATGGCAGCCGGGTCGCCACCCGCCTCCAGGGCCCGCAGCTGCAACTCGGCGACCTGTGCGGCGTGCTCGAAGTCAGGGCGGATCTGTGCGGGTGCGGTGTCGATGACCTGCTGGTTGGTCCGTCGGATCGACGCTGCGACGGTGTCCAGGTCGGCCACGGCCCCGTCCACCGCCAGCATCGCGAGCGGCCGGGCTGCGTCGATGTTGGCCTGCACCGCGACGCAGAACGGCGAATCCGCTGACACCGGTGGCGCGACCGCCGGGAGGTCGTCGCCGGCCGAACCGCCACACCCGCCCGCCGCCACGAGGACGGGGATGAGCAGGGCGGCGCGCAGGGCCAGGCGCATCGTCGGGACTCCAGGGTGTCGTCGGGAGCGGGATCGGGGCCGATCGGTCACGATAGGGGAGACCCGCAGAGCGGATCCGGGGAACTCCCGGATGCATCGATTCGTCCTGTTGGTGGAGACTGAGAGCAAGCGGTCGACGGGAGGACTGGCAATGCTGAAGGTGCTCGGGGTCTTGCTCCTGATCTGGATCGCGATCTCCGTGATCGGGGCGATGTTCAAGTTTCTGGCCTGGGCGGTCGTGATCGGCGCGCTGGTGTTCGCCGGGGTGGCGCTGTGGTCTGCGGTGTCCAGCCGGTCCGACCGCAAGTCCCTGCGATGACCCCACGCCGGGTCGCCGCGTTCCATGCGCTGAGGCGCGTTGTGACGCACGTGGGCAGGCCGGGGGATCCCGGGCTCGGTGCGCGGGTGCGCGTGCTGCCCCGGATGGTCGGTGGCGCGTTCACCGGGCGCTACCCGGGGCTGACGCACGGCAGGCTGGCCCTGTTCGCGCTCGCGGTCGCCTACCTCGTCTCGCCGCTCGATGTGGTACCCGAGGCGGCGTTGATGGTCCTCGGTCTCGTCGACGACTCCGTCGTCGCGCTGTGGCTGGCGGGCGCGTTCCTCGCCGAGACGCAGCGATACCTGGAATGGGACCGCCAGCGCTGCGCTGTGCCCGCCGCGGCCTGACCATCCGGCCGGGCGCGGGGTCAGCCCCGGACAGTGACCCGCAGGATCCGCTCCGCGACGACCTGCCAGGTCGCGAAAGCGGCGACGCCCGCCTCGAACGCGAGCAGGTCCGAGTTCCAGCTCGCCGGGGCCCGGTGCCGATCGGGCGAGAGCAGCAGCAGACCGGACAGCAGGTTGATCATGCCCCAGGCGGCGTTGGCGCCCGGACCGGAGTCCCGGCCCGCCAGGGGCGTCAGATGACGTCTGCCGGTGATGGCGGTGGCCAGATGCGGTGCGCTGTTGCCCACCAACATTCCCGCGACGAACGAGCGGAATCGCGAGGAGCTCACCGGTGCCAGGGTAGTCGGGGTCGGCATCCCCGGGTGCCGTCGTGCGTCGCCTCGACCGAACAGGCCCCGGCGCAGGTCGCCGACCGGAGCGGCCCAGCTCACCCGGCCCCGTGAGTGCGTAACAGTGTTCTTACACTGTTACGCACTCACGGGGGCTCAGCGGCAGCCGAGTTCGACGGTCCCGAGCCGGTCGATCGAGGCGACCACGACGTCACCAGCGGTGACGGGAGTCGCGGCGGTCAGCCCGCCGGAGAACACGATCTCGCCCGCGTGCAGTCCCTCGCCGCCGGCGGCCAGCCTGCGGACCAACCACGCCACGGCGGCAGCGGGATGCCCGAGCGACGCCGCACCGGACGCGGTCGCGACGATCTCGCCGTTCCGCTCCAGCACCACCCCGACCAGCCGCAGGTCGATCCCGGCCGGCAGGATCGGGGTCCCGACCACGAACCGCCCCGCGGAGGTGTTGTCGGCGACGACGTCGGCCATGGTGAAGCGGTAGTCGCGGTACCGGGAGTCGATCACCTCGATCCCGGCGGCCACCCCGGACGAGGCCGCGAGGACGTCGGCCGCGGTCACGTGCGGGCCGGCCAGGTCGCGGCCGAGGATGAAGACGATCTCGGGCTCGCACCGGGGCTGGATGAGGTGGCCGGTGTCCAGCGGCTCGCCCAGATCGAGCGCATTGGCCCCGGCGAGGAACCCGGAGATCGGCTCGCTCACCCCGACCTGCGCCTGCTTGGCCCGCGAGGTGAGACCCAGCTTCCAGCCGACCAGCGGTCCCGCGGCGGTGCGCAGCTCGCCCTGCACGGCGTATCCACCGGCGAGGTCGAGCTCGGGGAACTCGGTGGAGAGCGGCTCGATCGCGGTCCGGCCGGCGACGGCCTTCGTCAGGCGCGCGGCCAGCTCGGCGGTGTCGACGGTCATCAGGCACTCCCTCCGACCCGGATGGTCACCGGCCCCAACCGGTCGAACTCGGCCCGGAACACGTCCCCGGCTTCCATCGGCACCGCCGCGTGCAGCGCGCCCGTCATGATCAGGTGTCCGGTCTCGAGGGCGAGGTCGTGCTCGCCGAGCACGTTCGCCAGCCAGGCGACGACCGCGACGGGGTCGCCGAGCGCGGCAGCGCCCGCGCCGGTGTCGATCAGCTCGCCGTTGCGCGTCAGCGTCATCCCGATCAGCCGGGGGTCCAGCCCGTCGAGCGGGACGATCCGGCTGGAGGTGGCCATCGCGCCGTTGGACGCGAGGTCGGCGACGGTGTCGGCGAGTTTGATCCGCCAGTCCGCGATCCGGGAGTCGACGATCTCCATGCCGGCCACCGCGCCGGCGATCGCGGCCCGTGCCTCGGTGACGGTGACCCCGGGGCCTGCCAGCCGATCGCCGAGCACGAAGACGATCTCGGCCTCGATCTTGGGCTGGATGAACCGGTCGAGCGGGATCGTGTCGCCGTCGCGGTAGACGGTCGAGGCGAGGACCGGACCGTAGTCCGGGGAGTCGACGCCGATCAGCTGCTGCATCGCCGTCGAGGTCAGCCCGACCTTGTGCCCGATGATCCGGTCGCCGTCGGCCAGCAGCAGCGGCACGAGCTCCGCCTGGATCGCATACCCGTCGGCCATGTCCAGGTCGGGTTCGGTGTCGGTGAACGGCGGGATCGGGATCCGGGTTCGACGGGCTTCGTAGAGCGCCCGAGCCTTGGCGGGCGCATCCGTCACGGGCATTGGTGTCCTCCAGGAGTGCGGTCGCCGCCGATCGTGACGGGAGAGCCGCTGTCCGTCACCGGCGTCGTTTCATTCTCCGGAACGCTCACCGCGGCCGGAGCCGACCGCCGGGTCGGGCGCCGAGCGCGCATCGCCTGACGCGCGTCTGACCGGGGTGAGGCAGAGTGTGAGCAGTGCGGCCGCCGCCGACTGTGCCGGTGGGACTCCTGCATGCACGACCCGTCAGGTGGAGTGATGCCGATGACCGTCCAGGACAGCCGACCCGACGCCACCCCCGTCGACTTCGAGCTGCGCGACCGCTACCGCGCGCGAACCGGCCCGGTGTTGCTGACCGGTGTCCAGGCGATCGCCCGGCTGCTGGCCGAACAGCACGCGGCCGACGCCGCGGCGGGCCTGCACACCGCGTCGTTCGTCTCCGGCTACCAGGGCAGTCCGTTGGGCGGGCTGGACAAGACCCTCGCCGCCGCGCCGGAGCTGGCGCGGACCGCCGGGCTGACGTTCGTTCCCGGCGTGAACGAGGAACTCGCGGCCACCGCGGTGTGGGGCAGCCAGGTGGCGGTACCCGGCCACGGGCGCACCGTCGACGGGGTGGTGGGGGTCTGGTACGGCAAGGCGCCCGGCGTCGACCGGGCGGGCGACCCGATGCGGCACGGCAACATGTGCGGGGCGCATCCCGCCGGGGGTGTGCTCGTGCTCGCCGGCGACGATCCGGGCTGCAAGTCCTCGACCATTCCGTGCGTCTCCGAACGCACCCTGGCCGGGTACGGGCTGCCGGTGCTCTACCCGGCGAACGCCCAGGAGATCATCCGGCTGGGCCGGTACGGGGTGGCGTTGTCGCGGGCGTCGGGCATGTGGGTCGGCATGAAGATCACCGCCGATGTCGCGGACGGTGTCTACACCCTCGCGGCTGACTGCGGTGACGTCGGCATCACCGTCCCGGAGCTGGAATGGGCGGGGCGGCCCTGGGTCTACGAGCAGGTGCCGATGCTGGTTCCGCCGGCGTCGCTGCGGGCCGAGGAGCAGCTGTACGGTCCACGCTCCGCGATGCTGCATGCCTTTCTTGCCGCCAACCCGATCAACAGGGTCGAGGTCGACCCGCCCGGGGCCTGGCTGGGCATCGTCGCGGGGGGCAAGGCGTTCACCGACGTGCGACAGGTTCTGCGCGACCTCGGTCTCGACGACCCGGATCCCGACACGGCGTGCCGCCGCGCCGGGATCCGGCTGCTGCGGCTGGGCATGGTCCATCCGATCGAACGCGACCTGGTCCGGGAGTTCGCCACCGGGCTGGACACGGTGCTGGTCGTGGAGGAGAAGTCGGCTTTCCTCGAGTCTGCGGTCCGCGACGCGCTGTACGGGCTGCCGGATGCGCCCGCGGTCCTCGGCGAGCGCGACGTCGAGGGGGTGCCGCTCATCCCGGCCGCGGGCGAGCTCACCGCCGCCGCGCTGGCCGGGCCGCTGCGCCGGGTGCTGGGCGCCCGACTCGAGCTGGCGCCGCCCGTGTCCCGCCCGGTACTGGAGATCCTGCCGGTCGAGCGCACCCCCTACTTCTGCTCCGGATGTCCGCACAACAGGTCCACCGCGGTGCCCGAGGGTGCTGTCGCGGGCGGCGGGATCGGCTGCCACGCCATGGTCGCGATCACGCCGCGGCCGTCCGCCGAGGTCTCCTCGATCACCCAGATGGGTGGCGAGGGCGCGCAGTGGATCGGTCAGTCCCCGTTCACCGCGGCGGGCCACATGTACCAGAACATGGGCGACGGCACGTTCGCGCATTCCGGGCAGCTCGCCGTGCAGGCCTGCGTCGCGGCCGGGGTGTCGATCACCTTCAAGCTGCTCTACAACCGGGCCGTCGCGATGACCGGTGGGCAGGACGCCGAGGGTGGGCTCGAGGTCCCGGCGCTGGCGACCAAGCTCCTCGCCGAGGGGGTCAAGAAGATCATCGTGTGCGCCGACGAGCCGGAGCGGTACGGCGCGCTACCGCCACTGCCCGCGGGCGTCGACCTGTGGCACCGCGACCGGATCGATGCGGCGCAACGGATCCTCGGTGAGGTCCAGGGAGTCACGGTGCTCGTCTACGACCAGCGGTGCGCCGCCGAGTCTCGCCGGATGCGCAGGCGCGGCACGCTGCCGGTGCGGCCGATGCGCGTCGTGATCAACGAGGCGGTGTGCGAGGGCTGCGGCGACTGCGGGGCGAAGAGCAACTGCCTGGCGGTGCAGCCCGTGGAGACCGAGTTCGGTCGCAAGACGCGGATCGACCAGACCGCGTGCAACACCGACTACTCCTGCCTGGACGGCGACTGCCCGTCGTTCGTGACGATCGAGCTGCCGCCCGGGGCCCGGCCCATGTCGCCGGCGACCACCTGGCCCGAGCCCCCGTGGGTCCCGGACGTGCCCCGCGGCCCCTCGGGTGAGGTGTTCCTGGCCGGGATCGGCGGTACCGGCATCGTCACGGTCAACCAGGTGCTCGGCTCCGCCGCGGTCCGCGACGGCCTCGCGGTGCACGGTGTCGACCAGACCGGGCTGTCGCAGAAGGCCGGGCCGGTCACCTCGCATCTGCGGATCGCGGCCGACGAGGCAGCCCTCGGTCCGGCCAACCGGATCGGGACCGCGCAGGCGCGCTGCTACCTCGCCTTCGACCCGCTCGTCGGCGCCGACCTGAGGAACCTGGCCTACGCCGCACCGGAGCTCACCACGGCCGTGGTCTCGACGAGCGCTGTGCCGACCGGCGCGATGGTCCGGGACGCGGCGGTCGCGGCCCCGGATACCGACGCGCTGGTGAGGCGGATCGCGCGGGTGAGCCGGGAGGTGGTCCGGATCGATGCCCAGGCCGCCGCGCTCGCGCTGTTCGGTGACACCCTGCCGGCGAACCTGCTGCTGGTCGGGGCCGCCTACCAGTCCGGAGTGGTACCGGTCTCGGCCGCGGCGATCGAGTGGGCGATCGAGCTCAACGGCCTCGCGGTGGCGGTCAACATCGCGGCCTTCCGGTGGGGGCGAGTCGCCGTCGCCGATCCGGCGGCCTTCGCCGCAGCGACGGCCGGGCCGGCCGACCGCGTGGATGGGACCCCACGCGTGCCCATCGGTCTCGATCTCGGTGAGCTGGCGGGGGAGACCCGGCGGCTGGCCGAGATCCGGGCCGCGGATCTCACGGGGTTCCAGGATGAGCGGACCGCACGTCGTTATGTCGCGGACGTGCTCGCCGTGTGGCGGGCCGAGCGCGCGGTGGGGGAGTCCACCGACTTCTCCGCGGCCGTCGCCCGGGGGTTGCACAGGCTCGTCGCCTACAAGGATGAGTACGAGGTGGCGCGGCTGCTGACCGCCGCGGATTTCGAGGCGCGGCTCGCCGCCGAGGTGCCGGGCGGGCGCAGGCTGCGCTACCGGTTGCATCCACCGCTGCTGCGCGCCATGGGCCGGGACTCGAAGATGGCGTTCGGTCCGTGGCTGCGGCCGGTGTTGAAGGTGTTGGCGCGCGGCAAGGTGCTGCGCGGCACGCCGTTCGATCCGTTCGGCCGGACCGCCGTGCGGCGGCTGGAGCGGTCCCTGGCCGCGGAATATCGGGCGCTGATGCTGCGGCTTGCCGCCCGTCTCACGGCCGAGACGTATGCGACGGCCGTGGCGGCGGCGCAGGCCGCCGAGCTGGTCCGTGGCTATGAGGACGTCAAGCTCGCCGGTATCGAGCGCTACCGGGCGCGGCTGGCCGAGCTGGGTATCGAGTGACCCGCGGCGGCTCGGCGGACGACAGGTGTGATGTCGTCCGCCGAGCTTGACCCGTTCGGGAACCGACGTTCTTGATCTCGATCCGGACCCCGGGTACCGCGCGGGCGGTGCGGTGACCGGTCGTCGTTCGCCACCGCATCGACGCTACGTCAGA
>NZ_JBHSQW010000025.1:297844-308745 GCF_042658695.1 Pseudonocardia hispaniensis | reverse complement strand
GTCAGGGTGATTTTGCGGTGAACGGCAGGTCCGTTGTCGGCGTGTCGCGCGCGACACGCCGACAATCCCGTTCGTCGCGCCGCCTCTTCCGGTGGTCTCAGCAAGGCGCCGAACGGGGCGTGGTCGCCGATTCGGCCGCTAGCTTCATATCCGGATCGCATCACGGCGCGGTCACGAAACGGACTCGGATCAAACCCCGATTGATCCGCCCGCCCCCCACGGGACGTCCGTCCGGGCCGTGAGATCCGGAAGGAAAGGTCGTGTCACGGCACCGCTCCCCCAAGGGCCGTCGCGCGCACCACGGGCCCCCGCTGCCGGCTCTCGTGTCGGCAGCGGGGACTGGTGGCGCGCACCGGGCCCCGTCCCCAACCCGAATGACCCCCCCGCGATTGGTGGCCGCCGCCGCCACCGTCGTCGCCGGAGGTGCGCTCGCCACTGGGGGTTACAGCCCCACGAACGGCGAGCCGCCTCCCACAGCCGAGGGAGCGCAGGTGCTCCGCCTCGGTGTCGAACAGTCCACCGGCGCCGCCGCGGCCGACGGCCCCGTCAACGGCGCGGAGCTGGCGGCCCTAGCGGCGCTGCCCGCCGCGGCGCCCGACTCCGCTGTGGCCGCGGGCCTGCGCGCGGCCGTCGATCCGCGCCGGGAGGCGGCGGCCGCCGCCGCGAATGCGACGAACGCGGTGGCAGCGGTCCAGGCTGCCCAGGTGGCACAGGAAGCCGAAGCGGCGAAGGCCGCGCAGCAGGCCCAGCAGACGCGCGTGGCACAGGTGGGAACCGCTGGTTCCGCGCAGATCGAGCTGGCGGCGCAGGTGAAGCCGGCCGCCCTCGGCGGCGTGCAGGTGGTCGCCGGTCGGGTCAGTTCCGGGTTCGGAATGCGTGGCGGCGCCATGCACTCGGGTCTGGACATCGCCGCCCCCATCGGGACCCCCATCCGTACCCCGCTGGCCGGCACCGTGATCAGTGCAGGTCCGGCCAGCGGGTTCGGGCTGTGGGTCCGGGTCCAGCACGCCGACGGGACCATCACCGTCTACGGCCACATCAACCGCTCGCTGGTCAGCGTCGGCCAGCAGGTGGCGGCGGGTCAGCAGATTGCCGAGGTCGGCAACCGTGGCCAGTCCACCGGCCCGCACCTGCACATCGAGGTGATCACCTCGGGTGGGCAGAAGATCGATCCGCGGCCGTGGCTGGACTCCCGGGGGTTCCGCTACCAGTAGCCCTCGGCGACCGAGGTCCGACACGGCGCGGATCGTGGCGCCACGGGCCATCCGGGTCTGTCCGACAGGAAGCAGGTCGGCCACGTGCTGCCCCCAAGCCACGCCACCGAACCGCCGACCGTAACCGTTGCCGGTGACATTCCTTCGCCGACCGGCTCGCCGCGTCCACACCAGAGTGGTCGGCTGCGGCCGGCCGGGCCCATCGGGCGGGTTGTCCACAGCCCGACACCGACGTGCTGACAGTCGGCGCACGCTCCGCGCACGCTGCGCGCATGACATCCATCGGAGTGCCCGACCACCCCTCGACCCGGCCCGGCCGTCCGGCCCAGACCACCGCCCGGGTCCGGGATCCCGGTGAGCTCGTCGCGGCGGTGCCGGTGCTGCTGGGGTTCCATCCGCGTGACTCGCTGGTCGTCATCGGCATCGGAGGCTCCGGTGTCGGCTCAGGGCTGCGGCTCGGGTTGACACTGCGTGTCGATCTGCCCCCGCCCACCGACACCGTGCCGGTGTGCCGGGCGGCCGCGGCGACCCTGAGCGCGAGCCATCCGGTCGGTGCGGTGGCGATCGTGCTGGGGGGGTCCGCTGGAGAGGGCGCTCCGCGGCCCGACGTCGCCGCGGCGATCAGCGAGGGGCTCGAGTCGGCGGGGATCGTCATGCACGGCATGATCTGGGCGCGCGACACCGCTGCCGGGGCGCCATGGATGTGCTACCCCCCGTGCGGCTGTTCCGGGGAGATACCCGATCCGGCGGCCACCGCGGTCGCGGCGGCGGCCGTCGCGGCGGGTCACGTCGTCTACGCCGACCGCGCGGAGCTGGAGCGGCAGGTCACCCCCGCCGATACCCAGCGGTTGCGGCGACGCGACGTTCTGCTCGACCGGGTACTCGGCACCACCGCGGCCGCCGACGACCAGGACGACGCACCGCACCACGTGACAGTGGACACCGCGCTCTCAGCCGCCGAAGCGGGGCGGCTCGAACTCGACGATGCGGTGGTCGTTGCGTTGGCCGCGGCGCTGCAGATCCCAGCAGTCCGGGACCGCGCATTGGCCGAATGCGTGGGACACCGTGCCGCGGCCGCGGAACAGTTGTGGGCCGCGCTCACCCGGGAGCTCCCCGATCCCGAGGCCGCGGACGCCGCGACTCTGCTCGCCGTTGCCGCGCTCGGCCGCGGCGACGGGGCACTGGCGAACGTGGCTCTCACCCGCGCCCAGCAGGCGTGGCCGGGGCATCGGCTCAGCGCGGTGCTCGGCAAGGCGGTGGCGACGGGGTTCGGGCCCGCGCAGGTGCGCCGCTGGTTGGGCGCTGACCGCTGAGGGATGGCGAACCATCGCCCGCGGTCATGACCGCCCGCCGCTCGCGCGGACGAACCGTCGCTTCGGCCCCGATCCCACACCGGGCACCCATCACCGACCTCGTCACGATCTGGGGCTTTCGCAATGGGCCGGATCTGAGCAGAGTCCTTCGCAGGCACAGGACTCGACACCGCCAGGGAGTCCGCGCCGACCCGTGTTCGCCGCTCACCGTTGCCCGGCCGTTCCTGGGGTACTGCAGAGATGTCCATGCCGTGCCCGGTGAGCCGACAGCAAGGGCTGCACGTGTCCAGTGGAGAGGAGCAGGTCAGTGGCAATTGACTTCACCCTGAGCGAGGGCCAGCGGGAGCTCCAGAAGAACGCGCAGGCGTTCGCAGAGAACGTGCTGCGTCCCGTTGCCGAGCGGATCGACCGTGCCCCGGACGGCTGGGAGTCCTTCCTCGCGGGCCGGGAGGCCTACCGGGAGATGGCCAAGGCCGGGTTCACCAAGTCCTTCATCCCGACCGAGTACGGCGGCGCCGGATTCACCATGCTCGATTTCGCGATCGCCGCGGAAGAGCTCACCCGGGTGGACATCAACGTGCCGACGACCCTGTTGGCCACCGGGCTCGGCCTGCAGCCGATCATCCAGCACGGTACGCCGGAGCAGAAGCAACGCCTGCTTCGCCCGTTCGCGGAGGACAGCGAGGGAGACCTGCTGGCCTCCTACGCCTTCACCGACGTTGCCGGCGGCGCGAACTTCGATTCACCCGATCCGGCAGGCGGGATCCAGACACTGGCCCGCCGCGACGGCGAGGAGTGGGTCATCACCGGGCAGAAGCACTACACGACCAACGGCACCGGCTGGGACCGCACAGGCTGCCACCTCTACACGGTGGTGTGCCGGACCGAGCCCGCCGGAGGCGCCGACGAGTCGCTGACGGTGATCGCGGTCCCCGGCGACACCCCCGGGATCTCCGTCACCGAGGTGTACGACAAGATCGGCAATCGGGGTGTCGTGACGCCGCGGGTGCATTTCGACGGGGTCCGGGTACCGCTCGACAACCTCATCGGCGAACCGGGCCGCCACGGCAAGCAGATCGTCTCCGGCGCGTTCAGCTGGACCGCTGCTCTGATCGGGGCGGCCTGCGTCGGGACGATGCGCGCCGCGTTCGAGGACGCCCTCGACTTCGCCCGGACCGAGAAGCGGCTGGGCACCGTGCCGGTGATCGAGCACCAGAATGTCGGCTTCATGCTGGCGGACATCAAGATGCGGATCGAGGCCTGCCGATACCTGACCTGGAAGGCCTGCCACGACTTCGACCACACGCACGGTTTGGCCGAGGAGCTGCCGATCATGACCAAGGTGTACTGCTCGGAGACCGCGGTCAGCACGGTCTACGACTGCATGCAGGTCATCGGAATCGCCAGCTACACCCGCGACCTGGCGCCGCTGGAGCGGATGATGCGCAACGCCATGGTCTTCCCCCTGTACGACGGTGGTAACCAAGGGGTACGACGTAGGCAGCTGCACGACATCCTCCGCCAGCCCGGGTACGACTCCATGCTCGCCGCCCGTGGGGACATCCCTCCCTGGCGGCAGTAGGCCGGGCGATCGCGGGCCGGGCTCAGACCGGCAGCCGGTCCTGGGTGAACCGCCAGGCGTCGGCGACGATGCCGGACAGCTCGGCCCGCACCGGGTGCCAGCCCAGCTCGGCCTTGGCCCGCTCACTGGAGGCCACCAGGACCGCGGGGTCGCCCGGGCGGCGCGGTGCCGGTGCCGCCGGGATGGGATGTCCCGTGACGGCGCGGCAGGCCTCGATCACCTCGCGCACCGAGAAGCCCCGGCCGTTGCCGAGGTTGTAGATCGTGTGCCGGCCAGGACGGGAGTGCTCCAGCGCCCGGAGGTGGGCGTCGGCGAGGTCGTCGACGTGGATGTAGTCGCGGATACAGGTGCCGTCCGGGGTGTTCCAGTCGTCGCCGTAGATCTGTACCGCCTCGCGCTGGCCCGCCGCCACCTGCAGCACGATGGGGATCAGGTGGGTCTCCACGGCGTGCCGCTCGCCGTAGCGGCCGTGCGCCCCCGCCACGTTGAAGTAGCGCAGGCTCGTCGCGGCCAGGCCGTGCGCGGCGGCGTAGGAGGTGATCATGTGGTCGATGGCCAGCTTGCTGGCGCCGTACGGGTTGGTCGGCCGCGTGGGGGCGTCTTCGCGGATCGGCACCTGCTCGGGCTCGCCGTAGGTGGCCGCGGTGGAGGAGAAGACCAGGCGCGGGGTGCCGTGCGCCCGCATGGCCTCCAGCAGCCGCAGCGACGTCACGACGTTGCCGTCCCAGTAGATCTCCGGGCGCTGAACCGACTCGCCCACCAGCGAGCGGGCGGCGAAGTGCAGCACGCCGTCGAAACCGTCGGCGAGGACCTCGCCGGACAGTTCGGCCAGGTCACCCTCCACGAACCGGCACCCGTCCGGCACCGCATCCCGGTGACCGGTGGACAGGTCATCGAGCACGACGACGTCGTGGCCGGCCGCAACCAGGTGCGCGGCGCACACACTGCCGACGTAACCGGCTCCACCGGTGACGAGCAGCTTCACAGATTCCTCCACGGGCGGTGTCACGACTACACGATGCAGCGTACGAACGCTCTCACGTGCCGCACCGGTCGCCGTTGCCGGGCACCGCCGACGACAACTGGTCCCCGCGTGCTACTGGCCGCGCTGCGGCTGGGAGCGGACGAGGACAGCGTGCGCGATGAGCGGTGCCACCGTGGCTTCGGCACCGTCCGCGACGACCGGGACGGCGTCGCCGAACCGAGGAATCGCCCGCACCTCGACCTCGCGGCCGGGGACGACCCCGGCGCTCTTGAGCTCCATCATCAGGTCCGAGTCGACCTGGACGTGTTCGGCGATACGACGGACCTGGACCCGGCCGCCGCCGCGGCGGGCGAACTCGTCGAGCCGCTGCAGGCCCAGCTCGAGGGCGGGTGGCGCCGACACCGCGGTGCTCTTGACGCCGGACGAGCCGGGCTTGACCGACAGCTCGCTCAGCCCGGGGATCGGGTTGCCGTAGGGGGAGATCGTCGGGTTGTCGAGCAACTGGACGAGCTTGCGCTCCACGGCGTCGCTCATGACATGCTCCCAGCGACACGCCTCGGCGTGGACGTACTCCCATTCCAGGCCGATTACGTCGGTGAGCAGGCGCTCGGCGAGCCGGTGCTTGCGCATGACAGCGACGGCGCGAGCCCGCCCCTCCTCGGTGAGCTCGAGATGGCGATCACCCGCGACCACGACCAGCCCGTCGCGTTCCATCCGGGCGACGGTTTGGCTCACCGTCGGCCCGCTTTGTCCGAGTCGCTCCGCGATGCGCGCCCTCAGTGGGACGACCCCCTCCTCCTCAAGTTCGTAGATGGTCCGCAGATACATCTCGGTGGTATCGATGAGCTCGTTCACAGCCGACCCTTTCGTAGCTTTCCCTATCCTAGCCGGGTCACGGCTGCAGCACGGTCTCCATCCCGGGGGAGGATGGTCCGGTGTCCCCTTTGCTCACACCCACTGACCTGGCACGACGATTGATCGGCAGCGATCGGCGGCAGCGCACGGTGGTGCTGGACGTCCGCTGGCGACTGGGCGGTCCGCCCGCGCGAACCGACTACGACGCCGGCCATGTGCCGGGTGCCGTGTACGTCGACCTCGACACCGAGCTGGCCGCACCGCCCGGGTCCGGGGGCCGCCATCCGCTGCCCGCACCGGAGCGGCTGCAGACGGTCCTGCGCGGTGCCGGGGTGCGGGCGGACTCGACGGTCGTGGCCTACGACGACGGCGACGGAGCTGTGGCGGCCCGGGCCTGGTGGCTGCTGCGCTGGGCCGGGCACGCCGCCGAGCGGACGGCGATCCTCGACGGCGGCATCGCCGCGTGGGTGGCCGAGGGGCATCCGATGTCCACCGAGCCTGCCGTTCCCGCACCCGGCGACGTCGTGGTTCGCCCCGGCGCGATGCCGGTGCTCGACGCCGACGCCGCGGCCGAGCTGGCGCACACCGGTGTTCTGCTGGACGCCCGCGCCGCGGCGCGCTACCGCGGCGAAACCGAGCCGGTCGATCCGCGCGCCGGACACATCCCCGGTGCCCGCAACGCTCCGGCCACGGACAATGTCGGCCCGGACGGACGCTGGCTCGCGCCCGAGGCACTGGCCACGCGGTTCGCCGCGTTCGGCGTGGACGGCGCCGCGGCGGTCGGTGCCTACTGTGGATCCGGGGTCAACGCGGCGGCGCTGGTGCTCGCGCTCGAGCACGCGGGCCTGGCCCCAGCGGATCGACCGGCCGCGCTGTACGTGGGATCGTGGTCGCAGTGGAGCGCCGACCCGGACCGTCCGGTCGCGACGGGGAGCCTGCCGTGAGGGCACCGCACCGAACTCGCCGGCGAACGGAATGGGCCGACCGGCGACGGATCCCTTACCGTCAGCTGTCATGACCCCCCGTGCGGCCGTGGTCTGGACCCCGGACTTCCTGACCTACCAGCTCTCCGATGATCACCCGCTCAACCCGGTGCGGCTCGACCTGACGATGCGTCTGGCCGCCGAGCTCGGGGTGCTGGAGGGCATCACCACCCTCGCGCCCGAGACCGCCCGCGACGAGGAGCTGATGCGGGTGCACACCGCGTCCTACCTGACGGCGGTGAGATCGGCGCCGGAGGTGCCGTTCGGGGTGGGCCACGGCCTCGGGACCGAGGACAACCCGATCTTCTTCGACATGCATGAGGCCAGTGCGCTGATCGCGGGCGGCTCCCTGCTCGCCGCGCAGCTGATCGCCGAGGGCCGGGTCGACCGGGCGGTGAACATCGCCGGTGGCCTGCACCACGCGATGCGCGACCGGGCCGCGGGTTTCTGCGTCTACAACGACTGTGCGATCGCGATCGCCTGGTTGCTGGAGCACGGCTACGAGCGGGTCGCGTACGTCGATGTCGACGTTCATCACGGCGACGGCGTGCAGGCGGCGTTCTACGACGACCCGCGGGTCATGACGATCTCTCTGCACCAGCATCCGCTGACCCTGTGGCCGGGTACCGGCTGGCCTGCCGAGTACGGCAGCGGCGACGGGGCCGGCTACTCGGTCAACGTGGCGCTCCCGCCGGGAACCGGGGATGCCGGCTGGCTCCGCGCGTTCAACGCGGTGGTCCCCTCGGTACTGGAGGCCTTCCGCCCGCAGGTGCTCGTCACCCAGTGCGGGGCCGACACCCACGCCGAGGACCCGCTGGCCAACCTGGAGCTGTCCGTCGATGGGCAGCGAACGATCTACGGCAGGCTCCGGGAGTTGGCCGAGACCACCGCGGGCGGGAAATGGCTCGTGCTCGGCGGCGGGGGCTACGCGCTGTTCAGGGTGGTGCCGCGGTCGTGGGCCCATCTGCTCGCCACCGTGCTCGACCGCGATGTCAAGCCCGAGCGAGCGGTGCCGCCGGGCTGGATGGCGCATGCCGCGACCCTCACGCGTCAGCCGTTGCCCGCCGGCATGACCGACGGGAAGGACCCCACGTTCGCGCCCTGGGGCGACACCCCGGACCGAGTCGACACGGCGATCATCGACGTCCGGCGTGCGGTGCTCCCGCTGCACGGCCTCGACCCCGACGACCCGCGGGACTGACTCGCCGACCGCGACCAGCATCTGCCGGCCAGCACCACCAGTCCGAAACGGAGTCTGAGCATGCAGCCGCCCTCCGCCCCGAACCCGGCTCCGACCGGCCGTGCCGCGGCGAGCGAACCGGCGGCTCCGAGCGGCCCGGACACCGGGGCCGAGCAGACCGCCATGGCCGAACCGAACTACCCGCGGCACTGGGCGGCCGACGTCGTCGCCTCGGACGGCGGAATCGTGCACCTGCGGCCGATCCTGCCCAGCGATGCCGACGCGCTCGTGGACTTCCACGCGCGGCTGTCCGACCGCACCCGCTATCTGCGCTACTTCGGCCCCTATCCACGGATCCCGCCGCGCGATCTCAAGCGCTTCACCCATGTCGACCACCGCAACCGGGTGGCCTTCATCGGACTGCTCGGCGACGAGATCATTGCGGTGGGCCGCTACGAGGGGCTGAGCGGCGACGCGGCCGACGGCGGCAAGCCCCGATCGGCCGAGGTGGCGTTCGTGGTCCGCGACGACCACCAGGGCCGCGGGCTCGGCTCGATCCTGCTCGAGCACCTCGCGGCGGCGGCCAGGGAGAACGGGCTGCGCCGTTTCGAGGCCGAGGTCCTGATGGAGAACCACCAGATGGTGCGCGTGTTCCGGGAGGCGGGCTACCAGGTCAGCCGGGAGTTCGCCGAGGGGGTGCTGCACCTGGAGTTCGACATCGACCCCACCGAGCGCTCGCTGGCCGTCCGGGATTCCCGGGAACAGGCCGCCGAAGCACGCAGCGTGCACAACCTGCTGCATCCGCGCTCGGTCGCGGTGATCGGCGCATCCACCGACCCGTCCAAGATCGGTCACGCGATCTTCCAGAACCTGTTGCGCGGCAACTTCAGCGGCGCGGTGTACCCGGTCAACTCCGGTGGCAGCCGGGCCCGGTCGGTGCGTGGGGTGCGGGCCTACGCCTCGGTCACCGACATCCCCGACGAGGTCGATCTCGCTGTCGTCGCGGTGCCCGCCGCGGGGATCGACGAGGTCATGGACTCCTGTTTGGCCAAGGGGGTCAAGGCACTCATCGTGATCAGCTCCGGGTTCGCCGACGCCGGTTCCGACGGGTCGACGGCGGAGCGCCGGATGGTCGAGGCCGCCAGGGCGCACGGGATGCGGGTGGTCGGGCCCAACGCCCTCGGGGTGGCCAACACGGCCCCCGACGTGCGGCTCAACGCCACGCTCGCCCCGTTCCTGCCGTGCGCGGGCCGGGTCGGGTTCTTCTCCCAGTCGGGAGCGCTGGGGATCGCGCTGCTGGCGACGGCCACCAAGCGGGGGCTCGGCCTGTCGACGTTCGTCTCGGCCGGCAACCGTGCCGACCTGTCGGGCAACGACCTGCTCCAGTACTGGCAGACCGATCCGGGCACCGATGTCGTGCTGCTGTATCTGGAGACGTTCGGCAACCCGCGCAAGTTCGGCAGGCTGGCGCGGCGGCTGGCCCGGACCAAACCGATCGTGGCGGTGAAGAGCGGGCGGCACACCGATCCGCGGCGTCGGCGGGCCACCGCCGTGCCGATCGACGACGCCAGCGTGGAGGCCCTCTTCGAGCAGTCCGGGGTGATCCGGGTCGGCTCGGTGGCCCAGCTGTTCGACACCGCGCTGCTGCTGGCCTACCAGCCGTTGCCGGCCGGGCCGAGGGTCGCGGTCGTGGGGAACTCGACGGCGCTGGGTGTCCTGGTCACCGATGGGCTGCTCGACGAGGGTCTCGAGCTCGCCGGCGAGCCCGTGGACGTCGGCGCCTCCGCCAGCCCGGAGGAGTTCGCGGCGGCGGTGGCCGAGGCGCTCGCGGCGGAGGGAACCGATGCGTTGGTCGCGGTGTTCGTCCCACCGGTCGCCACGCCGGGCACCGCGTACGCGCGTGCGCTGCGTGAGGTCGTCGCGGGCTCGGCCAAGCCGGTGGTGAGCACGTTCCTGGCCGTCGAGGGGGTGCCGGGGGAGCTGGCCGTGCCGCGCCCGGACGGCAACCCGGGCCCGGGTTCGGTTCCCAGCTACCCCAGCCCTGAGCGCGCGGTGGCCGCGCTGAGCAGGGTGATCCGGTACGCGCGATGGCGGGCCGAGCCGGTGGGGGAGTTCGTGACCCCGGAGGGCACCGACAGCGAGCGGGCGCGGGAGCTGGTGGCGCGGCTGGGAGCCGGTACGCAGTATGCGCTCGGCGACGACGACGTCCTGGACCTGCTGGCCTGCTACGGCATCGAGGTCACGCCCTTCCGGCGGGTCAGCGGGGTGGAGGCCGCGGTCGCCGCCGCGGACGAGCTGGGCTACCCGGTCGTGGTCAAGGCGGTCGGCGAGCGCTGGCGGCATCGCACGGATCTGGTGGGGGTTCGGCTCGACCTCGGCGCGCCCGCCGCGGTCGTCCGCGCCTGCCGCGAACTGGCCGACATCACCGGGTCGGCCGAGGTGTACGTCCAGCGGATGTCGCCGAGAGGGCTGTCCTGTGTGCTGGAGATCGTCGACGACCCGTCGTTCGGCTCGCTGCTGTCGTTCGGCCTGTCCGGTATCGCCACCGAACTGCTCGGCGACCGCGCCTACCGCGTCGTGCCGGTGTCCACGACCGATGCGGCGTCCCTGGTGCGCGCGCCGCGCGCGGCGCCGCTGTTGGAGGGCTACGGCGGCGCCGAGCCGGTCCGGCTCGGCGCGCTGGAAGACCTGGTGCTGCGGGTCGGGAAGATCGCCGAGGAGCTTCCCGAGGTGCGTTCGTTGGCGCTGAGCCCGGTGCTCGTCTCCGCCGCGGGCGCGTTCGTCACCAG
>NZ_JBHSQW010000025.1:271462-297714 GCF_042658695.1 Pseudonocardia hispaniensis | reverse complement strand
AGTGCGGCACAGTGTTCGAACACTGTGCCGCACTCACGGGGGGTCGTGAGCAGGGCAGGGGTGTCCCCGGTCGTCCTGCGCTCCCGGCGATGCGGTGCGCGCCTTCGGCTGATCAGGGGCCCGCGGTGCGCTGGATGTGGAGTTCCTCGGTCAGCGCGTCGGCGGCGACCCGCAGGTGCGGCACCGCCCGTTCGATGAGCTCGTCGGTCATCCGGGTGGTCGGCCCGGAGATCGAGACGGCGGCCGGTGCGGGCCCGTCGGGCAGCGCGACGGCGACGCACCGTACTCCGATCTCCTGTTCTCCCTCGTCGAGGGCATAGCCGAGCTCCCGGAACCGGTCGAGCTCGCGCAGGTAGGCGGCCGGATCGGTGATGGTGTTCTCGGTGTGCGCGACGAACTCGGTGTGGCGCAGCACGTCGTGCACCGTCGCGGACGGTAGCTGGGCCAGGATCGCCTTGCCCACGGCCGTGCAGTGCGGCGAGACCCGTCTGCCGACTTCGGTGAACATCCGCATCGAGTGCCGTCCGGGCACCTGCGCGGCGTAGACGACCTGGCCTCCGTCGAACAGGGCCAGGTTGGCGCTCTCCCCGAGCGCGTCCACGAGCCGCGCCAGATGCGGTTGTGCCCAGATCCCGACCAGCCGGCTCGCGCTGTCGCCCAGCCGGATCAGGCGCGGAGCGAGCGCATACCGGCGGGAGGGCTGCTGGCGCAGATAGCCGCGGTCGACCAGGGTACGAACGAGGCGGTGGATCGTCGGCAGCGGCAGGCCCGAGGAGGCCGCGAGGTCCGACAGGCCCGCGACGCCGCCCGCATCGGCCATCGCCTCGAGCAGGTCGAACGCGCGCCCGACCGACTGAACGCCGCCGTTCGACTGGCTGCCCCCACCGTCTCCGCCGCCGCGGGCCATGACGCCTCCTGGTGGATTCGCACGACAACTTTCGTATCGCGAAAGTTTACGTCCTGAGTGGTGGGTCCCTCCGGAGGCGAGGGCCGGCGCCCGTCCGGCTTGACGGGGGCCGCCGCAGACCCCACACTCGGGAGTGAAATGAAAAACCTCTTCCATGATACGGAAGTAGATCTCTGTGGGGGTGGCGCCGGTGACCGACCAGGAAGCTCAGCCCGAGCGGTCGCAGGGACACCGCCTGCCCTTCGAGGTGAACTGCTCGATCCTGTTCACCGAGCTGCCGCCGCTGGAGCGGCCGGCGGCGGCGCGGGCGGCGGGTTTCGACGCGGTCGAGTTCTGGTGGCCCTTCGCCGAGGCGGTGCCCGGTGACCGTGAGGTGGACGAGTTCGTGTCCGCGATCCGCGACGCCGGGGTGACGCTGGCCGGGCTCAACTTCGCCGCGGGCGACCTCGCCGCCGGCGACCGCGGCCTGGTGTCCTGGCCTGCGCGTTCGACCGAGTTCCGGGACAACATCGCGGCGACCGTGGGGATCGGCGCGCAGCTCGGCACCCGAGTGTTCAACGCGCTCTACGGCAACCGGATCGACGGCGCGCCCGCGCCGGAGCAGGACGAGCTGGCGGTGCAGAACCTGGCCGCCGCAGCGACGGCGGCCGCGCAGATCGGGGCGGTGGTGGTGCTCGAGCCGATCTCGGCGGCCCCGCGCTACCCGCTGCTGCGCGCCGCGGACGCGATCGCCGTCGCCGACCGGGTGGAGCGCGAGACCGGGGTGACCAACGTGCGGCTGCTGGCCGACCTGTACCACCTCGCGGTGAACGGCGACGACGTCGACACGGTGATCGCCACCCATGCCGACCGGATCGGGCACGTCCAGATCGCCGACCATCCGGGCCGCAACGAGCCGGGCACCGGCGGGCTCGACCTGGACGGACAGCTCGCCGCGCTGCAGGCGGCGGGCTACACGGGCTGGGTCGGATGCGAGTACCAGCCGTCCACGACCTCGGCCCAGAGCTTCGGCTGGCTGCCCCGAGCCCGCCGCGCCGCCCGCCGCTGACCGGCCGGACGAGGAGCACAGCATGACCACCGTCGGATTCATCGGCCTGGGGATCATGGGCCTGCCGATGGCCACCAACCTGGTCGCGGCCGGGTACGAGGTCGTCGGGTACAACCGCAGCACGGCCAAGGCCGCTCGGCTGGCCGATCGCGGCGGGCGCGCCGCGGGCAGCGTGGCCGAGGCCGTTCGGGACGCGGGCGTCGTCGTCACGATGCTGCCCGACTCACCGGATGTGCAGGAGGTCCTGCTCGGCGCGGACGGGGTGTTCGCGCACGCGCGGCCGGGGACGTTGGTGGTCGATGCCAGCACCATCCGTCCCGATGTCAGCCGGGAGCTGGCCGAGACCGGCGCCGAACGCGGGTTCCGGGTGCTGGATGCCCCGGTGTCGGGCGGCGAGCAGGGTGCGATCGACGGCACTCTCTCGATCATGGTCGGCGGTGCGGCGGACGACGTGGTGGCGGCCCGGCCGCTGCTGGAGGTCCTCGGCCGGACGGTCGTGCACGTCGGCCCGGCCGGTTCGGGGCAGACGGTGAAGGCGGCCAACCAGCTCATCGTCGCGGGCACCATCGAGCTCGTCGCCGAGGCGATCGTTTTCCTCGAGGCGCACGGGGTGGACACCGAGGCCGCGCTGCGCGTGCTGGCCGCAGGTCTGGCCGGCAACGCGATCCTCGACCGCAAGGCGGCCGGGATGCTCGCCCGCAACTTCACGCCAGGGTTCCGGCTCGCCTTGCACCACAAGGACCTCGGCATCGTGCAGACCGCCGCCCGCGAGGCCGGGGTGGTCATCCCGCTCGGCTCGGCGGTGGCCCAGCTGGTCGCCGCCATGGTCGCCCGCGGCGACGGGGGGCTGGACCACTCCGGGCTGCTCAAGCTCGTCGCCGAACTCTCCGGCCGCGCGCCCGAACCAGGAAGGTGATCGTGTCATGCCCAGGATGACCGCTGCCCGTGCTGCCGTGGAGATCCTGCACCGCGAGGGCATCACCCACGCGTTCGGCCTGCCCGGTGCCGCGATCAACCCGTTCTACGCCGCCCTGCGCGCCTTCAACGCCGAGCGTGCGAACGGGATCGAGCACCTGCTGGCCCGGCACGTCGAGGCCGCCTCGCACATGGCCGAGGGCTACACCCGCGCCCGGGCCGGGAACATCGGGGTCTGCGTCGGCACCTCCGGCCCGGCCGGCACCGACATGATCACCGGCCTGTACTCCGCGGCCGCGGACTCGATCCCGATCCTCGCCCTCACCGGGCAGGCCCCGGTGGCCCGGTTGCACAAGGAGGACTTCCAGGCCGTCGACATCGCGTCCATCGCCGCGCCCGTCACGAAGATGGCGGCCACGGTCCTGGAGCCCGGGCAGGTGCCGGGGGTCTTCCAGCAGGCGTTCCACCTGATGCGCTCCGGGCGTCCCGGGCCGGTGCTGATCGACCTGCCGTTCGACGTGCAGCAGGCCGAGATCGAGTTCGATCCGCAGACCTACACGCCGCTGCCGGTGTACCAGCCCACCGCCGCCCGCGCGCAGATCGAGAAGGCCCTCGCGATGCTCGCCGCGGCACAGCGCCCGCTGATCGTCGCCGGTGGCGGGGTGATCAACGCCGACGCCGCCGACCTGCTGGTCGAGTTCGCCGAGCTGGTCGACGTTCCGGTGATTCCCACCCTGATGGGCTGGGGCGCCATCCCCGACGACCACCGGCTCGCGGCCGGGATGGCCGGGTTGCAGACCGCCCACCGCTACGGCAACGCCACGCTGCTGGCCTCGGACTTCGTTCTGGGCATCGGCAACCGCTGGGCCAACCGGCACACCGGCGGGCTGGAGACCTACACCCGCGGTCGCACCTTCGTCCACATCGATATCGAGCCCACCCAGATCGGGCGGGTCTTCGCCCCCGACTACGGCATCGTGTCCGACGCCGGCGCGGCGCTGGAGCTGTTCGTCGAGATCGCCCGCGAGCAGCGGGCCGCGGGGACCCTGCCCGACCGCGCGACGTGGGTCCGGCAGTGCGCCGAACGCAAGGCGACGATGCTGCGCCGCACCCACTTCGACGACGTGCCGATCAAACCGCAGCGGGTGTACGAGGAGATGAACCGCACGTTCGGACCCGACACCCGCTATGTCACCACGATCGGGCTGTCGCAGATCGCCGCGGCACAGTTCCTGCGCGTCTATCGGCCCCGGCACTGGATCAACGCGGGACAGGCGGGCCCGCTGGGCTGGACACTGCCCGCCGCGCTCGGGGTGTGCGCCGCCGAGCCGCGGGCCAGCGTGGTGGCGCTCTCGGGCGACTACGACTTCCAGTTCATGATCGAGGAGCTGGCCGTCGGCGCGCAGTTCAACCTGCCCTACATCCACATCGTGGTGAACAACGCCTATCTGGGGCTGATCCGCCAGGCCCAGCGCGGCTTCGACATGGACTACTGCGTGCAGCTGTCGTTCGACAACGTCAACGCCCCCGAACTGGGTGGCTACGGCGTGGACCACGTCGCGGTCGCGGAGGGGTTGGGCTGCAAGGCGATTCGGGTGCACACCCCCGACGACCTGCGGCCCGCCTTCGAGAAGGCCCGCACCCTGATGGCGGAGTACCGGGTTCCGGTGGTCGTCGAGGTCATCCTCGAGCGCATCACCGATATCGCGATGGGCACGGAGCTGGACAACGTGACCGAGTTCGAGGAGCCGGCCACCCGCGACGAGCACGCCCCCACCGCATGAGCCTCGACCCCGGCTCGGGCGGTGCAGGGCCCGCCTTCCCCCCGCCGGGGCGGGTGAACCGCTACGAGCTGAACTGCACGTTCAGCAGCGGCCGGCTCACCTCGGCGAAGAAGTCGTTTCCCTTGTCGTCCACCACGACGAACGCCGGGAAGTCCTCGACCTCGATCCTCCAGACCGCCTCCATGCCGAGCTCCGGGTATTCCAGCACCTCCACCCGCCGGATGCAGTCCTGCGCCAGCCGCGCGGCCGGGCCACCGATGGAGCCGAGATAGAACCCGCCGTACCGGGCACACGACTCGGTGACCTGCGTCGACCGGTTGCCCTTGGCGAGCATCACCAGCGAGCCGCCCGCGGCCTGGAACTGGGCGACGTAGGAGTCCATCCGCCCGGCGGTGGTCGGTCCGAACGACCCGGACGCGTAGCCGTCGGGGGTCTTGGCCGGACCGGCGTAGTAGACCGGGTGGTCCGCCAGGTAGGCGGGCATCGGCTCGCCCGCCTCCAGCCGCTCGGCGATCTTCGCGTGGGCGATGTCGCGGGCGACGACCAGCGGACCGGACAGGGACACCCGGGTCTTCACCGGCAGCGTCGAGAGCTGCTCGCGGATCTCGGACATCGGCCGGTTGAGATCGACGCGCACCACCTCGGCGGAGAGGTCCTCGAGCTGCGTGTCGGGCAGGAACCGGGCTGGGTCCCGTTCGAGCTGTTCGAGGAAAACCCCCGATGGGGTGATCTTGGCCTTCGCCTGCCGGTCGGCTGAGCAGGACACCGCGATGCCCACCGGCAGGGACGCGCCGTGCCGCGGCAGCCTGATCACCCGCACGTCGTGGCAGAAGTACTTGCCGCCGAACTGGGCGCCGATCCCGAAGTCGCGGGTCAGCTCCAGGACCCGCCGTTCGAGGTCGCGGTCCCGGTAGCCGTGCCCCAGCGGCGAACCGGACGCCGGTAGTGCATCGAGGTAGTGAGCTGAGGCCAGCTTGGCCACCTTGAGCGTGTACTCCGCGGACATGCCGCCGACCACGATGGCCAGGTGGTAGGGCGGGCAGGCGGCGGTGCCCAGCGAGCGCAGTTTCTCGTCCAGGAACGCGGCGAGCCTGCGCGGGTTCAGCAGCGCCTTCGTCTCCTGGTAGAGGAAGGTCTTGTTGGCCGAGCCACCGCCCTTGGCCAGCACCAGGAACTCATATTTGGGGTCCTGCCCCGGCGTGCTGTAGAGCTCCACCTGCGCGGGCAGGTTCGTCCCGGTGTTGCGTTCCTCCCAGAACGACAGCGGCGCCATCTGCGAGTAGCGAAGGTTGAGCTGGTCGTAGGCCTCGAACACGCCGCGGGAGATCGCCAGCTCGTCCGCTCCGCCGGTCAGGACGGTCTCGGTGCGCTTGCCGATGACGATCGCGGTGCCCGTGTCCTGGCACATCGGCAGCACCCCACCCGCGGCGACGCAGGCGTTGCGCAGCAGGTCGGTCGCCACGAACCGGTCGTTGGGCGACGCTTCGGGATCCTCGACGATCGCGCGCAGCGAAGCCAGGTGCGCCGGTCGCAGCAGGTGCTGGATGTCGGTGATCGCCTCCCGGACCAGCGCGGTGATCGTGTCCGGCGGGATCTCCAGGAACGTCCGGCCTGCGGCCTCGACGATGGTCCCGGCCGGCAGGTCGAGTTGCCGGTACTCGGTCTCGTCCGGGCCGAGGGGCAGAACATCGGTGTGCTGGAACTCGGGCATGCGACGAACGTACCCGAGCGTCCTGAGCTGGTCGGGAGGCCGGACCGGCCCCCGTCCAGTCCGGCCTCCCGGGGCAGGCACCGGCCGACCAGGGCCAGCGGTGCGTGGCTCGGGTGCCCCACCCTCGCGGGTCGCTGCTGCCGGCGTCAACCCGTCGGCACACCGACGCGGGTGTGAGGGACCGCACGTAATGTGCATCACATGGCAGGATCGATTCTCGGAACCCGGGTGCGCCGGGTCGAGGACCCCGCCCTGATCACGGGCGCCTCGACCTTCGTCGGCAACCTGCGCCGCGAGGGGCTGCTGCACGCGGTGTTCGTCCGATCCCCGCTGGCGCACGCCCGGATCGTCGGTATCGATACCGAGGCCGCGGCGGCGGCACCGGGGGTGGTGGCGGTGTTCACCGCGGCGAACCTACGGCTGCCCGCCCATCACGGCTTCATGGTCGTGAACCCGGACGTGCGGCGTCCGCCGCTGGCGACCGATCGGGTGCGGTTCACCGGCGAGGCGGTGGCGCTGGTCGTCGCGGAGTCCACGGCCGCGGCCGCCGACGCGGCGGAGCTGGTGGAGGTCGACTACGACCCGCTTCCCGCGGTCGTCGACGCGGAGGCCGCGCTGCTGCCGGACGCTCCGCTGCAGTTTCCGGAGCTCGGATCGAACCTCGTCGCCGGCGCGCGGTCGGCGCCGGACCACGATCCGCTGGCCGGTGCCGAGGTGGTGGTGCGGGCGCGGATGGTCAACCAGCGGGTGGCGGTGCTCCCGCTGGAGGGCAACGCGATCCTCGTGGATCCGCTCGGCGACGGCGAGCACGATCTCGTGGTGCACGTGTCGACCCAGATGCCGCACGGGTTCCGCGACCAGCTGTGCGAGGTGTTCGAGATGGACGCCGGCCGGGTGCGGGTGATCGCCCCGCACGTGGGTGGGGCGTTCGGCGGCAAGGCGGGGCTGCTCGCCGAGCACACCGCCACGATCGGCGCCGCGCGGGCGTTGGGCCGCCCGCTGGCCTGGGTGGAGACCCGGTCGGAGAACCTGGTGTCGATGCCGCACGGGCGGGGCCAGATCGCCTACTACGAGCTGGGCCTCACCCGGGCCGGCAGGATCACCGGTCTGCGGGCGCAGGTGATCGGCGACGCCGGTGCCTACGCGGGGTTCGGCGGGGCGCTGCCCATCCATATGACCTACATCATGGCGCCGGGCGTGTACGACATCCCGGCGGTGGGTTTCGACGTCGCGGTGGCGGTCACCAACACCACGCCGATGGGGGCCTTCCGCGGAGCCGGGCGGCCCGAGGCCGCCGCGCATCTGGAACGTCTCATCGACCTGGCCGCGGCCGAGCTGGGGATGGACCCGGTGGACCTGCGCCGGCGCAACGTCCTCGACCCGGCGGCGTTTCCGCTGACGACCGCGGTGGGTGCCCGTTACGACATCGGTGACTACGACCTGCCGTTGCGCGAGGCGCTGCGGCTGGCGGGCTATGCGCAGCTGCGGGACGAGCAGGCCGCCCGGCGCGAACGCGACGACCCGGTGCAGCTGGGTATCGGGGTCGGCGTCTACGTGGAGATCACCGCGGGTGGAGGGTCGGAGTTCGGGTCGGTGCGCGTGCATCCCGACGGCACGGCCACGGTCTCGGTCGGCACCTCCGCGCACGGGCAGGGGCATGCGACCGCGTTCGCGATGCTCGCCGCCGACACCCTCGGCATCCCCCTGGAGCGGATCACCTTCACCCAGTCCGACACCGCCGCCGTGCCGCGCGGCGGGGGTACCGGGGGGTCGCGTTCGCTGCAGTTGGGTGGTACCGCGGTGTACTCGGCCGCCACACGCGTGCGGGAGCAGGCGCGCCGGCGCGCAGCGGCGCTGCTGGAGGCGGCGGTGGACGACGTTGCGCTCACCGCGGATGGCGAGTTCGCGGTGACCGGCGTGCCCGGGGCGACCGTCACCTGGGCACAGGTGGCCCGCTCCGCGGCGGAGGCGGGGGAGGAGATCCACGCCGGGGTCGACGTGGACCAGAGCGGCCCGACGTTTCCGTTCGGCGCGCACGTGTCGGTCGTCGAGGTCGATACCGAGACCGGCCGGGTACGCCCGTTGCGGCACATTGCGGTTGACGACTGCGGGCGGATCCTCAACCC
Source organism: Pseudonocardia hispaniensis (assembly GCF_042658695.1). NCBI lineage: Bacteria > Bacillati > Actinomycetota > Actinomycetes > Pseudonocardiales > Pseudonocardiaceae > Pseudonocardia > Pseudonocardia hispaniensis. The sequence goes on along the minus strand of NZ_JBHSQW010000025.1, from coordinate 289,223 downwards.
GCTGCTGGTGGAGGGGCAGCAGCACGGCGGGCTCGCCCAGGGCATCGCGCAGGCGCTCTACGAGGAGGTCCTCTACGACGCGCAGGGGCAACCGCTGAGCGCGACGCTGGCGGACTATCGGATGCCCAGCGCGGCCGACCTCTGTCCTTTCCAGGCCGCGACCACCGAGACCCCGACCCCGCTGAACGCCTTGGGCGCCAAGGGGATCGGCGAGTCGGCGACGATCGGGTCGACCCCGGCGGTGCAGAACGCCGTGATCGACGCGCTGAGCCATCTCGGGGTGCGGCACATCGACCTGCCCTGTACGCCGCAACGGGTGTGGCGCGCCGTGCGGGACGCGCGCGCCGGACGGCTGCCCGATCCCTGGCGGGAGCCCCCCGCGGTGTTCGCAGGCCTGCCGGTTCGCCCAGCGGCGGAGCCGACGGATTCAGGAACGATCTAGGGCCGCCCAGCGCAGTCCCGCCGGGCTGATCGGCGCTCGGGCGGCGGGAGCCGCGGGAGGCGCGGTCCCCGCCGCCGGAACACCGATCACGAGTGGCCGCCGATCGGGGTCGCCGGTCGAGATCGAACCGTTCGCCGAGGTCCGTTGACGGCCCCGGACATCCGGACAAAGGTGGGGCTCGGCGCCATCCGACGGCGCCACCGGGAAGGCAAGGGGGAACGGCCGTGACGTCGAGCATCGACCAGGTCCTACAGCGCGCCGTGGCAAGCGGCGCGGTCCCGAACGCGGTGGCGATCGCGGCGGACCGGAACGGCGTGATCTATGAGGGGGCCGCGGGTCCACGGGAGGCCGGGGGCAGCGACCCGGTCGGCCCCGGCAGCCACTTCCGGATCATGTCCATGACCAAGATGGTGGCGACCGTCGCCGCGCTGCAGCTCGTCGAGCGCGGCCACCTGGAACTGGACGCGCCGATCGACCACTACCGGCCCGAATGGGCCGATCTGCAGGTCCTCGAGGGCTTCGACGGTGACACCCCGAAGCTGCGTCCGGCGGCCAGCCGGGCTACCGTCAAACAGCTGATCACGCACACCACCGGGCTGGGCTACTGGTTCTGGAACGCCGATCTGGTGCGCTGGGAGCGAAGCACCGGTACCCCGAACGTCCTGTCCGGGTCCAACGCCATCTTCACGGCCCCGTTGACCGCCGATCCGGGCACCGTCTTCCAGTACGGCATCAACACCGACTGGCTGGGCAAGGTGGTCGAGGCGGCCAGCGGGACCGGTCTCGACGTCCTGGTGAAGGAGAACATCACCGCCCCGCTGGGAATGGACGATACGGCGTTCCTGATGAGTCCCGAGCAGCGGGCGAACGCCGTCCCGATCCATCTGAAGGGCGAGGACGGCAGCTGGGCTCCCAGCGAGATCGAGCTGAACCAGAGTCCCGACTACTACGCGGGTGGGCACGGCCTGTATTCGACTCCGTGGGACTACCTGAGGTTCCAGCGGATGCTGCTGAGTGATGGCACGCTCGAGGGTACTCAGATCCTGAGCAAGCAGACCGTCGACGCGGCGTTCACCAACCAGATCGGTGCGCTGGACTTTCCCGCGTCGATCCCGACCGTCGACCCGAGCGCCACCCACGACTTCAACCTCGGCCCGGGCTACAAGTGGGGCTACGGCCTCCTGCTCAACACCCGGGACCTCCCGGGGATGCGCCGGGCGGGCAGCGGGGCGTGGGCCGGGCTGTGCAACACCCACTTCTGGGTGGACCGGACCACCGGGATCACCGGGGCGATCTACAGCCAGTTCCTGCCGTTCGTGCCGCAGGAGGCGCTGGACATGTACGCGGACTTCGAGAAGGCGCTCTACGCCTCGCTGTAGCAGGTCCACCGTCGGGGGTGGGGCGGGCGCGTCCCACCCCTGATCATTGCCCCGGGTGCGGCGGGGCAGACTGCCGGGCAGCCGCTGAAGGAGGAACGATGAGGTTGGCCACCATCCGCACCGCGACCGGGATGCGAGCGGTGCGGATCGACGCGAACAGCGCGGTGGAGACGGGACAGTCCGACCTGCGGGCGCTGCTCGCCCGCCCCGACTGGGCCGAGCACGCCGCGGCGGCCGCCGGGCCCGCGCACCCGCTCGACGGGCTGGACTACGCGCCGCTGGTCCCGTCCCCCGAGAAGATCATCTGTGTGGGCCTGAACTACCGCGACCACGTCGCGGAGATGGGACACGAGCTGCCCAGCTACCCGACGCTGTTCGCGAAGTTCGCCCCGGCCCTCGTCGGCGCCTACGACGACATCGTGTTGCCCGCCGTGTCCGAGCAGGTCGACTACGAGGCCGAGCTGACCGTGGTGATCGGCCGCCCGGTCCGGCACGCCGACGCGGCCGCGGCCGCCGCCGCGATCGCCGGATACACCGTGCTCAACGATGTGAGCGTGCGGGACTACCAGAACCGGACCACGCAGTTTCTGCAGGGCAAGACGTTCGAGCGCTCGACCCCGCTCGGTCCGGTCCTGGTCACCCCCGACGAGCTGCCCGCGGGCGGCTGGGCGATCAGCAGCGCGATCGACGACGAGGTCATGCAGTCCTCGACCACCGACCAACTCGTGTTCGACGCCGTCGGGCTCGTGCAGTACATCTCGACCATCGTCACCCTCAACCCCGGCGATGTCATCGCCACCGGCACCCCGGGCGGTGTCGGTCATGCCCGTAAACCCCCGCGTTACCTCACCGACGGTGCCGTGCTTGTCACCTCGATCGCCGGGGTAGGCGAGTGCCGAAATACCTGTCGCAAGGAGAAACTGTGAGCCACAACATGGCCGAAGCGCTCGCTTGGGCCGCGGACGGCGCCGCGCACCTGCGCGGCCTGATGGAACGGCTGGGCGAGGAGGCCTTCGCAGCTCCCTGCGCCTTGCCCGGGTGGAGCCGGGCCCGCCTGCTCACCCATATCGCGCGCAACGCCGACGCCATGATCAACCTGCTGACCTGGGCGCGCACCGGCACCGTCACCCCGGCGTACGCGAGTCGCGAGCAGCGCGCCGCCGACATCGAGGCGGGGGCGCACCGATCGCCCGCCGAGATCCGAGAGGACGTCGAGGAGACGTCGGACAAGCTGGCCAGGGCGGTCAAGGCGATGCCGGCGTCGGCCTGGTCGGCGACCGTCCGCGACGCGGCGGGCCAGGAGATCCTGGCCAGTGAGATCCCATGGCTGCGGGCCCGGGAGATGTGGATCCACGCCGTCGATCTCGACGTCGGTGCGTCGTTCGCCGACCTGCCGGCGCCGATGATGTACGACCTGCTCACCGACGTCACCGAGACGATCGGGCAGGCCGCGGACACGCCCGCGGTGCGGCTGATCTCGACCGACAACGGCCAGGAATGGACGATGGGAGCGGCCGCCGATGCGGTGCTGGTCCGCGGCCCGACGACCGACCTCCTCGGCTGGGTGCTCGGCCGCGCCCGCAGCCGGTCGTTGCGCACCGACGACGGCAGTCCGCTGCCGCAGCTGCCCCCGTGGATCTGACCCCCGACCTGCTGCGGCGGGTCACTCCTTGGGGCGAGTCAGCTCGTCGAGGCGAGCCTGTACCTCGTCGAGGCGAGCCTGCAGCAGCGCCACCTCCGCGCTGAGCACCGCGACCGCGCCGGCCGCGTCCGGCTTGGCCGACAGCGGGGCGACCGGACCCGAGGGCGGCCCGTCGGTGGTGACGGTGATGTCGCCGCCGGCCAGCCTGCCGAAGGCGTCCGGTTCGATGACCGGTCGGTTCCCCGCGCAGGACGGGCACACCGGCAGCAGCCGCCGCCACCCGATGCTGCCGCTACCCGAGTCGGCGAGTACCTCGCCGTGTCGACCGCAGTCGCATCGGCCGATCCGGACCGCGCGCACCCGCTGCCGGGCGTACCGCAACCCGCGTTCGTAGCGGCGGTAGCGACCCGACACCGCCACCTCGAGCAGCACCGCGCCCCGATACTCGGGCTCACAGGCCAGATCACGGGCCGCGGCGATGTCGTGGAAGCAGTAGAAGCCGCAGTCGCACCAGCGCGAGGGGCAGGCGTGCCGGGATCCATGGACACAGATGGCGTCATCGATCGCGCGATAGATGTGCGCGCGGCCGAGTGTCACCCCGCTGAACCCGGTGCTCGTGCCGTCGGCCGACAGCATCGGATAGGCCAGCTTGTATCCCGGCAGCGGCTGGTCGGAATGTTCGTGCTGGTTGCGGGCGGCCGACCAGACCACCGTCGTCAGACCCGTGCGGGCCGCTCGGCCGGGAACGCGGGCTGCGCGAGCTCGGTGTGGTCGGCGCCGGCCGTGCGGCCGTCCGTCCGATCGGAGGCCATGTCCGGTTCGGGCGCGTGCCGCACCTGCTCGGCGTCCGGATCGGCGGCGAACCCGTCGGCCAGCTTCCTGCCCAGTCTCATGGCGCCTCCTGCGAACTCGACGGACGCGAAATCCGGTGTCACCAGGCTGGCCGCATTGCGGCCCGTTGTCCAGGGGAGAGCGGCAACCGGGTGAGGACCACCCGCGAGGAGGTCAGCTCAGCCAGCTGACCGGAAGCTCCGCTGCTCGACGGGGCGGGCGCGCGGATCCGGGGGGAGTGCCCAGGTAGATCCATCCGGTGACGTCCTCGTGATCGGCCAGCCCGAGGTGGGCGCGCACCTTCGGTGCCTCGCCGAACCATCCGGTGCGCCACATCGCGCCGTACCCCAGCGCGTCTGCGGCGAGCACCAGCCCGTACGCGACGCACGCCGCCGAGGCCTGCTGCTCCCACACCGGCACGGTGGGGTGCGTCCTCGGGCTGCTCACCACCACGACGATCATCGGTGCGCGCAGCGCCTTGTCCCGGATGCGGTCCAGCGCCTCCGGATCGGTGGCCGGATCGCGTTCGATGAGCCCGGCGGCGAAGGCGTCGCCGAGCGGTCCACGGGCGGAGGCATCGATCACGATGAACCGCCACGGGCGCAGCCGCCCATGGTCCGGGGCCGAGCAGGCCGCGGTGAGCATCGCGCGCACCTCGTCGGCCGACGGTGCGGGCGTGGTCAGGAGGGGGCAGGAGCGGCGATCACGCAGCGGCGCCAGCGGGTCCCCCGCGGCACCCGGGTCGATTGCCGGCTCGGGCCTCGTCACGTCGGCCACCCCCCTGTCCCGTGTCTGCTCCGACACGTCCTCACCTGGCAGTTGTAAGGCTACCCTCATCGGCACGGGCCGCTCGGTCACCCCCGGGTATCCCGCATCTCGAGGCGACCGGAGGTGTGGTGTCGATGCGGGAATTCCGATACGGGATCGAGCACGAATGTGCGCTGCTGCGCCGAGACGGCTCGTTCGCCGACTTCTCCTGCGTCGGGTTCGAGGAGTTCCAGGGCATCGTGGACGCCCTGCCCGAGGATCCGGCCGACTACCCCGACCTGCGGGTCGGCGACCAAGGGATCAAACGCAAGCGCTGGTACGTCGAGGGCTTCGAGCGGTTCGACGAGCGGGGCACGCTGCGGTGCTGCGATCCGAAGGGGATCGAGATCCGCACCCGGATCCACGACTCGATCGACGCTGCCGTCGCCGCGCTGCGGTCCGACCAGGCGCTGCTCGACGCCGAGGCCGCGCAGCGCGGGTTGCGGACCGTCGCGATCGGCTTCAACCCGATCCGCTCGAGCTACCCGGTCGTGCCGCCGCTCAACGGCTGGGAGCGGGCGCATCGAATGGCGTCTCCCGAGGAGCGCACCGCTCACCTCCACATGGTCACCTACGGCCCCGACCTCAACCTGTCCTGTCCGGACATGGGCGTCGACGAGCTGATCGACGTCGGGGCGAAGCTCACCCACTACAGCCCGTGGCTGGTCCCGATGTCGTTCTCGTCGCCGTTTCGGGACGGCGCGCCGTGGGGCGGGCTCTCGGCGCGCACCGCGCTGCGCACCGGCGCCCGACCCGCGGTGCTGGTATTCGTTGCCGACCCGGCGCGGATGATCCCGACCGATCCCTCGCTCACCCAACACGCCCGGCTGCCGGCCGAGGCGGGGCGCATCGAGTTCAAGGCGTTCGACGCCTGCTCCGATCCGGAGTTGTACGGGGAGTTGCTCAGCCTGCTCACCGGACTGGTGCTCGATACCACCCTGGACGGGCGCAGCATGGTCCCGGATGCGGCGCTGCATCAGCGCGCCGCGCTCGGGGGACTGGGCGACCCGCGGATCGCGGAGGGCGCGGCCGCCATGCTCGACGCGGCGGGTGCCGCGCTGGACGGCCGGCCCGCCGACAAGGTCCGGCTCAACCGGCTGCGCCACCGGTTCGATCGTCGCGAGTGTCCCGCGATCGAGATGCTGGCCCGATACCACGCCGGTGAACCGGTGGCCGGCCTCCACCCCTGACGCCTTCCCCGCGAGTCGCGGTATTTCCGTGCGCGAGTCGGGGTATTTCCGTGCGCGAGTCGGGGTATTTCCGTGCGCGAGTCGGGGCGGGCACGTGGCCCCGCACGAGCGCGCTGGCGGGCCTGCGCGCCCGTGGGAGGGAGTCGTGACGGGCTGCGGCACGTGCCCGGCCAACGATCAGGTGTAGGAGTGCTCCGCGTCCGGGTAGACGCCACCGCGCACCTCGTCGCCGAAACGACGCGCGGCATCGAGCAGGATCCCGCCGACATCGGCATAGGGTTTGACGAAGCGTGGCTTGCGCCCACGGTTCATCCCGGCCATGTCCGACCAGACGAGTACCTGCGCGTCGCAGTCCGGGCCGGCGCCGATCCCGATCGTCGGAATGCGCAGTTCGGCGGTGACCCGCTTCGCCACGTCGGCCGGGACCATCTCGAGCACCACCGAGAACGCGCCCGCCTCCTGGAGCGCCAGCGCGTCCTCGACCAGTCGCTCACCGGCGCCACCGCGGCCCTGGACGCGGAACCCGCCCAGTGCGTGCTCGCTCTGCGGCGTGAAGCCGAGATGGGCCATCACCGGGATGCCCGAGGCGGTGAGCGCCTCGACCTGAGGGATGAACTGCGCCCCGCCCTCGAGCTTGACGGCGTGCGCGCCGCCCTCCTTCATGAACCGGAACGAGGTCTGCAGCGCCTGCGCGGGCGAGACCTGGTAGCTGCCGAACGGCAGATCGGCGACGACCAGCGCCGTTGCGGCGCCGCGCACCACGGCCTTGACCAGCGGAAGCAGTTCGTCCACCGTCACCGGCAGCGTGTTCTCGTAGCCGTAGACGTTGTTGGCGGCCGAGTCGCCGACGAGCAGCACCGGGATTCCGGCCTCGTCGAAGATCTCGGCGGAGTACCTGTCATAGGCGGTGAGCATCGGCCAGCGCTCGCCGCGTTCCTTCAGTTCACGCAGGTGGTGGATGCGGGTTCGCTTCGGCCGGGACGGCGCCCGGTAGGGCGACTGATCCTCGGCTGCGCGCGGGCTGATCGCGTCCGCAGACATCATCGTCCGTCCTCCCTCGAGGCCCGTCTCGCGGGTCCCCGGGTCGTCAGGGGCTTGAGGACTGGAAGCCTGCCACCGCAGTGGCGGGGCGGCACCGCGGTGGGACGAGGTTCACATGCCGGAGGACCGCGACTCGCGCACGGAAATACCGCGACTCGCGCACGGAAATACCGCGACTCGCGCACGGGAATACCGCGACTCGCGGGGTCAGGGGCGGCGTTCGCGCCAGGAGTTGGTGATGGGCAACCGCCGGTCCCGGCCGAAGGCCTTGAGGCTGATCTTGGTTCCGGGTGGGTACTGCCGGCGCTTGTACTCGGCGCGGTCGACCATCCGCACGATGTTCTCGATGACGACCGGGTCGAACCCCGCGCGGACGAGGTCGGCGAAGCCGCGGTCGGACTCCACATAGTCGTCGAGCACGTCGTCGAGCAGGGTGTAGTCCGGCAGTGAGTCGGAGTCGAGCTGGCCGGGGCGGAGCTCGGCGGACGGCGGCTTCTCGATCGAGCTCGGCGGAATCGGCGGGGTCTCGCCGTTCTTGGCGGCCTGCTCGTTGCGCCAGCGGGCGAGCCTCCAGACCAGCGTCTTGGGCACGTCCTTGATCGGCGCGAAACCGCCGACGGCGTCGCCGTAGATCGTGGAGTAGCCGACCGCGAGCTCGGACTTGTTGCCGGTCGCGAGCACGAGATGACCGTCCCGGTTGGACAGGGACATCAGCGCCATGCCGCGGCAGCGCGCCTGCACGTTCTCCTCGGCGAGCCCGCTCAGCTGCAGCTGCTCGACGAAGGCCGCCACCATGTCGGTGATCGGCTCGACCCGGTAGTGCAGCCCGGTGCGCTCGGCGAGGTCGTCCGCGTCGTGACGGGAGTGCTCGGAGGAGTACTTCGACGGCATCGAGACCCCGTACACGGCGTCGGCGCCGAGCGCGTCGACGGCGAGCGTCGCGACGACCGCGGAGTCGATCCCCCCGGACAGCCCGAGGATCACCGAGCGGAACCCGTTCTTGCGCACGTAGTCGCCGAGCCCGGTGACCAGCGCCTGCCAGACCTCGGCCTCGTCCGACAACGGCTCGGCGATGCACGGGCCGGCGCACGGCGCGCGCTCGACGGCCGGGGCGCCCTCGATCGTGGTCCGCCGCACCTCGAACCCGGCGGGCCGGGCATCCGACGGCGACCGGTCGCCCGGCAGGTCGAGGTCGAGCACGAGCAGGTGATCGACGAACTGGGGCGCCCTGGCCAGCACCACCCCGGCGGCGTCCACAACCATCGAGTCGCCGTCGAAGACCAGTTCATCCTGCCCACCGACGAGGTTGACGTACGCGATCGGGGCCCCGGCCTCGCGGGCGCGGGCGGCGACGAGCTCACCGCGCACATCGTCCTTGGCCCGTTCGTAGGGCGAGCCGTTGAGACACAGCATCAGGTCGAGCCCGATCTCGCTGTACGCGGCCACCGGACCGCCGTCCTGCCAGATGTCCTCGCAGATCACCACGCCGAGATCCACGCCGCGGTAGCGGATCACCGGTAGGTCGTCGCCGGCGTGGAAGTAGCGGAACTCGTCGAAGACGCCGTAGTTGGGCAGGTGGTGCTTGTAGTAGCGGTCCACGACCGCGCCGCGGTGGATGATCGCCGCTGCGTTGCGCGGCCCGACCTCATCCGCGTCGAGATAGCCGACGACGACGAGCAGTTCGCCGAGCCCGGCGTCGGCGAGGGCGCCGGGCAGCGCGTCCAGCGCGCGCCGGGACGCGGTGCTGAAGGACTCGCGCAACGCGAGGTCCTCCACCGGATAGCCGGTCAGCGCCATCTCCGGCAGCAGCACGACATCGGCGTTCGCGTCCGCGGCCCGCCGACACCACTCGAGCACGAGCCGCGAGTTCCCGGAGAGGTCACCCACGCACGGGTTGACCTGAGCGAGAGCGAGGCGGAGCTGGGGCATGGGCCCATCATCGCGCACGGCGGTCCGGTGCCGCGGCGTGCATCGGGCGACTGTGCCCGGCGGCCGGGCCGGGTGCCGCGCTGGCATGCTGGGCCGGTGTCCCGCCGACGCCTGCGCTTCGTCGTCCTGACCCTCGCGGCCTGCGCCACGGTCTTCGCCACCGCCTGCACCGTCGCGGCACCCGGCTCACCGAGCCCGGTGGCGGCCACCGCACCGGATGCGGCGCTGCAGCCGTTCTACGACCAGAAGCTCGCGTGGGGGCCGTGCGCGCCGTACGCGACGACCGACGAGGAACGCACCGCGTTCGCCAACCCGAGGTTCGACTGCGCCCGGCTCGAGGTGCCGCTCGACTACGCCAGGCCCGAGGGCAGACGGGCCGGCATCGCGGTGCTCCGGCAGAAGGCGCTCGACCAGAATGCGCGTATCGGCTCGCTGGTGACCAACCCGGGTGGACCGGGAGCCTCCGGGATGAGCACTCTGACCAGCATCATCAGTGGCGGCGCGGGTGACGGTTCGCTCGCGCGGCGCTTCGACCTGATCGGGTTCGACCCGCGCGGGGTCGGGGCGAGCACCCCGAAGATCGACTGCCTCACCGATGCCGAGCAGGACGCGGAGCGGGAGAAGACCTTCGCCGACCCCTCGCCCGCGGGGGTCGCGGCCGCCGATGCGGACAGCAAGATGTACGCCCAGCGGTGCGCCGAGCGGGTCGGCACCGACGTGCTGGCCAACCTCGGCACCCGCGACGTGGTCCGGGACATGGACATCCTGCGCGCCGCGCTCGGCGACGCGAAACTCACCTACCTGGGCTACTCCTACGGCACCCGGATCGGCGCGACCTATGCCGAGGAGTTCCCCGACAGGGTGCGGGCGATGGTCCTCGACGGGGCGCTCGACCCGGAGCAGAGCACGATCGACCGGATCGTCGACCAGAACGCCGGCTTCCAGGGCGCCTTCGACGCCTTCGCCGCCTGGTGCGCGCAGCAGACGACGCCGTGCCCGCTGGGCCAGGACCCGAAGCAGGCCACCACGGTGTTCCAGGCGCTGGTCCGCCCGTTGATCGACAAACCGATTCCGGCCGGAGCGGGGCGGGTGCTCAGCTTCAGCGACGCGCAGACCGGGGTCTCGCAGGCCCTGTACACGCCGATCGTGTATCCGGCGCTGTCGGCCGGTATCGCCGGCCTCGCGACCGGCAACGGGGAGATCCTGCTGCGGCTGGCCGACTTCTATTACGACCGCGCGCCGAACGGGCGGTACTCCAACACGATCGAGGCATTCACCGTGATCAGTTGCGTCGATGAGGAGCGCATCACCGACCGGGCCCAGATCGCCGAGCTCAACCGCCGTTCCGACGAGGTCGCGCCGTTCCGCTCCACCGGGCGCGGCCCCGTCAACTCGCTCGACCCGTGCGCGTTCTGGCCGGTACCTCCGTCCAGCAAGCCACATGTGCCGAAGGTTTCGGGGCTGCCGCCGACGCTGGTCATCTCGGTCACCGGGGACCCGGCCACCCCGTACCAGGCCGGTGTCGAGTTGGCGAAGGCGCTGGACGGGCGGTTGCTCACGGTCGAAGGCACTCAGCACACCGTGGCGCTGCAGGGCAACCGGTGCACCGACAACGCGGTGACGTCCTACCTGGTCGACGGGACGCTGCCGGCCGCAGGCCTCACGTGCCGGGTCGACTGACGCCCCCTCGCCGGGACGATGGCCGCGGCCGGTCACCGTGGCGACGCGTCGGGAGCTTCGCTGCTCGAAGCCCTGCGGCGGGTCCGTCATGGTCGACCCGGCACGACACGAGTTCGACCAGCGACGAAACATGGCCGTAACAGGACGTTCCTAGGCTCGCGACCATGGACCGCCAGCAGGAATTCGTGCTGCGCACCCTCGAGGAACGCGACATCCGCTTCGTGCGGCTGTGGTTCACCGACGTGCTCGGCTATCTCAAGTCGGTGGCGGTCGCCCCCGCCGAGCTGGAGGGCGCGTTCGCCGAGGGCATCGGCTTCGACGGCTCGGCGATCGAGGGCTTCGCCCGCGTGTACGAGTCGGACATGGTAGCGCGCCCCGATCCGTCGACGTTCCAGGTGCTGCCCTGGGAGTCGGCGTCGGGCGGGCACTACTCGGCGCGGATGTTCTGCGATATCGCGATGCCCGACGGTTCCCCGTCGTGGGCCGACCCACGGCATGTGCTGCGCCGGGCGCTCAGCAGGGCCGGCGAGGCGGGGTTCACCTGCTACGTGCACCCGGAGATCGAGTTCTACCTGTTGCGCGACCTACCCGACAACGGCACGCCGCCCGTCCCGGCCGACTCCGGCGGCTATTTCGACCAGGCCAGCCACGACATCGCACCGCATTTTCGGCGCAACGCGATCGAGGCATTGGAGTCGATGGGCATCTCCGTGGAGTTCAGCCATCACGAGGGCGGTCCGGGCCAGCAGGAGATCGACCTGCGGTACGCGGACGCGCTCACCATGGCCGACAACATCATGACCTTCCGGTATGTGGTGAAGGAGGTCGCGATGACCCAGCGGGTGCATGCCTCGTTCATGCCCAAGCCGTTCACCCAGCACCCGGGTTCGGCGATGCACACCCATTTCAGCCTGTTCGAGGGTGATCGCAACTCCTTCTTCGACCCGGACGACCCCTACGAGCTGTCCACGACCGGCAAGGCGTTCGTCGCCGGGGTGCTGCGGCACGCGCGCGAGATCGCCGCGGTGACCAACCAGTGGGTCAACTCCTACAAGCGGCTGATCATCGGTGGCGAGGCGCCGACGGCGATCTGCTGGGGACATGCGAACCGGTCCGCGCTGGTCCGGGTGCCGATGTACTCACCGGGCAAGGCGTCCAGCGCCCGCGTGGAGATCCGCACGCTGGATTCGGCGTGCAACCCGTACCTGGCGTTCGCGGTGATCCTCGGGGCGGGGCTGACCGGGGTGCAGAAGGGCTATGACCTCGTGCCTGCCGCCGAGGACGACGTGTGGTCGCTCACCGAGACCGAGCGGCGGGCGATGGGCTACGAGTCGCTCCCGCAGAACCTCACCGAGGCGCTCGGGGCGATGGAGCATTCGGAGCTGGTCGCGGAGATCCTCGGCGAGCATGTCTTCGACTTCTTCCTGCGCAACAAGCGCGCGGAATGGGATGCCTACCGGCGCAACGTCACGCCCTACGAACTGGCGACCTATCTACCGGTGCTCTGACCCGGCTCCGGGTTCGGCGGGCCGCTCGCGGGACGACCGGCGGGCGCGCCACCCCCGCACGTTCCCGGCGTTCGGCCTCGCCGGCCGGGCGTGAGGATTCCGTCAGCGGCCGTCAGGATTGCGTGAGGATCCCGTCGGCTCCGCACGTCCGCTCGCAGACTGAGGACGTGTTGCGCGCCTGGCCCCGTACCTTCTTCGCCGCATCCCACCCCGCGCCCGTTCCCGGTGGAATGGGGGTCGTGCTCGGGCTCGCCGCCGGGACGGTCACCACGGTGGTCGCCGCCGGGCTCGACGCGCACGGCCACCCCGCCGTCGGCCTCGTCCTGCTGGGCGCCACGGTCATCGCCATCGCCGCCGCCACCACCCTGGCCGGTGCGTTCGGCGTGGCGGTCCAGTGCTGGGCCCTGTGGGACGGGTTCCTGATCAACGATCTCGGTCGGCTCACGTTCACCCAGCAGAGCACGCCCGCCCTGCTGCTCTTCGTGGGCTCCGCCTGCCTGGCGAGCCTGCTCGCCACCCTCCTGCGCAGGCTGCCGGCTCGTCGGGCGAGCGCTCCGGTGGTGGTCCGGCACCCGATTCATGATCGTCGCGACCGACGATGCGGCGCTGATCCAGCGACCCGGCCGTCGCGCTCGCGGTGATCGTGATGGGCGGCTCGTGACCCTGCGTCCACCAGGCGGCGCCGGTGGATCCGCACCCGCCGCGGCGGCGCTCATGCGGCAGGATCGATTCCGTGACGGATCGGCGTTCGGTTGCCTCGCTTGCCCGCCTCGGACTCACCGAACCATGGGCGGAGGCGACGCTGGAGCGGCTCGGCTGGTGGTCCGGCGCCGGGCCGGTCGCGGGGGCTGAGTCGATCATGTGGGCGCTGGCTCGCAGCCCCGACCCGGACCTGGCGCTGCGTACCGTCGACCGGTTGGCCGCCGCCGCACCCGACTGGGACCGTATCGACGCCGAGCTACGCATCGACCTCGGGCTGCGCGGACGACTCTTCGCGCTGGTGGGAAGTTCGACCGCGCTGGGCGATCACCTCGTCACCCATCCGGACCGCTGGCGGTTGCTCGCCGATGGGCCGGACCGCAACGACCCGCCGCCGGACCGCGCCCGGCGTACCGGGAACCTCCTGCGGGCCGTCGGGGCCGACCCCGCGGCCCCGCCCGCGGGGGCTCCGCGCGGTGGACGCGCCGCGCTCACCGGTGCCGCGGCCATCGCGGCGTTGCGCATCGCCTACCGCGATGAGGTGCTGGGACTGGCCGGTGCGGACCTCGCCGCGATCGGTGAGCCGTCGCTGCCGGTGATGAGGCTTGACGACGTCGCGGCGCAACTCGCCGACATCGCTGTCGCCGTGCTGCGCGCCGCCCTCGCGGTCGCCGCGGCGGAGATCGATCCCGGCGACGAGAGCGGCACCCGGCTGGCGGTCATCGCGATGGGCAAATGCGGTGGTCACGAGCTCAACTACGTCTCTGACGTCGATGTGATCTTCGTGGGGGAGCCCGCCGACTCGGTGGCGACCAAGCTCGCCAGCCGGATGATGCGGATCGCGGGCGAGGCGTGTTTCCAGGTCGATGCCAACCTGCGCCCCGAGGGCCGGCAGGGCGTTCTGGTCCGCACCCTGGACGGGCACCTGTCGTACTACAAGCGGTGGGCCAAGACCTGGGAGTTCCAGGCGCTGCTCAAAGCCCACCCGGCCGCCGGAGACCCGGAGCTGGGCCGGGAGTACGCCGCGGCCACCGCCCCGCTGGTATGGAGCGCAGCGGACCGCGACGACTTCGTCGCCGACGTGCAGGCGATGCGTCGACGCGTCGAGGCGCATGTGCGGCCCGACCACGCCGGGCGGCACCTGAAGCTGGGTCCCGGTGGGTTGCGCGACGTCGAGTTCGCCGTGCAGCTGCTGCAGCTGGTGCACGGACGCACCGACGAGGCGATCCGCTCCCCGACCACGCTGGAGGCGCTGCGCGCGCTGTCCGAGCGTGGCTACGTCGGCCGCGAGGACGGTGCCAACCTGGCCGCCTCCTACCGCTTCCTGCGGCTGCTGGAGCACCGGTTGCAGCTGCAGCGGATGCGCCGCACCCACCTGTTCCCGGAGCAGGACGACACCGCCGCGTTGCGGTGGCTCGCCCGCGCCGCCCGGATCCGCACCGACGGGCGCCACGATGTCGTCGGGATGCTGCTCGCCGAGTGGAACCGCAACTCGCACCGCGTGCGCAGGCTGCACGAGAAGCTGTTCTACCGGCCGCTGCTCGCCGCGGTCTCGCGGCTGCCCGCGGACGCGGCCCGGCTCTCGGAGTCGGCGGCGAACGCCCGGCTCGCGGCCCTGGGCTGGGCCTCGCCCGAGGGGGCGCTCAACCACCTGCGGGCGCTCACGAGCGGGGTGTCGCGGGCGGCGGCGATCCAGGAGACGCTGCTGCCGGTGCTGCTCGACGAGCTGGCGTGCAGCCCGGACCCCGACCGCGGGCTGCTGGCCTACCGGCGGGTGTCCGAGGCGTTGGCGGACACCCCCTGGTATCTGCGGCTGCTGCGCGACGAGGGCGCGGTGGCGCAGCGGCTGATGAAGCTGCTCGGGACGTCGGCGCTGGTGCCTGATCTGCTGGTGCGGGCGCCGGAGGTGCTGCGGCTGTTGGCCACGCCCAGCTCCGGTCGCACCGCCGAGCTGATCAAGGACTCCGCCGAGGTGGCCACCTCGCTGCGGACCGCGGTGGCCCGGCATCCCGACCTCGCGACCGCCACGGCCGCGGCCCGCTCGTTGCGCCGCCACGAGCTGCTGCGGATCGCCTGTGCCGACCTGCTCGGGCTGATGCCGACCGAGCAGGTCTGCGCGGCATTGAGCTCGGTGTGGGTGGCGGTGCTGCAGGCGGCCCTGGACAGCGCCGAGCGTGCCGCGGGGCCGGACCGCGCACCCGCCCGGATGGCGGTGATCGGGATGGGTCGGCTCGGCGGGGCGGAGCTGGGCTACGGCAGCGATGCCGACGTGCTGTTCGTCTGTGAGCCGATCGGCGGGGCGAGTGACCACGACGCCGTCCGGTACGCGACCGGCCTCGCGGAGACCGTCCGCGGCCAGCTCGGGGCGCCGAGCCCGGATCCGGCACTCGTCGTCGACGCGAACCTGCGGCCCGAGGGACGGTCCGGGCCGCTGGTGCGCACGCTCGCCTCGTACCGCGAGTACTACGCGCGCTGGTCGGAGGTGTGGGAGGCCCAGGCGCTGCTGCGCGCCCGTCCGGTCGCCGGGGATGCCGATCTGGGCCGGCGGTTCGTCGAGCTCGTCGACCCGATCCGGTATCCGGCCGAGGGGCTGCCCCCGGCCGCGGTGACCGAGATCCGGCGGATCAAGGCTCGTGTCGACGCCGAGCGGCTGCCCCGCGGGGCCGATCGCACCACGCACACGAAGCTGGGCAGCGGCGGGCTGGCCGACGTCGAGTGGACGCTGCAGCTGCTGCAGCTGCAGCACGCGGGGAGCGTGCCGCAGCTGCGCACGACCTCGACGCTGACCGGGCTGCGGGCCGCCGCTTGGGCGGGGCTGATCGGCCACGAGGACGCCGCCGAGCTCGCCGCGGGGTGGACGATCGCGACCCGGGCCCGCAACGCGGTGATGCTGGTGAAGGGCAAGCCGGGCGACCAGCTGCCGCGTTCGGGTCGGGACCTGGCGGCGGTGGCCAGCGCGCTGGGCTATCCGGCCGACGGTGACCCGGGTGTGTTCCTCGACGAGTACCGCCGCACCACCCGGCGTGCCCGCGCCGTGGTGGAACGCGTCTTCTACGGCGCGCCCCGCCCGTAGCCGCGGGGTCGAGGCTCCCGGCTCCCCGACGTCGATTCGGACCGGAACGGGGTCAGCCCGCTTCCGTGCCCACCTTCGCGGCGGCCCGGGGCCCGGCGCCGACGGGTGCGGGCTCGGGCCTGCCGCGGCCACGCCGACGGGTGCGCCGTTCCAGGTAGTTGGCCAGCGCCGACAGCAGCAGACACATCGAGATGTAGATGACCGCGACCACGAGGGCGACCTGCAGGATCGGCGCGCCGAGCTGGCCCTGGCTGCCGAGGAACCGCGCCTGGTAGAGCAACTCGGGGTAGAGGATGATGAAGCCGAGCGCGGTGTCCTTGAGCACCACCACGAGCTGGCTCACGATCGACGGCAGCATGGAGCGCAGCGCCTGCGGAAGCAGGACGGAGGTCATCACCTGGCTCTTGCGCAGCCCGAGCGCGTACGCGGCCTCGCTCTGCCCCTTGGGCAGGGCCCGCACGCCGGCGCGGAAGATCTCGGCCAGGACGGAGCCGTTGTAGAGCATCAGCCCGAGAACGACCGCCCAGAAGGCGGAGATGTCGGTCCCCAGGCCGCGGGCGGCCCCGAAGAACAGGATGAAGATCAGGATCAGCAGCGGGACGGCCCGGAAGAACTCGACGATCGCGGCCGAGGGTCTGCTGATCCACGCGTGGTCGGACATCCGGCCGGCCGCGAACACCGCACCGAACAGCAGCGAGAGCACGGCGGCGACGGCGAACGCCCGAAGCGTGTTGAACAGGGCCTCGAGCAGCAACAGCTGGATGTTCTTGAACTGAAGCCACTCCCACAGCCGAGGGTCGAACTGACCGGTCACGGCGAGTCGGTAGACCACGAAGCCGAGCAGGCCCGCCATCAGCAGCGTGCCCAGCACTCCGAAGCCGAGGTTGCGTACCCGGGCCCGTGGGCCCGGGACGTCGTAGAGGACGGCGCTCATCGGGCTACGCTCCAGCGCTGCTCGAGCCGCCGCTGCAGCAGCGTGAGGGGGACGACGAGGACCAAGAAGCCGAGGGCCACCCACAGCAGCCCGATCAGCACGTTGTAGCCACGCTCGGACAGCGTCTGGTAGATGCCGCCCGCCTCGAACACCGAGAAACCCGCGGCGATCGTGGTGTTCTTGAGCAGTGCGATCTGCACGTTGGTCAGCGGCGGTACCACCGAACGGACCGCCTGCGGCAGGATGATCGCCGACAGCGTCTGCGTGAAGCGCAAGCCCAGCGCGCGGGACGCCTCGGCCTGGCCGACCGGCACCGTGTTGATACCGGAGCGGACGACCTCGCACACGAACGCGGAGGTGTAGACGATGAGTGCGGTGCACGCTCGGGCGAAGAACGAGAGGTCCACGATCTCCAGCCGCGGATAGGCGAAGGCGAAGAAGAAGAAGACCAGGGTCAGCGGAGTGTTGCGCAGGATGTTGACGTAGGCGGTTCCGAACGTGCGCAGCACCGGCACCGGGCTGACCCGCATCGCCGCCAGCAGGAGGCCGCCGATCATGGAGCCGACCCCGGCGATGAGAAACAACTTGATCGTGCCGAGGAACGCC
>NZ_JBHSQW010000025.1:253668-271352 GCF_042658695.1 Pseudonocardia hispaniensis | reverse complement strand
GGGGTGGGTCGCACCCGTGCGACCCACCCCGTCACAGACATCAGTACCGCTGCAGCGCAGGCGGGCTCGCCGGCGAGCCGGACTTGCCGAGCGTGTTGTCGTAGATCGTCTGCCACGTCCCGTCGTCGTAGGCCGCCTGCAGAATGTCGTTGATCTTGCCGCGCAGCGCGGCGTCGTCCTTGTTCAGGCCGATGCCGTACGGCTCCTGCGAGAAGGTCTCGCCGACGACCTTGAGCTGGTCGGGCTGTTGCGAGGCGTAGCCCTTGAGGATCGCGTCATCGGTGGTCACGACGTCCACCTGCTTGTTGAGCAGCTGGTCCACGCATTGGGTGTAGGTCTGGAACTCGACGATGTTGCCCGGCTCGGTCAGACCCTGGTCGCGGACTCGCTGGATCGGCGTCGAGCCGGTGACCGAGCAGACCTTCTTGCCCATCAGCGTCTGCGGGCCGGTGATGTCGCTCTCGTCCTTGCGCACCAGCAAGCCCTGGCCCGCGACGAAGTACGGGCCCGCGAACGAGACCCGCTCCTTGCGCTTGTCATTGATCGTGTAGGTGCCGACGTAGTAGTCGACCTCACCGCGGGAGATCGCGTCCTCGCGTGCCGCCGACGGGACGGTCTTGAAGTCGATCTTGTCGACGCCGTAGCCGAGCTGTGCGGCGACGAGCCGGGCGATGTCGATGTCGAAGCCGGAGTACTGGCCGGTGGTGGCGTCCTTGAAGCCCAGACCCGGCTGGTCATCCTTCACGCCGATCACGACGCGGCCACGCTGGGTCATCGTGTCGAAGGTGGGCGAGCCTGCGACCTGCACGTTCGCCGCGACCGGCTGGCTCACCGGCGAGCCGGCACTGCTCGGGCTGCCCTCCTTGCCGCATGCGGTGAGCGCCAGCGCGCCGACCAACAGCCCGGCCGCCAGGGTGCGCAACTTCATGAACGTTCTCCGTTCCGTCGAACCGTGATCAGTGCGTGAGGATCTTGCCGAGGAAGTCCTTGGCGCGATCGGAGGTGGGGCTGGAGAAGAACGCGTCCGGGGTGGAGTCCTCGACGATCTCGCCATCGGCCATGAAGACGACGCGGTGCGCGGCGCGGCGGGCGAAGCCCATCTCGTGGGTGACCACGAGCATGGTCATGCCGTCCGCGGCCAGCGCGGTCATCACGTCGAGGACCTCCTGGACCATCTCCGGGTCCAACGCCGAGGTGGGCTCATCGAACAGCATCACCTTGGGCCGCATGGCCAGCGCCCTGGCGATCGCGGCGCGCTGCTGCTGCCCGCCGGAGAGCTGGGCCGGGTACTTGTCGCACTGGTTGGCGATCCCAACGCGTTCGAGCAGTTGCATCGCGCGCTGCTCGGCCTCGGCCTTGCCGACCTTGCGGACCTTGATCGGGGCGAGCGTGACGTTCTCCAGAATCGTCTTGTGCGCGAAGAGGTTGAAGCTCTGGAACACCATGCCCACGTCGGCGCGCAGACGGGCCAGCTCTCTGCCCTCCGCGGGCAGCGCCCGCCCGTCGACCTCGATCACGCCGTTGTCCACCGGCTCGAGCCGGTTGATCGTGCGGCACAGCGTCGACTTGCCCGACCCCGACGGCCCGAGCACGACGACCACCTGGCCGGCCGCGACCTCGAGGTTGATGTTGCGCAGGACGTGCAGCTCGCCGAAGTGCTTGTCGACGCCGATCATGCGCACCATGGGCGTCGTCTCAGTCATCGAAGGTCCTCCCGAGCATGGCGGGACGGTAGGGCGGTGGGCCTGCGGAGTCCACCACCTTGGGGAACGTTTAGGGTCTCAGCCTCATAACACTCGTGGCGTCGGGAAGGTTGGGCGTGCACATCCTGCTCGTCGAGGACGATGACCGCGTCGCGGCCGCGCTGCGCCCCGCGCTGCACCGGCACGGCATGACGACGACCCGGCTGGCTCGCGGACGGGGGGCGGCCGAGCAGCTGCGGGGGGTCGACGTCGTGCTGCTGGACCTCGGCCTGCCCGACGTCGACGGCCTCGACGTCTGCCGGGCGATCCGCGCGGTGAGCGAAGTCCCGATCATCGTGGTGTCGGCCCGCGGCGAGGTCGACGACCGCATCCTCGGCCTGCACTCGGGAGCCGACGACTACCTGGTCAAGCCCTATGACATCGGTGAGCTGGTGGCCAGGATCCACGCGGTCTACCGGCGCCGCGGCGGGACCGGGGGCGCGCCCGGGTCCGGCGCCGCAGGCACCGTCGTCATCGACGGGGTGCACGTCGACCTCGACCGGCACACCGTGACCGTCGACGGTCGCGACGTCGCGCTGACCCGCAAGGAGTTCCAGGTGCTCGCGCTGCTGGCGAGCGTGAACGGCGCCGTGTGCCCGCGCAGCCGGATCGTCGCCGAGGTCTGGGGGCGCAGCTGGCCGGGAGCCAACCGAACCCTCGACGTCCACGTCGCCACGCTGCGGACCAAGCTCGGCCGGACCGACCTGGTGCAGACCGTGCGGGGGATCGGCTATCGGCTGGACCGGCCCGGGCCCCGTTCCCCGGACCGGGGGTAACGCGCGATGCGGGCCCGGCTGCTGGTGATCATGTTGGTGCTGGTCGGCCTGCTCGCCGTCGGGCTCGGCGGGCCACTCGCCCTGGCCGACGCCCGAGGAGCGCAACACGTGATGTTCACCGACCGGCTCACCGACACGATCTTCTTCGCCTCCATCGCGCAGCGACCCATCACCGAGGCGAACGCGACGGGTCTGGCCGCCGAGCTGGCCCGCTACGACGAGGTCTACGGGGTCACGGTGGCCGTGCTCGACCGCGAGCAACGGATCGTCGCCGCGTCCAGGGTCCAACCGATCGTCCTCGACGAGGCCGGGAAGGAGCGGCTTCGCCTCGCGCTGGCCAACCGCCGCTCCGAGCCCTACCCGTTCATCCTGCCGTGGGACGATCGGCCGCTGGTGCTCGCCGAACCGGTACTCGTCGATGGCGAGGTGCGTGGCGCGGCGCTCACGATCTCACCCACCGGCGCGTTGCGGGCCCAGGAGCTGCGGGTGTGGTCCGTGGTGGCGGGGGCGATCCTGCTGGCGCTGGTCCTCGGGGTGCTGGTGGCGCTCCCGCTGGTGCGCTGGATCCTGCGCCCCGTGCACCGGCTCGACGAGGGCACCGACCGGATCGCCGACGCGGTGCTGGCCGGGGCGGAGGCCGAACCGGTCGCCACGGGCAGCGGCCCGCCCGAGCTGCGCAGGCTGTCGGCCTCCTTCGACCGGATGGCCGGGATCGTCACGCAGGCGCTGGCCGCCCAACGGGCTTTCGTCGCCGACGCCAGCCACCAGCTGCGCAACCCACTGACCGCGCTGCGCCTGCGGCTGTCCAATCTCGATGGTCATGTCGCCGCCGCGGCGGCCGAGGACCACGCTGCCGCGCTCGAGGAGGCCGAGCGGCTGTCCGCCATGCTCGACGGGCTGCTCGCGCTGGCCAGGGCCGAGCGCGTGTCGGCGACCCAGCCGGTCGAGCTCGACCCGAGCATCGAGGACCGGATCGACGCGTGGCGCCCGCTGGCCGAACACATCGGGCTGAAACTGACCCGCTGCGGGATGCGTGGGCTGCGGGCGCGGGTGACCCCCGGCGGGATCGAGACCCTGCTCGACGCGCTGCTGGACAACGCCATGAAGTTCACCCCGGCCGGTGGGGTGATCACGATCGGGGTTCGGAAGGTGCCCGGCGGTGTCGATCTCGTGGTCCGCGACACCGGTCCCGGGATCGCGCCCGAGGAGCTCGACCGGGCCACCGACCGGTTCTGGCGCGGTCCCGGGCAGAGCGACGTCGAGGGATCCGGACTCGGGTTGGCCATCGCGGCGCGCACCGCGCAGGTCTCGGGTGGGATGCTGCGCCTTGAGCTGCCGCCCGGCGGCGGGCTGCGGGTGGTCGCCCGGCTGCTGGATCCGGCGTCGCCGCCCGCGGACCCGCGGGATCAGAAGGACTTTGTCGAGCGGTAGAACCGCTGCGCTCCGCGATGCAGCGCAACGGGCTGGGTGCCGATCGCCGCCCGCGCATCGATCGTCAGCGCCGCGGGGCTCGCTGCGCGCAGGCGCGGCTGCTCGGCGAACAGGGCGCCGGTCAGCGCCTCGGCCAGGTCCGCGCGCATCGAGGCCGGGACGAGCAGGAAGTTGCGCACCAGCAGGGTGCTCACCGGTTCCGGGATGCCGTAGCTCGACGCGGGCACGGTGCCCGCCGAGTAGACGGGGTAGGCGGCCCGGACCAGCCCCCGCACATCGCCGAGGTCGAGCAGCCGGATGGGGACGGTGGCGGCGAGATCGCTCACGCCGCGGGTGGGCAGCCCCCCGGACCAGAAGAAGGCGTCGATCGTGTCCGACCGCATGGCCTCGACCGATTCGTTGATCCCGAACCGGATGGGCTGCACGTCACGCTCGGGGTTCAGGCCGGCGGTGGCGAGCAACCGGCGCGCGATCGGCTCGACACCCGAGTCCTTGGCCCCGATCGAGACGCGGGCCCCGCGCAGGTCCGCCAGCCGATGGAACCGGGAGTCGGCGCGCACCACCACGTGGACGACATCGTCGTAGATCCGGGCGAGCGCCCGCGGTGCTCGCGGGTCGTCGGCGGCGGTCTCGCTCAGCAGGTCCGCGATCGTGTCGACCTGGCTGAACGCGATGTCGGCGCTCCCGGAAGCCAGCAGCGTCAGGTTCTGCACCGACCCCGCGGTCGGGAGGACCTGCGGACGCGCCGCCAGCCGAAGCTGGTCCTGCCAGATGTCGGCCAGGGCCCCGCCGAGGGTGTAGTAGACGCCCTGGGTGCCTCCGGTCGCGATGGCGATGCGTACGTCGCGGAACGGCGAGGCACAACCCGACAGCACCGGCGCCAGCACGGCGGCCGCCCCCGAGGCGCCCAGCAGGCGCAGCAGTTGCCGCCTGCTGAGCTCTGCTCGCGCCACCGCGGCCTCCTTGCGGCAGTTGGGCGCCCAAGGGTGGCCGGGCGGTGCGCCAGGGACTGGCCGGGCAGCTTACCCTCTGATTCGTGACCCGCAGCTATTCCATCCGCACCTACGGATGCCAGATGAACGTCCACGACTCCGAGCGGATGGCGGGCCTGCTCGAGGCGGCAGGCTATGCGAAGGCCGCGGAGGGCGGCTCGGCGGACGTCGTCGTGTTCAACACCTGCGCGGTCCGCGAGAACGCCGACAACAAGCTCTACGGAAACCTCGGCCGGCTGCGACCCGAGAAGCTCGCCCGGCCGGACATGCAGATCGCCGTTGGTGGCTGCCTCGCCCAGAAGGACCGTGAGACGATCGTCGCGAAGGCCCCGTGGGTCGACGTCGTCTTCGGCACCCACAACGTGCACGCGCTGCCGACCCTGCTGGAGCGGGCGCGCCACAACAGGCAGGCCGCGGTGGAGATCCTCGATGCGCTCGAGGTGTTTCCCTCGACCCTGCCGGCGCGCCGCGAGTCGGCCTATGCCGGCTGGGTGTCGATCTCGGTGGGCTGCAACAACACCTGCACGTTCTGTATCGTGCCCTCGCTGCGGGGCAGGGAACGCGACCGACGACCCGCAGACGTCCTGGCCGAGGTGGCGGCACTCGCCGCCGACGGCGTGCTCGAGGTGACCCTGCTGGGTCAGAACGTGAACTCCTACGGCGCCGAGTTCGGCGACCGTGGCGCGTTCGCCAAGCTGTTGCGCGCCTGCGGCGAGATCGACGGCCTGGAACGGGTGCGGTTCACCTCCCCGCACCCGCGCGACTTCACCGCCGACGTCATCGCCGCCATGGCCGAGACGCCGAACGTGTGCCCGCAGCTGCACATGCCGCTGCAGTCCGGCTCGGACCGGGTGCTGCGGGCGATGCGCCGGTCCTACCGCTCGGCGCGGTTCCTGGCGATCCTCGACGAGGTGCGGGCCGCGATCCCGGACGCCGCGATCAGCACCGACATCATCGTCGGGTTCCCGGGGGAGACCGAGGAGGACTTCCAGGCCACCCTCGACGTCGTCGCGCAGGCCCGGTTCGCCCAGGCCTTCACCTTCCAGTACTCCCCGCGCCCGGGCACGCCGGCCGCCGCGCTGCCCGACCAGTTGCCCAAGGCCGTCGTCCAGGAGCGCTACGACCGGCTCGTCACGCTGCAGGAGCAGATCTCCTGGGAGCAGAACCGAGCCATGGTCGGGCGTGAGGTCGAGGTGCTGGTCTCCATCGGGGAGGGCCGCAAGGACGCCCAGACGCGGCGGATGAGCGGGCGTGCTCGCGACGGCAGACTGGTGCATTTCGCTCCCGGCGACGTGCCCGTGCGACCCGGCGACGTGGTGACCGTGCGGATCGGATACGGGGCGCCGCACCACCTCGTCGCCGACGCAGGGCCGATCACCCATCGGCCGACCCGCGCCGGCGATGCGCAGGAGTCCGGGAGCCGTCCGCGCGGTACGCCGACGGCGCTGGGGCTGCCGGGTCTCGGAGCGCCGGCCGCGACACCGCTGGACAGCACCTGCCCGGCGGTGCCGGCCGGGGGAGGAGGTACGCGATGACCGGGTCGTTCGACGATCTGAGCCGGCTGGACGAGGAGTTGCGCGACGTCGAGCGGCGCGTGCGGCACCGTATCGATCCCGGCGCGGCGGGGCTGGTCACCTCCGTCGCTGTGCTCGTGCTGATCGGGGCCTTCCTGCTGCCGTGGGTCGGGTCCGTGGCCGGGTGGGAGGTCCTCGCGGGGGCGCCGTCGCTGGGGAGCCTGCCCCGGCTGTTCACGTTCACGGCCCTGGGATTCGGGGTGTTCGGCTCCGCGCTCGCGCTGTCCACCCGGTTGTGGGCGTTGGCCTGGGTCTGCGCCGTGGGCTGCGGGATCTCGGTGGTCACCGGGGTGTGGGCGATCTGGTCCCGCCAGGTCACGATCCCCGAGGGCGGGACCGGCCCCGGTATCGGGCTGATCCTGGCCACGCTCGCGGTGGTGGTGCTGGCCGGGTCGTGGTCCCGGATCGCGCTGGCGCGGCGCTGAACCACGACGCGGCCCACTCGGTCGTGAAGCCGCGGCGTCAGCGCTTCTGGACGGCCTGCTCCGCGGTGGCGAGCCATTCGCGCCACTGCTCGGCCTGCCGTTGAGCCTGCTCGGCGCGACGGGCGTCGCCGGCCGCGCGGGCCTTTGCGGCCTGGGTCTCGAACTGCGTCACCCGCTCGCGGAACTGCTCGACCCTGGCCTCGGCCTCGGGGTCGGTGCGCCGCCAGTGCTGGTCGGCGGCCTCGCGGACCTTCTCCTCGACGGCGCGCAGCCGGGCCTCCAGCGGACGGATGTCCTCCCGCGGGACCTTGCCGATCGCCTCCCAACGCTCCTGGATGGTGCGCAGCGCGGCTCTGGCGGCGTCGGGATCCGAGACGTCGATCTTCTCGGCCTCGATGAGCAGGGCCCGTTTCGCTTCGGCGTTGGCGTGGAACTCGGCGTCGCGTTCGGCGTAGATGGCCGCGCGGCGGGCGAAGAAGGCGTCCTGCGCGCCGCGGAACCGGTGCCACAGCGCGTCGTCGGCGTCCTTCTGCGCGCGTCCGGCAGCCTTCCACTCCGTCATCAGGTCGCGATAGCGCGCCGCGGTCGAACCCCAGTCGATGGATTCGACGAGCGCCTCGGCCTCGGCGACGAGTTCCTCCTTGCGGGCCTTTGCGGTGGCCCGCTGCCGGTCGAGGTCGGCGAAATGCGATCCGCGCCGCCGGTTGAAGGACTCGCGGGCCCGGGAGAACCGTTTCCACAGGGACTCATCGGTCTTGCGGTCGATGCCCTTGATCGTGCGCCACTCGTCGAGGATCGACTTGAGCCGGTCTCCGGCGTGCTTCCACTGGGTCGACTCGGCCGCGATCCGTTCGGCCTCGGCGACGAGTTCCTCCTTGCGCGCGACGGCGGCGGCGCGCTGTGCGTCGCGGGCCGATCGGGCGGCGCCCACGGACTGCTCGGCGAACGTGACCAGCTCGTCGATGCGGGTGCGCAGCGCGGCCACGTCCCCGATCACCGCTGCCTCGTCCAGGTGCTGGCGTAGGGTCTTTGCGCTGCTCAGAGAGTGCTTCGGGTCGGCGCCCGCGGTGATCCGGGCGGCCAGCAGCTCGGCCTCGGTGAGCAGGTCGTCGAAGCGGCGGGCGAAGAGTGCGAGCCCCTCCTGCGGGGTACCGGCCTTCCAGGACCCGACCACCCGCTCGCCCTCCGCGGTGACCAGGTAGATCGTGCCCTCGGTGTCGATGCGGCCCCAGCGGCCCGGGTCGCTGCCGGCGTGGGGGACCGGGGTCGGCGGGGGTGGGGTGAGGGCAGGCGCCGGCTCGGGGGCGGGCTGCCGGGGCGGGACCGGCGTCTGGCGTGGATCGGGAGACGCCGGATCCGCGGCGGCCGGACCCGGCCGGGGGGCGGGACCGCGCCCGCGCTGCGGGCCGGGAATCGGCGGGCGGGGCGTGCTGTGCCCCGGCTCGCCCGACCCCGCCTCCGGCCGGTGATCGGCGGGGTTGTCGCTGCCGGCCGGTTCGGGGTCCGCGGCCGGTGGGCGGGGGCCCGCCGGGTCCGGAACGCCCCGATGCTCCGCGACGTCCGCGGCCACGCTGCTGGCCCGTCGTTCATCCGTTCCGCTGGTCGCGTGATGCTCCGACACCGTGTCCTCCCTCGTCCAGCCCAACCACGGGGTTGGGCGCTCCGCCCTGCGGCGGAGCCGTGCACACGCCGAACCGGTCCCGTGAGACCGGGGCGTTAGGGATTCAAACAGCTCCCGGCACGGACCGAAACCATCGGACGCGAGGAGCTGGGGCCAACGGCCGACCTCGCTCGACGAGTTGCGCCGTACCGACGCCGTTTCCGACGCCCGTGTGCGTCGCCGATCGTCGACATTAGGCTGATTCTCGTGTTCTCCGCGGTCGGTGTGCTGCCTCAGCCGCCGTTGCTGGTCCCCGAGCTGGCGACGGGGGTGGTTCACGAGACCGCCGAGCTGCGCGCCGCGTGCGACACCGTCGCCGCGCGCCTGGCCGCCGCCGCACCCGAGTGGGTCGCCGTGGGCGCCGACGCGGGTGGCCGCCGGTCCGTGTCCCCGGGCGCCGCGGGCAGTTTCATCGGGTTCGGGGTCGAGGTGCGGGTCGCGCTGGACACCGCTGCCCCGGCGGGGCCCGCCGATCCGGATCTCCCGTTGCCGCTGCTCATCGCCGGCTGGGTGGCCGCACGGACCGGCGCACCGGTGCGCATCCGTGGCGAGCTCGTGGCGCCGGACGCCGACGTGGACGACTGTGCGGCACTCGGGGCGGCCCTCGCCGCGGCGGCCGACACCGGGCCCGTCGGGCTGCTGGTCGTCGGTGACGGGGCCACGACCCACAGCGAGAAGGCCCCCGGGTACGTCGACGAGCGTGCCGCGGGCTTCGACGCCGCGGTCGCCGAGGCGATGGCCGCGGCCGACGCCGGCGCCCTGCTGCGGCTCGATCCCGGGCTGGCCGCCGGGCTGGGGGCGATCGGCCGGGCACCGTGGCAGGTGCTGGCGGGCGCGACGCGCCGCGCCGCGTGGCGCGGCGAGTTGCTGTACTCCTCGGCCCCGTTCGGCGTGGCGTACCACGTCGCGATGTGGACGCCGGCGTGAGCGATCCGGAACCGGCGGCGCCGCGGCTGGTGGCGGTGGTCGGGCCGACGGCGACGGGAAAATCCGACCTCGGCCTCGCTCTCGCGACCCGGCTGGGTGGCGAGGTCGTCAACGCCGACGCCCTGCAGCTGTACCGCGGGATGGACATCGGCACCGCCAAGCTCACCCCCGCCCAGCGGCAGGGGATCCCGCACCATCTGCTCGATGTCCTCGACGTCACCGAGACCGCGTCGGTCGCGGCCTACCAGCGTGCGGCCCGGGCCGTCGTCGCGCGGCTGCGCGCGGCCGGCCGCACCCCGGTGCTGGTCGGCGGGTCGGGGCTCTATGTGCAGGCGGTGCTCGACGAGTTGGAGTTCCCCGGCACCGATCCGGCGCTGCGCGCCGACCTGGAGGCCGAGCTGGCCGCGCGGGGCCCCGCGGCGCTGCATGCCCGGCTGACCGCACTCGACCCGGCGGCCGCGGCGGCCGTGCTGCCGAGCAACGGACGGCGCATCGTCCGGGCGCTGGAGGTCATCGCGTTGACCGGACGCCCCTTCCCGGCCCGGCTGCCGGCCCTGCGCGCCCCACGCTACGACGCGGTGTTGATCGGCATCGACCGCCCGTCCGGGCCGCTCGACGAGCTGATCGCGCTGCGGGTGGACCGGATGTTCGCGGCCGGCCTGGTCGAGGAGACCGTCAGGCTCGCGCAGCGCGGGCTGCGGGAGGGGCGGACGGCGTCGCGGGCCCTGGGCTACCAGCAGGTGCTCGCCCATCTCGACGGCGACGGGGACATGACGGCCGCCGCCGCGGAGACGACGCAGGCCACCCGGCGGTTCGTCCGGCGGCAGCGGTCGTGGTTTCGCCGTGACCGGCGCATTCACTGGCTCGACGCCCAGGAACCCGACCTGCTCGAACGCGCCCTGTCGATCGTGCGCGGCGCCGAGGCCGTGCGGTCGTAGGCTGGCGGCGTGCGCAGTGTGGAGCCTGGAATCCGGTTCGCCAAGGGGCATGGGACCGAGAACGACTTCGTGCTGCTTCCCGACCCGGACGGGACACTCGACCTCACCGCCGAGCGGGTCGCTGCGCTGTGCGACCGGCGCCGCGGGCTGGGTGCCGACGGCGTGCTGCGGGTGATCCGGTGGACGGCGCTGGAGGCCGAGGATGCCTCCGTCGGTGACCCACGGCCGGGCGTGGAGTGGTTCATGGACTACCGCAACGCCGACGGCACCGTGGCCGAGATGTGCGGCAACGGGGTGCGGGTCTATGCCCGTTATCTGGCCCACCGCGGCTGGTTGCCCGACGGTCCCGCCGCCGAGCTGCGGCTGGGCACCCGGGGCGGGGTGCGCACGGTTCGCTTCGTCGACGGGGACGGGCTCGGGGGCGAGGTCGCGGTCGGGATGGGCCCGGGGTGGATCGGGCCCGCCACCACGGCCACGGTCAACGGCCACGCGTTCCCCGGCATCGCCGTCGACGTCGGCAACCCGCATCTGGCCTGCGTCACCGAGGTCGCCCTGGACTCGCTGGACCTCACCGTCCCACCGGGCCACGACCCGGCGCTGTTCCCGCACGGCGTCAACGTCGAGTTCGTGACGCCGCTGCGGGACGGGACGGTCATGATGCGGGTGCACGAACGCGGTGTCGGGGAGACCCGCTCGTGCGGCACCGGCACGGTGGCCGCGGTGCTGGCGGCGCTGCGGCAGGCCGGTGCGGACACCGGCACGGTCGGGGTGGGCACCCGGGGTGGACGGTTGCGGGTCACGGTCGGGGCGGACGGCACCATCCTGCAGGGCCCTGCCGTGCTGGTCGGGGAGGGCGAGCTCGAGCGGTCCTGGTGGGATGCGCTCTGCTGAACGCGGCCGCGACGCCGCCGGGGAACAGGTCGTCCGAGAAACACATCGGACAGCAACGGCGTTGTCGTGGGAGCATGTATCACACGATGACTGAATCCCCACTGGATCTGGACGCCCGCACTCCGGCAGCCGTCGGCGAGGAGGTCCCCTCCGCCGGCGACCTGGACCTCGAAGAGCGTTCCTCCCTGCGGCGCGTCGCCGGGCTGTCCACCGAACTCACCGACGTCACCGAGGTCGAGTACCGGCAGCTCCGGTTGGAGCGGGTGGTGCTGGTCGGCGTCTGGACCTCCGGGAGTGCCGAGCAGGCCGATGCCTCGCTCGTCGAGCTCGCTCGACTGGCCGAGACCGCGGGCTCCCAGGTGCTCGATGGCCTCGTCCAACGGCGTAGCCGCCCGGACCCGGCGACCTTCATCGGCTCCGGCAAGGTCGACGAGCTGAGCGCCGCCGTGCACGCCGCACAGGCGGACACCGTGATCGCCGACGGCGAACTCTCGCCCGGCCAGCTGCGTCAGCTCGAGGATCGCCTCAAGGTCAAGGTGATCGACCGGACCGCGCTGATCCTCGACATCTTCGCTCAGCACGCGCGTTCCCGCGACGGCAAGGCACAGGTCGAGCTCGCCCAGCTGTCGTATCTGCTGCCGCGACTGCGCGGCTGGGGTGAGGCGCTGTCCCGGCAGGTCGGCGGCCGCGCTGCCGGCGGCGTCGGCATCGGTGGCCGCGGCCCCGGTGAGACCAAGATCGAGCTCGACCGGCGGCGGATTCGGCACCGAATGTCCAAGCTGCGCCGCGAGATCGCCGCGATGCGCACCGTCCGCGACACCCAGCGTGGCAACCGCAGGCGCAACGAGGTGCCCGGCGTCGCGATCGTCGGCTACACCAACGCCGGGAAGTCCAGCCTGCTCAATGCGCTGACCGACGCCGGGGTGCTGGTCGAGGACGCGCTCTTCGCGACCCTGGATCCGACCACCCGCAAGACCGCGACCCCCGACGGGCGAACCTACACACTCACCGACACGGTCGGATTCGTGCGGCACCTGCCGCACCAGCTCGTCGAGGCGTTCCGCTCGACCCTGGAGGAGACGGCACAGGCCGATCTGCTCATTCACGTCGTGGACGCGTCCGACCCGCTGCCGGAGGAGCAGATCCGGGCCGTCCGGGAGGTCCTCGTCGAGGTCGGGGAGCAGCACGGCGCGATGCCACCGGAGCTGCTGGTGGTCAACAAGACCGACGTGGCGGGGGACCTGCAGCTTGCCCGGCTGCGTCATCTGCTGCCCGACGCCGTGTTCGTCTCCGCGCGCCGCGGTGACGGGATCGACGTGCTGCGCCGGCGCATCGCGGAGCTGCTGCCGCGGCCCGAGGTCGACGTGGAGCTGTTGCTGCCGTACACGGAGGGCTCGCTGGCGGCGCGGGTGCACGCGGAGGGCGAGGTGCTCGCCGCCGACCACACCGCCGAGGGCACCCGGCTGCGCGCCCGCGTCGGCGCGGAGCTCGCGAACGCGGTGCAGCCCTTCGCCGTGGCCGGGCGCAACGGCGCCACAACGGGGCACTGACCGCGCCCGTTCGGCGCGGGTTCGCGGGCATCGTGCGCGTCGCCACGGCACGCCGGATGGGCGTCGTCCTGGGGTGTGTCGGCCTCGTCGGCACGGTGGCCGGGCTGACCGGCGGCGTCGCGGCCGCCCAGCTCGCGGACCCGGAACCGCCCCAGGCCCGCTGCACGATGACCGACCGGCGGCTCACCGAGCTGTCCGGGCTGGCGGTCGACGGCGGCGGGGTCTGGGCGATGGCCGATGGCGGGCGGCGCGTCGAGGTGTACCGGCTCGACCTGGACGACTGCTCGATAGCACATACCCGCACGGCGGCCATCGATCCCTTCGACGCCGAGGACCTCGCCCGGGGCCCCGACGGGACACTGTGGGTGGCCGACACCGGTGACAACGAGCGGCGTCGCGAGACCGTCGCGCTCATCGTGCTGCCGCCGAACGGCGCGCCGCGGCTGCACCGGCTCTTCTACCCCGACGGACCGCACGACGCGGAGGCGCTGGTCGTCGCCGCCGACGGGATCCCGCTCATCATCACGAAGGAGGCGGTGGGAGCAGCGGGGATCTACCGGCCGGCGGGCCCGCTCGCCGAGCCCGGTCCGACCCCGCTGCTCCGGGTCGGCGAGGTCGTGCTGCCGAGGTCGGACACCGTCGGCGGACCGCTCGGTGAGATCGGAGCACGGCTGGTCACCGGAGCCGCGCTCAGCGCCGACGGACGGGTCGTCGGCCTGCGGACCTATACCGATGCCTGGCTCTACTCGGTCACCGGAGACACCGCCGCCGATCTCGTGGCCGCCCTGCGCACCCACCCCGTCCGGGTTCCGCTGGCCGATGAACCGCAGGGCGAGGCGATCGCCTTCGATCTCGACGGCCGACTGCTGTCGGGTTCGGAGTCGCGCGGTGCCGCGCGCGGCGAGATCCGCGTCGTAGCCGGCGCGGCCTCGCTCGTCACGTCGGCTACGGCGCGGTCCGGGCCGGTGGAGCCCCACGAGACGCCAGCGGCAGGTGTACCGGACGACGCCGGCTCGGTGTGGTCCCCCGCCGCGACGGGCGTCGTCGTCACGGCCGCACTGCTCGTCCTCGCGATCGCGGGGATGATGGTCCACGGAGCGCGGCGGCGGTCCTGACCCGAGTGCCGGCGCGGGGTCAGAGCCTGCGCAGGACGGCGACCACCCGGCCGAGAATGGTCGCCTGGTCGCCGGGAATGGGGTCGTACGCCGGGTTGGCGGGCATCAGCCAGACCCGACCGTCACGACGCTTGAACGTCTTGACCGTCGCCTCCCCGTCGATCATCGCCGCGACGATCTCGCCCTGCTCGGCCACGGGCTGCTGGCGGACGACCACGAGGTCGCCGTCGGTGATGGCCGCCTCGATCATCGAGTCGCCGCGCACGTTGAGCACGAACAGCGTGCCCTCGCCGACGATCTCGCGGGGCAGCGGGAAGACGCCTTCCACCGCCTGCTCGGCCAGGATCGGCCCACCGGCGGCGATGTTGCCCAGCAGCGGCACGTAGGCGGGCCTGGGGTCGGTGGAGCGGGCATCATCGGCGCCGGCGGCCCCGGCGAGCGCGTCGTCGCCGGACGTCTCGTCCGGTCCGCGCACGTCGACGGCACGGGTGCGGTTCGGGTCGCGACGCAGGTAGCCCTTGCGTTCCAGGGTGCGCAGTTGGTGGTGCACGGACGACGTCGAGGTCAGCCCGACGGCGTCGCCGATCTCGCGGACGCTGGGCGGGTAGCCGAACCGCTCCACCCAGTCGCGGATCACCTCGAGCACCTTCCGTTGCCGCGGGGTCAGCCCGGCCGGATCGTTCGGGGGATCGGGGAAGGTCCGCACCCGCCCGGGCCCCCGGTCAGCGTCGGCGCCGGTACCGGACTTGTCCCGTGCCATCTGGTCGGCCTCCTCCATCGTTCGTCGACATCCTCGTCCGCGGCGGTCCGCCGAACCGCCACGGTTCTCGAACACGGTAGTCCCGATCCGGCAATCTGCCAAACGCATGTTCGAAGAATGCGTCGCGCGGCTCTCGACAATCGCGGTCCCTGCTGATAGACATTCGCACAGGCATTCGATCGAACGTATGTGCGAATCCTGGTGATGGGGGACGGAGGATCACCATGGGGCTCAGAACGGCGAACGATCCGATCGGGCACAGCGACCGTGCCGCAGACCGTGTTGCGGTGCGGGATCTCGGCACGCGGCGGTCGCCGACCCGAGGGCCGCGGCCGCTTCGGCCCGGGGCCCCGCGCAGCGCCAGGCGGCCGGCGGCGCTGCGGCGGGCGCGGGGGGTCGGGTCCGGCGGGCGCACGCCACGGCCCACCGGAGTGCTGTCCCGCCGGGGCGACGCCGGTCGCGACCGGCTGCGCGGCGCGCTTGCGGCGGTGGCCCTGATCCTCGTCTCGGCCGCCGTGGTCACCGCGATGGGCCTGCTGGCCGAGGCGGTGTCCGCTTCGGTCGTCACGTCCGGGCCGGGCGCCGGCACCGTATCGGACGGCCGGGGGTCGACGTGGCCGTGACCGCAGCCGACTCTCCTACCGGCCGTGCCGACATCTCACCGACGCCGAGCCGGTCGAGGGTGCGCGAGGGGTGGTCGCGCACCGTCGGGTCGGCCCGTGTCGCGGCCGGCCGCGGCTATCGCGCCGACCCCGGCTCGGGGTCCGGGCGGACCAGCTGCACCGGGAGCCGGTGCACCCGCGCCGCACGCCGCAGCGCTGCGGCGATCGCGGCATGTTCGTCGCCGCGCTCGTCGCCGCGCCGGTAGACCAGGCTGATCCGCCGCCCCGGGGCGGGCCGGGCGAACCGTGCGATGGCGAGACCGCTCCGGGCGCGTTCCAGCGCCAGGGCCGACTCCGGCAGCACGGTGACCCCCAGGCCGGCGGCGGTGAGCTGCGCCATGGTGGTCAGGCTGGCCACCTGGTCGACCATCCGCGGCTTCACCCCGGCCTCGGTGCAGATGTCGAGGGTCTGCTCACGCAGACAGTGCCCCTCGGTGAGCAGCAGGACGTCGAGCTCACGCAGCACGCTGGGGTGCAGCTCGGTCGCGTCCGCCAGCGGGTGGTCCGGGGGAACGACGATCACGAAGTCCTCCTCGAAGAGCGCCTCCTCGACGAGGCCTGGCGCACGGGTGGCCAGCAGCGCCACGTCGCAGTGGCCCTCGGTCACGGCCTCGACCAGCTGGGCGGTGCGCTCCTCGACGATCGTGATCTGCAATCGCGGATACCTCTGGCGTAGCTCCCGCATCGCGGCGGGTAGCAGGTACGGCGCGACGGTCGGGATCGCGCCGACCCGCAGTCGGCCGGTGAACGGCTGGCGATCCGGCCGCGCCTGTTCGACCAGGTCCTCGATCGCCGCCAGCGCACGCAGCGCCGAGGGCAGCAGCCGCTCGCCCCGGTCGGTCAGTGCGACGTTGCGTGTGGTGCGATCCACAAGCCGTCCGCCGAGCGCTTTCTCGCAACCGGCCAGTGCCGCGGACAGCGTCGACTGACTGATTCCGAGCTCCGCCGCAGCCGACCTGAAGTGCAGAAACTCGGCGACCGCGCGGAAGGCGCTCAGCTGGGCGGCAGTCGGGAGGGGGCCTGTGATCGACATAGTCGATCACAGTATGGACGCGGGTCGATTTCTCTCCGGAGGCGGTATCGGTGAGCATGCGCTCAGCACTCGCCGTGTAGACCGCGCCACCGCTGTCCGGTCCGGTGTGGTGCATCGGGACCAACGGAGGCCTCATCCGGCAGATCCGTGGTCTGTCCCTCTGTGTTCGAGTGTGGGAGGAAAATTCGTGCTGACGGTCGGCGACACGTTTCCTGAGTTCGCCCTCAACGCCTGCGTCGCCCTGGATCCGGCCACGGCGTTCGACACGGTCACCCGCGGGTCGTACCCGGGCAAGTGGCTCGTGGTGTTCTCCTGGCCCAAGGACTTCACCTTCATCTGTCCGACCGAGATCGCCGCATTCGGCAGGCTCAACGACGAGTTCGCGGACCGCGACGCCCAGGTGTTGGGCTTCTCGGTGGACAACGAGTTCGTCCACCACGCCTGGCGGCGCAACCATCCGGACCTGCGCGAGCTGCCCTTTCCGATGATGTCGGACCTGAACCGAGAGCTGTCCACGGCGCTGGGCGTGCTCGACGCGGACGGGGTCGCGCAGCGGGCGACGTTCATCGTCGACCCGAACAACGAGATCCAGTTCGCGATGGTGACGGCGGGATCGGTGGGCCGCAACGTCGACGAGGTGCTGCGGGTCCTCGACGCCCTGCAGACCGACGAGCTGTGCCCGTGCAACTGGACCAAGGGCGAGAGCACCCTGGACGTCAACTCGCTGCTGGTCGAGGCCTGAGATGTCACTGGACGCGCTGCGTCAGGCGCTGCCGGCGTACGCCAAGGACACCAAGCTCAACCTCGGGTCGGTCATCGCCAACTCGACGCTGCCCGCGCAGCGGCTGTGGGGAACGGTGTTGGCCTGCGCCGTGGCCACCCGCAACCCGCAGGTGCTGCGCGAACTGGAGGCCGAGGCGCGCGAGCACCTCGACGACGCGGCGGCCACCGCGGCCAAGGCGGCCGCGTCGATCATGGCGATGAACAACGTCTATTACCGGGCCACGCACCTGATCGGCGACGCGGAGTACGGCAACCTGCCGGCCCGGCTTCGCATGCAGGTGATCGGCAACCCGGGTGTGGACAAGCAGGACTTCGAGTTCTGGTCGTTGGCGGTCAGCGCGATCGGTGGCTGCGGGGTCTGCCTCGAGTCCCATGAGAAGGTCCTGCGGGACGCCGGTGAGTCTCGAGAGTCCATCCACGAGGCG
>NZ_JBHSQW010000025.1:183688-253510 GCF_042658695.1 Pseudonocardia hispaniensis | reverse complement strand
CGCCGGTCGGGGCCGCGGGTCAGGGTGTGGGCAGGATGTCCTGGTCGAAGATGTCGAGCGGGATGCTCAGGGTCACCGCCGCGTTGGGGATGTCGACGATTCCCCCGACGTGCATCTCACAGGGCGCCACGCTGATGATCGTGTAGGCCTGCTCGGGTGTGTAGCCGAACCGGGTGAGGTAGTCGATGCCCTGTTCGACCGCGTCCACGGCCGCCATCGTGGTGTCCAGGTAGCGCTGCTCGTCGCCGCGGGCGCTGTAGCCGACGAAGCTGATGTAGCGGTCGCCGAAGTTCGGGTCGACCGGGGAGGGGCGGAACGCCGGGTTCCGGATGCCGTACTTGCGCGCCCCACCCTTGATCAGGCCGAACTTCAGCCAGGCCGCGCCGTCCATCTCGATGGCGTTCCAGGTGATCTCCCCGTCGCCCTCGGCGAAGTGCAGGTCGCCGCAGGAGAACAGCGCGCCCTCCACGAAGACCGGGAAGTAGATCTTGGAGCCGCGGGACAGGTTCTTGATGTCCATGTTCCCGCCGTTCTCGCGTGGCGGGACGGTGCGGGCGGCGGTGGCCGCGACCCGCTGCCACTCCTCGCCCTCCAGGGTGCGCAGCACGGCCGTCGCGGTGGCGTCGGCTCGCGGTCCGGCCTGGTCCTGGGCGATGAGCGGGTCCTCGCGGCGGTTCCACTGCTCCAGCAGTTCGTGCGAGGGCGCGACGCCGATCACGCCGGGGTGGCTGATGGCGGGGATGCGCACGCCGGGGACCTGACGCGAGGTCGCGTAGATGCCGTGCAGGTCCCAGACGGTCTTGAAGCCGCGCGGGAACCGCTCCTTGAGCGGCCCGCCCATCCCGGGCAGGACGTTGGAGTAGCCGATGCCGCTCAGCGGCTGGACGTCGAGCAGTTCGACCACGAGCAGGTCGCCGGGTTCGGCGCCGCGCACCCGCACCGGCCCGGTGATGGGGTGGGTTCGGGTGAGGTCGATGGTGTGGATGTCCTGGTCGTCGTCGAGGTCCTGGAGCTGGTAGTCGTCGTAGCCGGGGCTCTCCAGGATCACCTCGTCGCCGGGGTCGCATTCGAACAGCGGCGGGATGTCGGGGTGCCAGCGGTTGTGCCCCAGTTCCTTCTGCTGGGCGAGCGGGACGCCGACCTCGCAGCTGAACCGGGGGACCCCCAGGTCCCGGTCGGGAAAGCGCGAGACCCCGGACTTGGTGAAGTCGATGCGTCCGTCAGCCATGTGGTCCTCCCAGAGTGGCAGCGCGGTCAGCGCGGCGGGAACCGCGCGGACCCCGACATTACTTCCGCTAGAAAATAAGTCAATTGAAAGTTTCCGGCGCGTCGTCGCCAGCTCTACTCATGCGGACGCGCTCATGTTAGAAACTTCACAACGGAAGGACTGTCGCGATCGGCGGGGGTCTCCATTGGCGTCAGCGGACAGGCCGTATCGGGTCGGGCTGGTCATCCCCTTGCAGGGGCCGGCAGGCATCTTCGGGCCCTCGTGCGAGGCCGTCGTCGAGATGGCCGCCGCCGAGGTCAACCGGCGCGACGGGATCCTGGGCCGGCCCGTCGACATCGAGGTCATCGACGGCGGCGCCCCGTTGGGACAGGTGGCCTCGAACGTGGCCCGTCTGCTGCGGGCCGGGCGGATCG
The DNA here is from genome assembly GCF_042658695.1 of Pseudonocardia hispaniensis. Lineage (NCBI taxonomy): Bacteria > Bacillati > Actinomycetota > Actinomycetes > Pseudonocardiales > Pseudonocardiaceae > Pseudonocardia > Pseudonocardia hispaniensis. The sequence continues at coordinate 251,869 of NZ_JBHSQW010000025.1, read as the reverse complement.
ACGCGCTGACCGGCTGGCACATCTCCTCGGTCCGGGAGGCGCTGACGCCGATCGTCCGGGGTCGGATCCCGTACGTGTACACATCCCTGTACGAGGGCGGCGAGCGGACGCCCGGCGTGTTCTGCGCCGGGGAGATCCCGTGGCTGCAGATCGCCCCCGGACTGGCCTGGCTGCGCGACACCCTCGGTCTGCGCCGCTGGTTCCTCGTCGGCGACGACTACGTCTGGCCCCATGGATCCGCCGCCGCGGCCCGGCTCTACTGCCGCGAGCTCGGGCTGGAGCTGGTGGAGGAGATGTTCGTCCCCTTCGGTACCGGCGACTTCGGCCCGGTGCTCGAGCGGGTCGACCGCTCGCGCGCGCAGGCGGTTCTCATGCTGCTGGTCGGGCAGGACGCGGTGCTGTTCAACCGCCAGTTCGCCGCGCGTGAGCTGCACGATCGGGCCGTGCGGTTCAGCCCGTTGATGGAGGAGAACATGCTGCTGGCCAGCGGCGCGGAGGCGACCGCCGCACTGTACGTGGCCGCCGCCTACTTCAACAGCCTCGCGACCGCGGGCGCAATGGACCTGATGGACGCCTATGTGACGGCGCACGGGCCGGACGGCCCCCCGCTGAACAATGCCGCGGAGTCCTGCTACGAGGGGATCCGCACCCTCGAGGCGCTGCACCAGGCCGCGGGCTCGGCCGATGTCCGGACGCTGGTGGCCAGCGCCGACCGCGTCGGCTACGACGGCCCACGCGGGCCGATGAGCATGCGCAACGGCCACCTGCAGCAGCGGGTTCACCTCGCCGTCGCCGAGGCGCACGACTTCCACGTCATCGGGGCACTCGACCCGATCCGGACGTAGCTGACCACATCCGCCACCGGCACTGTGCGGGCCCTGTCGGCGTCCGCTGGTTCGCCGCGGCGGTGAGCATCCGTGTGTCCGACGTGCGCGGTTCGGGTAACCCGGGACCACCACGCGACCAGGAGGACGCACCCAGGAGGACGCTGTGCTCAGCGACCGCAACGAGCGCCCGGCGGCGCACGACACCACCCCCGCGCCGGAGCCGCGAGCTGCCGGCACGACTCTCGACGAAGCACGGCCGCCGCGCCGGCGAGCACTGCAGATGCGCCGCACCATCGGCGCTGTCAGCGGGTTCTGGTTGATCCTGCTCGGGCTCTGGGGCGCGCTGATCCCGTTCGTCGGGCCGTACTTCTCCTACGCCTTCGGCAGCCCTGAGCCGTGGGTCTACACGGCCGACCGGCTGTGGCTCAACATTCTGCCCGGGCTCGCGGTCCTGCTCGGAGGCCTGATCCTGGCACCGAGCGGGCATCGGCTCGGTGCGGCGTTCGGGGCCTGGCTCGCGCTGCTCGGTGGCATCTGGTTCGTCGTCGGGCCGGCGGTGAGCCAGCTCTGGGGTACTCCGGGTCCGGCAGCCCCGATCGGCGCGCCCATCGGCGGGACTGTGCTGGTGATGTTCGAGCAGCTCGGCTACTACTACGCGCTCGGCGCGCTCGTGATCATGCTGGCCGCCGGCGCGCTCGGCAGGCTCAGCGTCCGGTCGGCCCGTGACCACGTCGGGTCGTGATCACGGGCTTTCCCGCTCGCCGACGAACGGGAAGGGTCTGCTCAACAGCGGCTTCGGTCCGCTCACGGGTTCGTCGGCGCGATCGGTCCTGTTCTCAGCGCTCGTCGCGGCGGGACCCCAGGCCAGCGCCAGCAGCAGGGCGGCGCGCACGGCGGGATCGTCGAGGCCGGCGCCGAACAGCTCACGCAGCCTGCTGAGGCGGTAGCGGACCGTCTGCGGGTGCACGTGCAGGTCGTTGGCCACGGCCTTGCGGTTTCCCATGTGCAGCAGCCAGCTGGTGAGCGTCTCGGCGAGCCGGGTGCCGGTCGCCTCCGGCAGCGCGTCCAGCGGAGCCAGGTACCGCCGCCGCAGCGCATCGAGGAGGTCGGGGTCGTGGTGCACGATGATCGCGTCGAGATGGTCCTCGACGAACACCGGGTCCCCGTGCAGCAACTGGGCGTTGCGCAGCCGCAGCGAGATCTCGGCGAACTGGAGGCTCGCGGGGAGTCGTCTCAGCGCGACGGTCATCCCGACGATGGCGCCGGCACCGGACAGGATCGTCTGCAGCCAGGCGCGTCGGCCCGGTCCCGAGGCGTCGGGCACGATGGCCAGCAGCTGGGCGGGGCGGCGCACGAGCAGGCAGGAATCGTCCAACCGGGCGAGGAGCGAGCGGGCGACCTCGTTGTCCGGGTCGACGAGGACGATCGCGGCCTCGGCCGGAATGGCCCAGTCGGTCTTGCGCGCGGTGGCCCGGACGGCCGAGAGATCGGGCCCACCGGGGGCGTTCGACAGCAGCAGGTCGGCGAGTTCCTCGCGCTGCCGGTCGCGGACGAACGCCCGGTTGGACTGTTCGCGGACGTAGCCGCGCAGCGAGGCCGAGGACAGCTGTTCGACGGCGGCGAACACGGCGCTGGCCAGTGCGGCGAAGGTCTCGGCGGGGATCGACCGTTGCAGGGCAGCCGCGGCCACGTGCCGCCAGGTCACGCTCGCGCCGGTCCGGTAGGCGGCCAGCAGCCCGGTGACGTCCTGGTCGTGGCGGTGGTGCAGTCGCCCGATCTCCTCGAAGACCGCTTCCTCGACCTCCGAGACGAACTGCGGAACCGTGGCCGGGCCGCACCGGGCCAGCGAGACCAGGCGGGTCGCGAACGCCTTGGCGCCGACCACGACCTCATCGAACTCCTCGGTGAGAAACCGGGCATAGTCCGGGTACTGATCGGCGAGGATGTCACGGACCTCGGTCAGGATCGCCGGTAGCGCATCGACGATCAACGGGACGAGATCGTCCAGTCCGTCGTCGGTCTCCGACATCGAGCCACCTCCTCCACCCAACCCCTGGGGCATCACGGCCGTTGCGGTTGTGCGTACCCCGAGTGCGGCGGATCAAGCCTCGGCCTGCTTCGTCGGCGGTGGGCATCGGTCGGTGACGCCGCAGATCCGGTGTGCTCTGAGCGTGCAGCCGCTCCCGCGTCGTCGGTGCCGCAGGCCCACCCCGAACAGGTCGAGACGATCGGGGCCGCCGCCCGGTGTCGGCCGGGTGGGGGCGCTGTCGATCGCCGCGATCGAGGACGCGGTCACCGTAGCGCAGTTGGGTGCCGTACCGCTGATCTCACACGGCCGTGACGGCGGCGAGCCCTCGGCGCGTGGCCGGCGGCCCGCGCCCGTCGGACACCGGTGAGATGACCCGTTACGGTCTGACCGAGTCGGTCGCAGGATCGGGGTGTGGGGATGACCGAGGCACTCGTGGGTTTCGTCCGGGCACACACCCGGCTCGCCGCCCCGCCTCTCGTGCCCGAGATCACCGTGCATCTGGCCGACGACATCGTCGCGCTGTGGGAGCGGATGGAGGCCGAACTCGGCCGTAGCGGTCTGGCGCCGCCGTTCTGGGCGGCCGCCTGGGCGGGTGGGCAGGCACTGGCCCGGTACGTTCTCGACATGCCCGCGCTGGTCGCCGGCCGGGCGGTGCTCGACCTCGCGTCCGGATGCGGGATCGTCGCGATCGCGGCGGCGGCGGCGGGAGCTGCCCGGGTGACCGCTGTCGAGATCGACGAGCACGCCGTAGCGGCCATCGGGCTCAACACCGCCGCCAACGGCGTCGCGGTGGACCGTGTGCTGGGGGACGTGCTGGATGAGGCGTCCACCGACGCGGAGGTCGTGCTGGCCGGGGATGTCTGCTACGACCGGACGATGACCCAGCGGGTGCTGCCGTACCTCGCCCGGGCCCGGGCCGGCGGCTCGGATGTGCTCCTCGGCGATCCGGGCCGGGCGTACCTACCCACGGACCGCCTGGCGGCCCTTGCCGCCTATGACGTGCCGGTCCCGGAGATGGAGGGGGCCGACAGCCGCCGTACCACGGTGTGGCGGCTGCGCCGAGCGGATGAGGAGGCGGCGCCGGTCGCTCACCGTGGGTCCGGCACCAGCCGCAGGCTGACCGAGTTGATGCAGTAGCGCAGGTCGGTGGGCGTGCCGTAACCCTCGCCGGCGAAGACGTGGCCGAGGTGGCTGTGGCAGCTCGCGCACAGGACCTCCACCCGGCGCATGCCCAGGCTGTTGTCGGGGCGCTCGATCACCGCGTCGCCCGCGAGCGGCGTGAAGAACGACGGCCAGCCACAGTGCGAGTCGAACTTCGTCTCGCTGCGGAACAGCTCCGCCCCGCAGGCCCTGCACGTATAGCTGCCGACGGTCTTGGTATCGGTGTACTCACCGGTGAACGGGCGCTCGGTTCCGGCCTGCCTGAGCACGTGGTACTCCGCCGGGTTCAGCAGCTCGCGCCACTCCTCGTCGGACTTGACGATCTTGGGTGCGCGTTCCGTGACCGGATCCATGCATCAACGGTAACGCGTCCGCACGGAACGCGCCTGGGCCTGCGGGCAGCTGCGGCTCGCCGCGTCGCCGCGGAATCCGGTGCGCCGGCCCGCGGATCCGAAATTCGGGTCGGTGCCGTCGTCGAGTTTAGGTAGCGGCCCGGCGGAACTTAGGTGGTGACAGTGTGCGACGGCCAGGTGACCATGGCTTCGACCTCGTCAGGCATCGAGGCGAGGCCAGCATCACGAGATGGCGGCTCAGGTGTGGATCTCAGGTGACGTCCCAGCCGGAGAGGCGTACCTGAGCGGTGCCAGGTGACCGAGGGGTGCCCCGCGGGGCAGAAGGCCAGGAGGACGAGATGTCGGACGCTCTGAGCATCGCCGAACTGGAGAGCCAGCACATCGAGCTGCTCCCCGCCCGAACGACCATGATCGTCGGAATTGGTGTCGGCGGTGACGGCGGCCGGGGCGGCGACGCTTACGCCATCAACGCGGGCAACGTCAACTTTGCGCTGTCCCTGTTCGGTGGCGACGCCACGGCTGGCGGGGACAACATCGCTCACGCCGTGGGTGGGCACGGTGGCTGGGGCGGCTGGGCCGTGGGCAACCTGTTCAGCTGAGGCCTGCGCAGACAGGCCCGTGAGCACCGAAGGAGGGGGCGGCCGGGGATCGGCCGCCCCTCCCGTTGCGTACTCGAACGAGCACGTGGGGGGTTGCCATCGGCACCGCAGCGGAGGCGTTCGAGGCCCGGCGGGGGGCACCGCCGGTGCCTCGGCTGGCGCCCGGCGTCGAGCTGATCGGTGAGTATCAGGACTCGGGCTTTCAGCAGCGGCAGTACCTGGTCGGACGAGCCGACGGCCAGATCCTCCAACTGCCGGCGCTGCTGTACCTGGTGGTCGCGGACATCGACGGGAAACGCGACGTCGAGGACGTGGCCACCAGGGTCAGCGGGCAGTTCGGCAAGAGGCTCACCGGCGAGCAGGTCCGGTACCTCGTCGAGAACAAGTTGCGACCCGCGGGCCTCATCGCCGAGCCGGACGGGCCGGCCGAGCCCCGCTGGGTCCGGCCGGATCCGCTGCTGGCGCTGCGCTTGCGGACCACCGTGGTGCCCGCGGAGGTGGCCTGGGCCATCGCCGGGTTGTTCCGGCCGCTGTTCACGCGACCCGTGGTGATCGCCGCGGTGGTCGCGCTGGTCACCGTCGATGTGGCGATCGTCGTGCAGGGCGGGGTGGGCCGGGTACTGCCGAGCGTGCAGGCGCTCCTCCGCGAGCCGTCCGCGACGCTGCTGGTGCTCGTGGTCGTTGTCGTCTTCGGGGCGTTCCACGAATGCGGCCATGTGACGGCCTGCCGCTACGGTGGTGCGCGCCCGGGGCCGATGGGTATCGGCCTATACCTCGTCTGGCCCGCGATGTACAGCACGGTCACCGACGCCTACCGGCTGGACCGGACCGGACGGCTGCGCACGGACCTGGGCGGGATCTACTTCAACGCCCTCTTCCTGATCGTCGCGGGGGCCGCCTATCTGGCCACCGCGGCACCGTGGTTGCTGCTCACCCTCGTCCTGCTGCACGTCCAGACGCTCTGGCAGTTTCTGCCCTCGCTGCGGCTGGACGGCTACTACATCCTCAGCGACCTGGCCGGCGTCCCGGACCTGTTCGGCCTCATCGGGCCGGTGCTGCGCGGCCTGGTCCCGGGCCGTGAGCCCCACCCTCGGGTCGCGGCGCTGAGGCCGTGGACCCGGCGGGTGATCACGCTGTGGGTCCTGGTGACCGTTCCGTGCCTGGGGTATTTCCTCGTCCTGCTCGCGTTCGCGACCCCTCGGATCCTGCCGATGGTGCGGGACTCCCTGCAGGTGGTCGTCGCGGGCATGGCCGAGGCCGTCCGGGCAGGCCAGGTCGTCACCGTCGCGCTGGGCCTGGTCCAGGTGGTCCTGCTGATCCTGCCGTGGCTGGGCATCGCGATGATCATGCTCGGGATCGGCCGCGCGATGATCGGCGCGCTCGTGCGCCGCTACGGCTCGGGGCCCGCGCCCGCGGGGGCGCGGCCGGTGTCGACCGGTGCGCCGATCCAGCCGCGCCGGCGCGCCGTCGCGGGCGGCGGATGGTTCGTCGTCGCGGCGGCGGCCCTGGTGCTCATCGCCTGGATCGGACTGGTCCGGATGTCGGTCCGCGGCGCGACGACCGGCGAGGTCGCGCTCGCCGAGGCGGCCGCCGCGGTCGGTGGCGGCACCAGGATGCCGTCCTGGCCGGATGCCGTCGCGGTGCATCAGCTGGCGGCGCTGCAGGCCCTGCTGTCGGGCTATGCGCCACCGATGGAACCGGATGCCGCCCGGGTGGCGATGATCGTCGTGGGCGTGGCCGCGAGTCTTGCGCTGTGGCCGGTGGCCCTCCGGTGCGGGGTACGGCCCGCGGCCGCGGCTTTGGCCGTCGTGCTGGGTGGGTTGGTGGTGGCGTACGGCTCGGTCGATCCCGGTGCGCTCGCGACCGGCTGGCTGATCCTGGCGGCCGCGACGGTCGGGCGGGGACGGGCCGAGAACACCGTGGCCGCGGTGGCGGCGGTCCTCGGCGTCCTGACGGTGCCGCTGGTGGCGGTCGGACTGTGTGCCGCCGTCGCGGTGGCGCTGGCGGCCGGGGTTCCGCGTCCCGGGCCGGTTCGCCTGCTCGGCGGCGCGGTGCTGGCGGGAGCCGCTGCCGCGGTGGCGCTGGCGGCCACCGGCGACGGTGGACTGGCGGTCACCGGGGCCGGACCGGTGTCACCGACGTTGCTGCCGGTGCTGCTCGCCGCGGCCGGGCTGCTGGGTGCGACATGGTCCCGGTCGCGCAGGCTGCGTCCCGTCGCGGGGGCGGCCGGTGCGCTCCTGGTCTGTGCGGCCACGCCCGGCCCGCACGGGACGACGGCGCTGCTGGCGGTCTCGCCGGTCCTGGCGGTGCTGACCGCGGTGCTGCTCGATCGCGCCCTGACGAAGGTCACGGTGCCCGCGCCGGTCGAGTCGGGTTCGCCCGAGGCGGTGGGCGTCGGTCAGTGAGATCGGCGGTCGGCCGTTGTGCGCCGCTGTCGATCTTTGGGTAATCGCGCCCCGGGGGCCCGTCACGTGATTCCTGATGTGCGCAGGAACTCGGCTGCCTGAATTCTGCGGCTGTGCATTCGGCCGAAATGTCCATGAATCGTCGCATATCCGCTGCCCGACGTTGCGTCATTGCTTCGTCGTGGCGCGATGGGCGCGGGCATATCGTCGTCCTCGGATGATGGCGCCTCGAGTCATTGGGGTAGCCGGAGGCCGGGCGAGCGCAGCGCGCCCCGGATGGCCCGGACGACGGTTGGTGCGCCGCGTCGAATGGCCAGGAGTGGGAAAGGGGGCTATCGTCAGGAGCATCCGGGGCACTGCGCGCGGTATGCACGGGTAGGACTCATATCAGGGGGGAAGCGGTGTGCCGCGGGAGTCCTGTTTCCGCGAGGCTGCCGCGGTCGGTGCCATGACGAACGCGAATGGGGCTTTCACCGGCCGGCAGGCAGAACTTCGATTCATCGCCGATTGTCTGCGTGGGACGACGCCACGCAGTGTGGTCATCACCGGCAGCGCCGGGATCGGCAAGTCGCGCCTGGCCAGGGAGGCGGTCGCGCAGGCGCAGGACGCCGGGCGGTCGACCTGTTGGGCGGCGGGGACGAGCGCGGCCCAGACCATCCCGTTGGGGGCGCTGGCGCACCTGGTCCCGGTCAGCGATACGACCTCGAGTCTGTTCACGCTGTTGCAGCGGGCGGTGTTCGCGTTCACCGGGGACGGGCAGGCGCGGCGACTCGTCGGAGTCGACGACGCGCATCTGCTCGACGAGGTCTCGATGACGCTGCTGCATCAGATCGCGCTGAGTGGCACGGCCGCCCTCGTGCTGGTCGTACCGTCCGACTCGCCGGTCCCGGCGCCCATCGCGGCGCTGTGGAAGGACGCGCTGGCCCACCGGCTGGAGTTGTCGCCGCTGCGCCAGGCTGAGACTCGACGCCTGGTCCACGCCACCCTCGGGAACATCGTGACGGCCCGAACGACCGAACACCTGTGGCGGCTGAGCCGAGGAAACCCGCTGTATCTGCGCGAGCTGATCGAGGCCGGGCGGGTCACCGGCCGGTTGCGGATCCGGGACGGGGTATGGCACTGGGAGGGAGGGCTCGTTCCGACCTCCCGGCTGACCGAGGTGGTCCAGGCGCACCTCGGTGAGCTGGGCGCCGGTGAGCGGACCGCCCTCGATGTGCTGGCGGTCGGCGGGCCGTTGCCGCTGGTCCGGCTGCTCGAGCTGGCTGATGCGGAGGCGGTGGCCGCGCTGGAGCGCCGGATGCTCATCGTCGTGCAGCGGACGGGGCGGACCGCGCTGGCCCGGATCGCCCATCCACTGCACGGCGAGGTCGTCCGCGCCCGGATCCCCGAAGCCGCCCGGGGCCGGCTGTGCCGTCTGGTCGCCGAGCGCTGTTGCGCGCCACCGGCGACCGACCCCCTGCGGGTCGGCGTGTTGCTGCTGGACAGCGACCAGCCGCAGCCCGACGTGGACCTGCTCATGGACGGCGCCGAGCAGGCGCTCGCCCGACGGCAGTGTGCCCTCGCCGAACGTCTGGCGCGGACCGCGATCGAGGGTGGCGGGGGTTTTCCCGCCCGGCTCGCGCTCATCCAGGCGCTGCACTGGCAGGGCCGGTCCGTGGAGGCCGAGCAGGTCGCCGCCGAGGCCACCACCCTGATCGGCTGCGCGGACGACGCGGGGGACCTCGCGGTCGTACGGTCGCTCAACCTGGTCGGAGGCTTCGGCAAGGCGGATACCGCCGCCACCGCGCTGCAGCAGGTGGACCTGGACGCGCTGTCCGAACCGGTCCGCCGCGACGTCACCGGCGCGCGCATTCTGCTTGCCTATCTCATCGGTGGCGTGCGGGACGCCCTCGACCTCGCCGGCCCCCTCCGGGCCCGCACGGGTGATCCGTCCGCGCCCGGATCGCTCGTCGCCGCCGCGCTGGCGACGGCGCTGGCGACGTCCGGGCGGTTCGATGATGCGCTGGCCACCGCCGCCTCGGGATGGGCCATGCTCGAACGGTGTCGCACGGCGACCGCCGCGGGCTGGTCGAGGATCGTGCTGGCGCACGCGGAGCTGCTCGCCCTGGAGCTGTCCGGCCGGATCCGTGAGCTGCGGCGCCGAGCCACCCAGCTCTACCAGGACTGTCTGAGCGGACCGGAAGGGATCGACGATGCCGTGTCCGTGCTGCACCTGGGACAGGCCGCACTCGCCGCCGGGCAGCCGCGGACGGCCGTGCGCTGGCTGACCGAGGCAGCCGCCTGCCTCGGCCGGCTCGACCCGGTCGGCCTTCGCGGGATGTGCGCCGACCAGTTGGTGCAGGCGCACGCCCTCCTCGGCGACGAGCAACCCGTCGGCGAGACGCCGTCCGGGGCGGCTCCGGGTCTGTGGGGAGGCGGACATGCTCAGCTGGCGCAGGCGTGGAACGCCGCTGCCCGCGACGAGCTCGTCGCGGCGGCGGACCGGGCCCTACTGGCCGCGGCCGAGGCCGCGGAGTCGGGGCAATGGGCACTCGAGGCGCGGGCACTTCACGTCGCCGTCCGGTTCGGCGGTGCCCGGCGGGTCGCCGACCGGCTGCGAACGCTGGTGGCACTGGTCGACGGTCCACTCGTGCAGACGTACGCGCTGCACGCCGAAGCCGCGGTCGCCGGGCTGGGGTCGCAGCTGGAGGAGGTGGCGGGGCAGTTCGAACGGATGGGGCTGGGCATGCTGGCCGCCGATGCCGCAGGCCAGGCCGCAGCGGCTCATGAGCGGGCGGGTGAGCGGCGCGGTGCCGCCGTCGCGACGGCCCGGGCCAGGGACCTGGCGCGTTCGTGTGAGTCGCCGCGCACACCTGCGCTCGCGGGCCTGGCGTCGACGGAGCTGACCTCGCGGGAGGAGGAGGTGGCCCGGTTGGCCCTCGCCGGACTGACCAACCAGGCCATCGCCGAACGGCTCGTCCTGTCCAGACGGACGGTCGAGGCCCACCTGGCCAACGTCTACGCCAAGCTCGGCATCAACAGCCGGGTCAAACTGCGCGCGGCGCTGGGCCGGGGCGCGGCGGCGCCGGTGTCCGAGCCCGGATCGCGCCTCGCCCGGCCACCGCACGATCCGCGGCCGCGCCACGGGCGGGTGGTGGGCACGAGGGCCGGTGCCCCGGCGGCCGGCAGCACCGCCGGCACCGGCGTGAATCGGCCCGCAGGCCCGGTGGCGGCGCGGTAGCGTCCGGCGCATGGCGGCCAAGACGGTGTTGCAGCTGACGGTGCCGGGACCGGACGGCGACCGCACGGTCCGGCTGTCGAGCCCGGACAAGATCTACTTTCCGGAGCGGGGCATCACGAAGCGGGAGGTCGTCGAGTACTACCTGACGGTGGCCGAGCCGATGCTGCGTGCGGTGTTCGACCGGCCCACCAACCTGAAGCGCTTCCCGGACGGGGTCGCCGGCGAGGCGTTCTTCGCCAAGCGGGTGCCCAAGGGAGCCCCGGCGTGGGTGCGGACGGTGACGGTGACGTTCCCGAGCGGGCGGACCGCCGAGTCGGTGGCGCCGAGTGAACCCGCCGTCATCGCGTGGGCGGCCAACCTCGGGACGCTGGACTTTCACCCGTGGCCGGTCCGCCGGGCCGACCCGGACCGTCCCGACGAGCTGCGCATCGACCTGGATCCGCAGCCCGGCACCGGGTTCGCCGAGGCGGTCGAGGTCGCTTCGGTGCTGGACGAGGTGCTCGACGAGGCCGGGCTCGTCGGCTGGCCCAAGACCTCCGGCGGGCGCGGGGTGCACGTGTCCGCCCGCATCCGTCCGGAGTGGACCTTCATCGAGGTGCGCCGGGCGGTGATCGCGATCGCCCGCCGGGTCGCCGACCGGATCCCGGATCTGGCCACCGTGGCGTGGTGGAAGGAGGAGCGCGGCGAGCGCGTGTTCCTCGACTACAACCAGGCCGCCCGGGACCGCACGATCGCGTCCGCCTGGTCGGTGCGCGGCCTTGCGCGGGCCACCGTGTCGATGCCGGTGACCTGGCAGGACCTGCCGGCGGTCGAGCCGGAGGACTTCGACGTGCGCACCGTTCCCGGGCTGCTGGCCGCGCGTGGCGACCCGCACGCGGGGATGGACGCCGCGGTCGGCGGGCTGGAGACGGCGCTGGACTGGTACGCCGCCGATGAGCGCGACCGAGGCCTGGGCGAGCTGCCGTACCCGCCGGAGTATCCGAAGATGCCGGGCGAGCCGATGCGGGTGCAGCCGAGCAGGGCCAGGACCGGCACGGTGCGAAAGTCCCGCTGATCGGTCGAGGAGACGCCCGGCAGCGACGAGCGCGGCCGGTTGCCTCACTCGACGGTCACCGACTTCGCGAGGTTCCGGGGACGATCGACATCGTGACCGAGTTCGACGGCGACCTCGCGGGCGAGGTGCTGCAACGCGACGACCGACTCGAGAGGGCCCCATGGCGGTTCCCGGGCGGGCAGGACGGCGGGTAGCACCGCATCCGGGATCCGCCCTCCGACGGTGATGACCTGCGCACCGCGCGCCGCGACCTCGCGGAGATTGACCGCAAGGCGCTGGGTTGGCATCGCGGTGACCGCGACGACCGGCACGCCGGAGGTGACGAGAGCGATCGGGCCGTGCTTCAGCTCGCCGGCCGGCAGCGCTTCGGTCCAGCGGTAGGCGAGCTCCTTCAGCTTGAGCGCACCCTCCTGGGCGTAGGGCACTCCCGCGCCGCGGGAGATGAAGATCCAACCGGGCTGCCCGGCGAACGTGCTCGCCAGCTCGGCGGCGATAGGCGCGGCCAGGGCGTCCGTCGCGGCAAGACGGTCGGGAACGGCGAGCAGCACCCGTTCCCACGCCAGGATGTCGCGCCGGCTGCGACTCGTGGACAGCGCGAGCGCCAGGGCGGCGCCCGCGAGAACCTGGGTGGTGAACGACTTGGTGGCCGCCACGGCGAGCTCGGGTCCGCACTGGATGTCGAAGACGGCATCGCACCGGCGGGCGAGGGTCGACCCCGGGTTGTTGGTGATGGCGAGCCAGGGGCCACGCCGTCCGTCCTGCAGGCACGCGAGCACGTCCGCGGTCTCGCCGGACTGGGAGAACGCGACGGTGAGAACGTCTCCGTCGCTGGGGCTCGCGATACGCTCGCTGGCCGTCATGACCCGGGTGCGGAGTCCGGCGAACTGGGTGAGCAGGCGGGCCGTGACGGCGGCGGCGTAGGCGGAGCTACCGCAGGCCAGCAGGTGTACCGGAAGCGTCGAGGGGAGGCCGAGGTCGTCGAGCAACCGGCCACCGACCAAGCGTCCGGCTACGGTGTCGAGGATCCGGGCGGCCGCGGCAGGTTGCCCCGCGATCTCCTTGCTCGTGTAGTCGAGCGCCCCGCCGAGCTCGGCGTCCACGTGCCGCACCGACAGTCGTAGCGGATCCGGCGGCGCGACGGCTCGACCGCCGCGGTCATACCAGCTGACCTGCCGGTTCGGCGCGAGGGCGACAACATCGCCGTCGCGCAGTTCGCGAACGTCCTCGACGTGCGGGCCGAGCCCGAGGGCGTCGGAGGCCGCCATCAGCGCCGTGCGGGTGACCCCGAGCAGCAAGGGACTGCGGTGGCGGGCCAGCACGATGCCGGGCACGCCGTCCATCGCCACCGCCAGGGCCCACGAGCCGCGCAGGTGTTCGACGGCCCCGGCGACAGCGGCGACGAGCCGCTCGAGCGCGGCGGGGCCTGCGACGCGATCGGCCGGGCCCTCGGTCGTGGTGACCGGGGATGCGCGCAGTGGATCGCAGGCTTCGAGCAGGTGCTCCTCGATCAGATGAGCGATCAGCTCGGTGTCGACCTCGGTTGCGATCTTGTGACCGCGCGCGTCGAGCCAGTCGGTGACCTCGTCGGCGTTGTCGATGGTGCCGTTGTGCACGACCGCGATCATCTGCGTGCAGTCCTGATGCGGATGGGCATTGGCCGCCGTGGGCTGGCCGTGCGTGGCCCAGCGGGTGTGGCCGATCCCGGTCGTGACCGCCTCCAGGCCGGAGTTCGGCAGTGCGGCGACCAGATCGGTGAGCCGGCCGGCGGCCCGATGGACGCACAGCCGGTCGTCGGGGCGGTGCAGCAGTCCTACTCCGACGGAGTCATAGCCGCGGTACTCCAGCCGCTTCAGCCCGGACAGCAGACGTGGTACCGCGGGCGGCGCACCGCAGTAGGCGACGATTCCACACATCGATGTCTCCTCATGACGGAAAGAGGGTTGTACCGGATAGGGCCGCGAAATTCACCGGCCCACCGGGTGGGCCGGTGACCGGCGATCAGGCCGGGTTCGCGTTCTCGCGATACCACTCGAACGTCCGGCGCACTCCCTCCGCCAGGCAAACCTTCGGCTCATAGCCGGTCAGCGCACGAAGCTTCGTCAAATCAGGACAGCGCCGAGCCACCGATCCGCGCGGTGCCGGAATCCTGTGTACCGCTGGCGTGAAGTCGGCTACTCGCAGCACCAGATCGGCCAGCTCGCCGATGTTCGTCTCTTCGGTGTCATTGCCGATATGAACGACCTGATCGGGAGCCACATCGGATCGCATCAGCCGCTCCATCGCGTCGGTGGCGTCGTCCACATGACAGAAGGCGCGATATTGTTCGCAGCCGAACACCGAAAACGGATCCTGTCGGCGGATCGCTCGAAGTGACAGCTCCGGGATGACATGATCAGTCCCCATCCGAGCGCCGTAGACGTTATGGAACCGTCCGATCACATAAGGGATCCCCTTTGCGCGGGCGGTATGGATGACCGCCGCCTCGCCGAGCATCTTGCTCACGGCGTAGGTGGATCGAGGCGCAGCGATGTCGGCCACCAGCAGCGGGACCGTCTCCGCGGTCGGCACGGGTACGGCGCCCGCTGTGACACCGTCGGCGTAGATCTCACTGGTGGATGCGAAGAACAGTCGCGCGCCCGGTTCCAGCCAATCCAACAGGTTCATCAGGGCGAGCGTGTTGATACGGATGACCCGGGCCGGGTCCATTTCGACATTGCGGACCCCGACCACGGCGGCCAGCATGTAGACCTGATCCCAGCCGTGGGGAATTCTCCGGTAGGCCATCGGGTCGGTGAGGTCGGCGTCCAGGATCGGGACGTCGACGGCGGACAGCTCCGGATCCTGGCGCCCACGAGAGAAGTTGTCCACGATCATGACGGAATGGCCGTCGGCCAGCAGCCGCCGCGCCAGGTGCAACCCGATGAAGCCCGCCCCGCCGAGAATCAGTGCCCTCATGCCGGGACCTCCGTCACCGTCGGCCGCACCATCGGGTCGAAGCCGAGACCGGCGTAGCGCACACCACACCCGGTCACCGCGGCCGCATCGAGGATCCGCCACGAGTCGAACACCACCCGGACCGGCGAGCCGCGCAGCAGGCCGGCCACATCGAGTGCGCGGTACTGCGGATGGTCGGTGATGACAAGAACCGCGTCCGCCGCCCGGAACCCGGAAACCGGATCGACCGGCCGGCCACCGTAGGCACGGATGACGTCGGCGCCCACGAGCGGGTCGTGTCCGAGCACGGTGATACCGGCGTCCTCGAACACCGGCATCATCGCCGCGATCGGCGTCCCCCGCATGTCGTCGGTGGGTGGCCATCCCTTGTACGCCCAGCCGAGGACGGTCAGCGTGCTGCCGCCCGTCGCGCGCATCAGTTCGACCATGCGGTGGGCCACGTGGACCGGGAGCTCCTCGTTCAGTTCGCGCGCCGTGCGGATCAGGTGCGGGACCGGCCCGCCAGCCCCCGAACTGGCGATCATGAGGTAGGGGTCCTTCGACAGGCAGCCCCCGCCCACATAGCCGGGCTTGGCGATGTCCGGTCGCGGGTAGTCCAGATTCGTCGCGCGGATCACCTCGAGCGGATCGAGCCCGAACCGCTCGGTCAGCATCGCCACCTCGTTGCCGAACGAGTAGATCACGTCGGTGTGGCAGTTGTTGGTGAGCTTGACCAGCTCAGCGGTCTCGAGGTTCGA
The DNA here is from genome assembly GCF_042658695.1 of Pseudonocardia hispaniensis. Lineage (NCBI taxonomy): Bacteria > Bacillati > Actinomycetota > Actinomycetes > Pseudonocardiales > Pseudonocardiaceae > Pseudonocardia > Pseudonocardia hispaniensis. The sequence continues at coordinate 236,529 of NZ_JBHSQW010000025.1, read as the reverse complement.
GACCGCAACGATCTGTTTGGCGAACCCGGAGAACAGGGCCCGGCCGAGCTCGAGGCTCTCCTCGTCGAGTCCGCCCACGACCTGCGGCAGGTCCACCAGCTCACGAAGTGCCTGGCCCTGGATGGTCCGCTCGGGTGCCATGACCAGCCGCGCGGAACCCCAGCCGGCCACCAGCGGCGGGAGGACGACGCTGCGACTGGCGCCGACCGGCACGGTGCTGCGGACGACGACCAGCGTGCTCGGTGCGCACCGTTCGGCGACGTGCCGGGCCGCCGCGGCCAGGTTCCTCAGGTCCGGCTCGCGGGTGATCTCGTCGATGGGTGTCGAGACGCAGATGACGGCGGCATCGACGCCGTCGGCCGGCAGCTCGGATGCGACGACGAGGTTCTTGCCGATCAGTTCGCCGAACGCCTCCTCCACGCCCGGCTCGAAGATGTGTGGACGGCCCCGAGAAAGGGATTCCAGCACCGCCGGGCGAATGTCCACCCCGTGGACCTCGTATCCTTTCCGGGCCATTCCAGCGGCTAGCGTCAAGCCGACGTATCCCATACCGATGATGCCGATCCTGCGCATGTCACGCGGCGTCGATGGCATAGTTTCTCCTTCTGTCGATTCTGCGAAGTCCTTCATGAACATCGCGGTCGTAGTGTGTCGAGAGAACGTGTCGTGAGATAGCCGGCGAAACCCTCCTCCCGGTATCTCCGGCAAGCCTGGGTGACATTTTCCGGCCGGTCCGCGTAGTCAATCGCCAGCACCGTCTTTCCGGCCTTGCGGAGGGCGCGGGCCGCGGCCAGGTCCGTTGCGCAGTAGTCGTCGTCACACGGCCGGTCCATGGGCCGGAAGAACAACGACTCCATGGCTATCCCGTCGATCGCCTCGGCGTACCCGGGATACCTTTGCAGTTCGGGTGAGTTCAGCGGGAAGACGAGGAAGCCGGGAGCGGTGGATTTTCCGTAGGCGCTGATTCTCTTGATCAGCTCGACCATATCGTGACCCAGGTCGTTGCGGTTCCGGTCGGGTACCAGGCCGAGATCGATCTCCTCATAGGCCAATGGCGTGTCCAGGAAGACGCCATCGAATCCGGCGGCGAGTGCACGGTCGATCCGCGGTTGTACGGCAAGTTCCCACCAGCGTGGCTCCCAGTACTTGACGAAGTACTCGCCGGGCCAGTCCCGCCATTCGTTGAGCAGCAGCTGGGCCTGGTCGTTCGCGATGACCGAGAAGTCCGGGCGAAAATTCTCGACGGAGCCGATCTCGAAGTACGCCAGAACCGTGGTGGTCGCCCCCTTCAACCGGCGGATCTCGTCGGCGGTGAAGTAGTCCCGATGGGCGTCGCGGGCGAGATCGATCACGACCAGTTCGAACCCGCCATGGGCGATCTGGTCGAGGTGCCCACCGGGATAGTTCTGGAGCTGAATGGCGAAGTTCGGCACACCGGTCGGGGTGCCGGCACGGTGCGTGTCGACCGATCGTTCGTTGCCGGGCACGGTACTCATCTCCTTCCCCGAGGCGGGTGGTGTCAGCAGGCAGGCCTGGAGCAACAGCAGGCAGACCGCGAGAACTCGACGGGACCGTCCCCGACCAGCCACGCCGTCAGCTCCTACGGCGACGGCGCTGAGCGGGCCCGGACGAGTGCGGTGTCGCGACCCGCGGTCGTCCACGCGGCTTCCAGGGCCGAGCGAAGGTCGTGGGCCGGGACCCAGCCGAATGAGCGGTTGATCAGGCTCGTGTCTGCGGCGATCCAGTCCACCGTCCGGGAGCGGTCCGGCGCCGGAGCGGACTCGCGGATCTGACCGGAGAACCCGGCCACCTCGGCCAGCAGCTCGATGACCGCACGGGTGGGCACCGCCACGCCCCGGCCCACGTTGAGCACCGGTGCTGCGACCTCGTCGGCCAGCGCCGCGGCCGTGATCGCGGAGGCGACGTCACGGACGTCGACGAAGTCGCGGTACGCACCGAGCGGCCCGAGCCGGATGTGGTCGTCGCCGTGCTCCATGGCACGTCTCATGTCGGTCACCGCGCGACCCAGCACGGTGGTGTCCGGTGTACCGGCGCCGATCGGGTTGAACACGCGCAGGACGACGGCCTCCACCCGACCTTCGGCAGCCGCGAGCCAGGCCAACCGGGTGGCAGTCAGCTTGGTGACGCCGTAGTCGCTGGCGGGGCTCGTCGGCGAGTCCTCCGCCACCGGCTCACCGGCTCGAACCACTCCGTACTCGGCCGCCGAGCCCAGAACGACGAGCCGGGCGGTGGGCGCATGCATCGCGATCGCGTCCAGCAGGCGCGCGGTGGTCAGCACATTGGCCTCGACCAGTGCCGCGTAGCCACCCGACATCCGGCCGGTCGCGTTGATGACGACGTCCGGTTCGACGTCCTGCAGCAGCCGTCCCAGCTGCTCGGGTGTGCCGGTGACGAGGTCGTGCCGCCGCCGGCCCTGGTCGGCACGCTCCTGCCGCCCGACCCGGATGAGCGCGCCGACACGCGGATCACCCGTCAGGGCCGCGGCCAGCGGGCGGCCCAGGAATCCCGACGCGCCGAACAGCAGGACCCGCGCGGTGCCCATCACGCGACCTCCGGCCGGCAGGAGAGATCGACCTGCGGCAACAGTCGTGGCCGAATCTCGGCGAAGGTCTCGTTGGCCTCGTCGTAGTCGTCGGGCCGGCCGATGTCCAGCCAGTATCCGTCGAATGGATAGGCCTTCGGCCGCTGCCGCCGGGCCAACAGGTCGTGGACGAGGTCGTCGAACCCGAAGGGCACGTTCTTCGGATAGCGGGCGAGGGTCGAACGCGAGATGGCATACACCCCCATACTCACTCCATAGCGCAACGTCGGCTTTTCGCGAAACGTGACGATCTCGCCGTCGACCGTCTCCAGCGTTCCGAAGTCGATATTCACCCGGCGCTGGTAGGTGGCGACCGTCAGCGGGGCGTCCGAGCAGATATGTGTGCGCAGCAGGGATGCATAGTCCAGGTCGGTGAGAAGATCCCCGTTCATGACCAGAAAATGCTCGGGAAGGTCGTCGAGGAAGTTCAGTACCGGCCCGATCGTGGATAACGGCCGTTCCTCCTCGGCGTACCGGACGGTCAGCCCCCAGCGCGCGCCGTCCCCGACGAACGCGCGGATCAGCGAGCCGAGGTGCCCGATGGCCAGCGTCACCCGCCGGAAGCCCTGGGCGCTGAGCTGTTGCAGGATGATGTCCAGGATCGCGTATTCACCGCCGATCGGGACCAATGGTTTGGGTAGCGCAGTCGTGTACGGTCGTAGCCGGACTCCGCGCCCTCCCGCGAGAATTGCGACATGCATTGCGTGACCTCCGTGATCGGAGAGGTGACCGGGTCACCGGAAGTGGTAGACCCGTGACGTGGTCGTCCAGAGCTTGACCGACAGCAGGACGAGCAGCACAGAAGTGCTCGCGAGAAATATCTTGATCGGCCCACCCGGGCCGAGTTCGTCCGCCAGCAGGAGCACGCCGATGATATCGGCTGCGGCGACGGCCGCCGATATTCTGAGGAGTGCGGGAAATTGTTCGTGCCGGGCCAGGGTGAAACCTGCGAAATATGCGCCACCGAGTATGACGTGGGCTTCGACCAGGTACACGCCGTCCGTACTGAGCGTTCCCAGGCCCCGCAGGGCGATGAGCACGACCGCCGCGAGGACGCCGAGGACCAGGAGGCACCGGGCCAGTTCGCGCACGACCAACTGCCGGGTATCGCGGCGGAAATCCTCGGGGCCCGCGTCGCGGTCGAGCAGGTCGGCGGCTCGTTCGGTGAGCCGGACTGCACGCCATTCGACGGCACCCATCCCCAGCACCAGCGGCGCGACCGCGATCGCCAGGTCGAACTGCCCCACGATGTAGCGAGCGTCGGTGAACAGCAGGAACACCGCCCCCACCACCGCGTAGCCGACGCTGGGTGCCGCCCCGCGGGCCGCCCTGCGCCAGTGGACGACTCCCGGCGGATCGGGCTCGGCCCCGGCGATCTCCCGGAGGGTGATCAGCCATGCCGTGCCCGAGACCAGGGCAGCCGACAGCCCGGCCGCGACGATGGTCGGCTCGACCAGGACGCGGGGGTATCCCGACGCGATGTGGGTGACGCCGAGAAGCAACGCGGGGGCCATCATCGTGACGAGCCACCGCTCCTTGCGGTAGAAGACGAGGATGCCCGCGGTGAGCTGAAAGGCGATCTGACCGGCGACGAACGCCACCATCCCCGGTCTGGTCCCCCCGAGGAGCGCCAGCAGCGCGGCGATGACCAGGGCCGTGCCGATGCCCGCGACGCCGAGCCACCGCAGGGCCCTGCCCGCGGCCCGCTCCCGGCGCTGGCCCCGCAGCTGATAGGCGACGGCGCTCATCCCCATTCCCCACGCCCATCCCAGCCCGGTCGCGAGCACCATTCCGCGCACCATCGCGGTGGTGCCGAGGACGGTGAAGACCGCCGGGTACACCGCGCTGGGCAACGCGTACAGCGGGCCGTGGGCCACCATGCGCAGCGCGTCGAGCGTCTTTCGTCGATTCCGGCGCGGCGGGGGCTGCGCCGGGGGTGGGATGTCCCGCAGCAGCGTGGTCGCGAGATCGAACACGTCCTTGCGGCCGTAGTTCTCGCGCGCATCCTGGTCGGTGATCCCACGGCTTTCCAGCGAGGCGGCGATCTGCAGTTCGTCCACCGCGCCCGGCATCGCCGTGGCCACGCTGTGGGCGAGCTCCCGCTGTCGCCACCACTGGTCCCAGAACTCGGTCATGTCCGCACCCGCCGGTTTCCGTCCGCCCATTCGTGGGTGAGTCCCCGGTGCCGCCACCAATCGGCCCAGAACTCGCTCGTCAGCTCGCCGGTGCCGGACTGCCCGGGTGGCTCGATCCAGCTCAGGTCGGGACCGGGAACGCGGGTGCTCGTGGGTGGGGTCTCGACGGGGTGGTTGTCGGCGACATGCTTCTCGATGACAGGGTCGGCCGGGCTCCAGGTGCTCCACCACCCACCGGTGCCGGGATCGGCGCCGGGCCACCGGTCGACGGGGTTCGTGGCGAACGCCGCGGGCGGGTTCCACCGCAGATCCGGAGCCATCTCGTCGTAGATCCGACGGTAGGCATCGGTCCACTGGTCGAGGGTGAACCTCTCCAGCACGCGTTGACGGGCGAGACCGCCGAGCCGCAGCCGCAGCTCGTGGTCCTCCAGCAGCCGCAGACACGCGTCGGCGACCGCGGCTGGATCGCGTGGTGGCACCACGAAACCCGCATCGCCGACCGCCTCGGAGACTCCGCCGACATTCGTGCACACCGGTGGGCGGCCCGTCGACATCGACTCCACCACGGTGTAGGGGAAGCCCTCGGACACGCTCGTCAACGCAACGAGGTGCCCTGCCTCGTACGCGTCGACCTGCCGGGGGATCCGGCCTTCGAACACCGCTGCTCCCGAGAGGCCGAGCTGTGCCACGAGGGCGAGGCAGCTCGCGTAGTAGCCCTCGTTCTCCGGGGTCACCGGGCCGAACATGCGCAGCCGGGCCGCGGGGACCCGTGCCCGGACGATGGCGAACGCCCGGATCAACGTGTGCAGGTCCTTCAGCGGGTCGATCCGCCCCACGAAGACGATCGTCGGCAGCTCCGGCTCGCCCTGGGCCTGGGGGAAGGCCGCGGGGTCGATCCCGTTGTACATGGTGGTGATCCGGGCCGGATCCGCCCCGTTGTACAGCTGCCAGCGGCGGTTGTAGTTCGAATGCGGAGCCAGCAGGTCGGCGCAGCGATAGGCCGCTCGGGCCAGTGCCCGGAAGAAGCCGAGCATGATGATGTTGACGGCGCGCGGTGTGTCGGCCCCGTCGAGAGCCAGGTACTGCTCCCGGAGATAGACGCCGTGCTCGGACATCACGATCGGCGTCCCGTGAGCCCATTTGCCGGCCATGGCCACCAGGGCGCTGATGCCGTTCATCGACAGGTGACACACATCGCCCACCACCGGGGGGTGGGAGAGGGGGCGCAACAGATGCTCGAGGCGGTCGGTGGCGGTAAGGGCGTCGCGCAGGCTGAGCGGGCCGATATCCGCGTACCGTCGCGCCTCCCACCAGACCCGCAGGAGTCGTTCCAGTGCCTCGTTGCTCACGAGCGCCGAGCGAAGGTCGCCGGCCTGCGCATGGTCGAACATCGCGCGCAGCGCCCAGAGGAACTCGTCCGTTCGGTCGGGTGCGGAGTCGACGCCCGGTCCGGGCGGCCGGATGAGCGCCCGCAGGAAGGTCTCATGGGTTGCCGCGAACGACGCCGATCGGTTGCGGGCGGTCCGCCTGCGCGCCGGCGCGGGGCCCCAGAGGGGGATGTTGACGACCTGCACCAGGTTGCTCGGCGGCGGCCACGAACTGCGTTCGGTCCCATCGACGCTGACGGCGACCGCCGTGAACCGGTGCTCCGGCATTCCGTGGATCAGTTGGTGGCACCAGGTGCTGACCCCGCCGGGATGATAGGGATAGGTGCCCTCGCCCACGAGGACGATCCGCAACGACCGGTTGCGTGGCTGGCGCCGCGGCTGCGGCGTCGGAGGCAGGTGAACCTGCGGCTCGCTGACCTGGGTGAGCATCATGGGCGCGGCCGTGCGAACAACGTGACCTCGTCGGCGGCGGTCACCGCGACGCGTGCGATGGAGTCGGAGCCGTACATTTCCGCCTCCTGGATGCGGTTCCGGTCGGCGCCGGTCGGCTGCTCGGCCGCGACACCGGTGAAGAACAGGGAGTTGTCGCCCGTCGGGGTGTAGGAGATCGCACCGGTCACCCGGTTCCATACGGCGTCGTGACCGCCGGCGAGCTCGGCGAAATGAGAACTTCGAGCCTGCACGTAGGAGGCGAGCGCGGGCCAGTCGGGATTCTTCAGCGGAACGTCGTAGTAGGAGCTGTACTTCGCCAGAACCGCGTTGAGCCAGTCGAACATCAGGCTCCGGCCGGACGCGTACTCGTGCAGGTTCCCCTGGTGCAGTGTGTGCGTATAGACCGATCCGCTCATCGCGTGCCGCAATGCGATATTCGACTCGGCATCGAGGATCTCGTCATAGGTGAGGTCGTGGTCGGCGTGATCCGCTGCCCCGCCATTGGCTCCGTACACCATGTTGTACAGGTGAACCTGCTCCTCGGGTGTCGTCGCCTCGAAGGCGATGTTGGTCGGCCAGTCGGGGACGATGAACAAATCCGGTTGCAGCGGGTGGTAGGTTCCGCAGTTGAAACACGGCGGACGATGGCTGGCGAATGACATGTTCCCGTGCAGATATTTCACGCCCGCATCCTTGGCGGCGGTGAGCAGGGTCGTGTTGGACTTGTTCAGGCCGTGGTCGGTCGGTGAGCTGAGGGAACGGGGATCGGCGTTGAAAACACCGAGCCCGGAGTACTCCGGCGTCTTCAGTACGGTCGCGGGAACGGGCAGTCCGACCGAGGACGCCGCCTCGAGATTCTTCTCGATCTGGGTGCGGTTCTCGTCATACGGGGTGTCGTTCATGGCGGGATGGCTGAAGGTGTGGTTGATCCACCGGAACTCCCGGGCAAGGCATCGGGAGTAGCTGGACAGTGCATCGGGCGTGTTCGCGGAATCGCATTGGGCCGGGGCCTGCGAGTTGAGGTGGGCGCCGTTGAAGGCGATATTGAGCGTGAAATCGCCGACCAGGGGATAGCGTTCGCGCAAGGCGGCCTGCTGCCGTCCGACCGAGGCGGCATCCGAGCCGGAGAGGCGGAACGTTCCCGCGCTGCCGTCCGGCGAGCCGCGAAGGGTCGAGGCGAACCAGTCGTCCACGTCGACATTCATCCAGTGCCGATGTTCGCCCAGGAAGACTCCTCGGGTGGCCCAGCGCAGGAGTCCGTAGCCGAGGAGGTCGGTGACGATCTGGTTCTCGCCCATCGAGAACGTCAGTCCGGCCCGCTCCCTGCCGTCGGTCGCCGTGCTGACGAATCCGAGGACATCAGTACCCAGGGTGAGCAGCGGTTGCGCATTGCACGGCTGGGCGAACTGTGTGCGGTAGAGATAGGAGTTCTGGATGGGGATCCGAGCGCCCGGTTTGAGGTAGTCGAAAATCGTCGATCCCAGGTCGGTCAGGGTGGCCATGACCGGGTCGGCGGCCACCGGGCCGTCGGTTCCAGGGCGAAGGCAGTTGTCCTCGGGGAAGGTCCCGGGCGAGGACTTCAGACTCACCTGCCGGACCTTGAAATTACGTTCGTACTCCCACAGCGCGTTCCACCCTTCCGCGGTGAGCGCGCTGGTGAAGTTTCCGTTGCCATCGGGCAGCAGCAGAGCGTTGTCGGTCAACAGAACTGCCTGGTACCTGCCCACCCCGTCAGCGCGCACCAGGCGGCTCGGCGTAATCGGATCCGACGTGGCGAGGATGACGTCGTACGGTGTGCCGATCCTGTCGAGAATGGACTTCCAGGCCGCTAGGCCGAGATCCTTCTCGTCGGCGGCGATCACCAACTGGCGCAGGGCCACCCCGGACCCCGCAGGGGCGGCTCCCGGCGTCGATCGCATCCGGGCCGGGGCCAATTCAGTCGATGTCACGATCGGAATCATCACCATCGCCAATGCGGCGCACAGCAGCAGCGACGTCGAAATCTTGCCTCTGCGGTAACGCCATCGCATTAGTCTCCAATCCGAACCACTGCCTGTTGCTCACGCGGCGTTCACGGGTGGTTCGACGCGAATGCAGGGGTGGTGTCGCCGGTGGCGACGGGTACGGCCCCATTCCGGGCCGGCAGCGGTGCCCCTCAACACGGGCTGCTCATCGGGCATCAATCGTCGGGATACCGGCTGATCGGATCCAGGGGGTGCTCCCCAGAGGGTGCAGGGGAGAACCCGATCCCTCGGCTGGGGTGGACCCTCCGTTCCCGGGCGTTGCTCGGCCGGTGCGGGCCCGTCGTCGCGATCGTGCGGGGCGGTGCGTGCTACCGCACGCATCCGTGTGACTACTCTCGGCGGCCTGAGCCGAGAGGAGCACGATGAGCCTGGTGGCGGTCCTTGCGGAGATGCCGGACCTGTTGGAGCGAACGCTGTCCCAGCACGTCCCGGATGATCGCGGCAACTGCAGGGAATGCCGCGGCCCGTCGGGGGTCACCGCGACCTGGCCGTGCCTGATGCGCAAGGTCGCCGCCGAGGCACAGGACCTCCGCGCCGGAGGCCTACCGGGGACCTACCGCGGCGCCCGGCACCGGCCGCTCCGCGCGGTTGCCGGCTGAGGGGCCGGCTCTCAAGACTCGTCGGCTGCGCCGACCCCGTCGGCTCTGCCGACCGCGCCGACCGCGCCGACCGCGCCGACCGCGCCGACCCCGTCGGCTACGGCGGGCAGACGGCGCCGTTTCGCGGCACCGTTCCCTCCACCAGCATCCGGTCGACGATGCCGGAGATGCAGGGCGTCCGCGGGTAGGCCCCGCTGCCGGCGCCTTGCCAGCCGACGAAGCGGGCCGTCCGCAGGCTGTCGGCGGCATGTCGGGCGCCGTCGAGCGGGGCGCGCGGGTCGTGTGCGGTGCCGAGCACCAGGAGCGGCGGCGCGGTGGCGGCCGGTCCCGATGCGGGTGCGGGCGGTGTGGCCGGCCAAGGCGCGCAGGCCAGCAGGCGCAGCGCGAAAGCGCCGCCGAACAGCGGATGCTCGGTGGTCCACCGGGCGGCCAGCTGGCCGACCTCGGGTGGGGTGAGCCGGCGGTGCGTGTCGTTGCAGGCGGTGGCGAGCTCGGCGTCGAAACGGCCGGCCGAGCCCGCTACCGGCGCGAACATCGCCAGCAACGCGTCCGGGGAGCCCTGCACCGCCTGCCTCAGCGCGGACGCGAGCTCGGGCCACGAACGTGGCTCGGGGAGCGCGGCGACCAGGGCGTTGACAGTGGCGCCGGCCGTGAGCCTGGTTCCGTCGGCGGCCTCGAGCGGTTGGACGCGCAGCCGCTCGAGCAGAGCGGTCACCGTCTCCCGGGGGTCGGATCCCAGCGGACAGTCACCCGTGGCGGTGCAGGCCCTCGCGAACACGTCGAACGTCGATTCCGCGGCGCCCGCCCGGGCCTTGCTGAGTTCGGGTTGGTCGGCCGCGGGGTCGGACGGCCCGTCGAGGACGAGCCTGCCGACGGCCTCCGGATGCGCGGTCGCCCAGTCGGCCAGCGCCGCGGCGCCGTCCCCGACCCCGATCGCCGAAAGGCGCCGTACCCCGAGTGCCTGACGCAACTCCTCGATGTCGGCGGCAGTGCTCGCCGTCCGGTAACTGGTGATCTCACCCGAGAGGAACAGGTAGCAGCTCTGAACGACGCTGCGGGCCTGCTCGAGCAGGGCGGTCAGCCCGGCGTCGGCGCCGTCACCGCGGTCGGCGTTGATCAACGCGGTACGCGCCGTGGGCGGCGCGCAGTCCAGTGCGTCCACACCGGAGCCGCGCCGGTCCAGGCCGATGAGCTGGTACCGGGCCAGGACCTGAGGTGAGACCTGGGTGGCCAGCAGGACGGCGCGGTGGGCCGAGGCGTCGGTGCCGGTGTCACCGACGACGAGCAGCGGCGGGCGGGTGGCGGGAGCGTCGGCCGTCCCGGCCCGGACGACCCCGAGCCGGGTCCGGCCCAGCCCGCGCTGGTCGGGGTCGGTGGGGACGCTGATCTCGCCGCACTCGACGCGCTGCGGGCCCGTCGCGGGTGCCGCGATGCCGAGTGCGGTGAAGGTCTCGGCGGTGCAGTCGACGAACGGGATCGTGGCCTGCTGGGGCTCCGGGACCGGTAGCTGCTCGGGTGGTACGGCCGGTTCCGTGGTCGTCACCACGGGCCGGGACGGCAGGTTCTGTCCGTGGACCGCGACGGGAGGGCGCTGCGAGGGACCGGCCGCGCATCCGGCCAGCACGGCGATCACCAAGGACAGCCCCGCCAGCAGGGCGCGGTGCGGTGCGGGTGACACGCGCCCGTTCCTCCTCTCCCCGACGCCACGCCCCAGCTTGCCGCATCGGGGGTGTGACCCCGGTGAACGCCACCGGGTCACACGACGCGGGGGGTGCCGCTGGACGAGTCGAGTTCCAGACGCACGCCGACCGGCAGGTCGGCGACCCCGAGACAGGTGCGGGCCTCGGTCAGGACGTCGAGCTCGAGGCGACGGCAGACCTCGGTGACGTCCGCATCCTGCTCGAGCCACAGCGTCAACCGCATCGCCGGGACGCGGGGGGCACCGACGAGGCGGGTACGGGCCCTCGCGACGCCGGGTAGGGCCGCGGCCGCGCCGGTCACCGCCTCGGCCGCGGCCGCGGATCTGATCACGACCGCGGTGCCGGGATCGGCGTCGAGCATCAGGTCGGGGCGGCGCTCCGGGCGCAGGGACCGCACGGCCAAGGCCACACCGAGCACGGTCAGCAGCACGCCGACGCCCAGCGCGACGAGCCGGGCGGGGAGCGGGTGGGCCCGCAGGGTGTCCACCACGACGGGGTCGAGCAGCGGGCGGTCGGAGCGGCCGGTACCGAACACCCCGTAGGACAGCAGTGCGGTCAGCGTGCCCGCGACGAGCAGGAGCAGGCCGGCCAGCGCGACGAGCCAGCGATCACCGGCCGTGGACCGCGCGAGGGCACGGCGCGATCGGCGCCGCACGCCGGCGGGGGCGAGCACCGGCTCGCTCATCGCGGTCCCCGTCGCGCCCGGGTGGCGATGCTGACCCGGGGCCGCTTCACCGGCGACAGCTCGTCGAGCACCTGGTCGACCTGCTCCCGCACGTCGCGACGCAGCGCCGGGAGGTCACCGGGATCGTCCTGGCCGCCGGACACCCAGCCCTCGGCCCGGACGGTGATGACGCGGCCGGAGGCGGTCACCGAGGCAGCGGCGACGCCGTCGGTGGCGCGGACCCGGCGGCCGACCAGCCGGGCAAGGACCCGGGGCGAGATGACCACGCTGATACCCGGTGCGGGCGGGGCGAGCGGGATGTCATGGCGGCGGGCCGCGATCCCGACCAGTACCAGCAGCAGCCCCAGCGCCGCGGTGCCGATCGCGATGGGCGCCACCCACGGTTGCTGCCAGGTCACGTCCGCCAGCACCGAGCGCCAGCCTGCCCACGGCACGACCACCCCCGGGCCCGCGGGCGGTCGCAGCCACGCCGCGACCACCTCGATGATCGCGATCACGCCGACCGCTGCCAGGACGAGGCTCAGCAGCGGGGCGAGGACCCGCACCAGCGTGCGCATCGCATCTCCTGTCGCGTCGCGGTCTAGCCCAGCCGGGGCGGCGCCGGCAGTCCGCGCAGCCCGGTGACGGTCACGACGAGGCTGCGCAACCGATGTTCGGCCAGCCGCCACAGCTGGTGCTCGACCCGGGTCCGGACGGCGGCGATGACCGCGCGAACATCCCCGGGATAGCCGAGGGCCAGCTCGAGGTGGACGTCGAGCCCGGCCGGAACGCCTCCAGCCGGACTGATCCGCGCGCTCGCCCCGGTCGTCCCGACCTCGATACCGGCCAGCGTGCGCGCGTTGCGCAACGTGCCCGGTACCTGATCGGCGGTGTGCTCGACGATCTTGCGCAGCACCGTCGGGTTGATCCGGAGGCGGCCGCGTTCAGCCGCGGCGACCGCGGACCGGACGGCCGGTGCGCCGGTACTCACCGGTCCCGTCCCCGGCCGAGGACGTCACTCAGGTCGAGCTCGCCGTCGAGAACCCGGCCGATCAGCAGACCGACCGCGCCGACGACAAGGACGATGACGAAGGCGCTGAACCCGCCGAAGGCGCCCGCGGCACCGAGGATGAGACCCGCCAACAAGCCGGTCTGGGTGGCGTTCATCTGGCACTCCTGGGTTTCATGGTGGCGAAGCGCGTCCGACCCGCGCCTGACGTTGCCTGCGCACCGTGCGGATCAGCGCGACGGCAACCCGAACCGGGAAGGGGGCCTCGGCCGCGGGATCCGGCTCGGGCCCGGCTCGCTGCGCGTCCCGGAACCGGGCGAGCCCCGCCGCGAACACCGTGGGGTCACCACCACGGTCCGGGTGGTGCTCGCGGAGAAAGGCCCGGTAGGCGGCGCGTTCCTGTGGATTCACCGGCCGGTCTCCGGGCCGGGGCCGCCCGTCCTCATTCGACCCGGGACGTGGGAGTGGCCGGGGCCTCCTCGACGTCCTCGCTCGGCAGGTGGATGTCGTTGACGGCGATGTTGACCTCGATGACCTCCAGGCCGGTCATGCGCTCCACCGCGGTGATCACGTTGCGGCGCACCGCACGGGACAACTCGACGATCGACGCGCCGTACTCGACGATGATGTCGAGATCGATCGCGGCCTGCTTCTCCCCGACCTCGACCTGGACCCCGGCGACGTTGGCCGCACCCGTGCCGCCGCCGGGTATCCGCTCGCGGATCGCTCCGAACGCGCGGGACACGCCGCCACCCATGGCGTGGACGCCGGAGATCTCGCGGGCCGCGATCCCGGCGATCTTCTGCACGACCGTGGCCGCAATGGTGGTGCGCCCCAGCGCGGTGGCCTCGGCCAGCCGCGAGGTCCCTTCCGCGGCGGGCGCCGAACGCGTGGTGGGGGTGGGGGATGTCTGTGGCGTGCTCTCGGTCATCTCACGCTCCTGGTCGCTGCCGGTGGCCGGTGTCCGGCCGGACACTGATCTGATGCCCGGATCGGTGGGGTACTCACGGGTTGTCACCCGGTTGGGGTAGCGACCGGTCCCCGCGTGGCCGGGCGTAGCGCAGCAGCAGCACATCGTCGGCGTGCAGGGCCCCGACCAGTGTCATCGGCCGTGGGTCCGGACCGGCCGGGCCGGTGGCGATCCGGCCGGCGTGCCCGGCGACGAGCAGCGGCGAGAGGGTCAGGCACAGCTCGTCGACGGCGTCGGCGTTCACCAGGTCGCCATGCAGGCGCGGTCCACCCTCGCACAGCACGCGCCGTAGCTCGCGCCGGTCGAGCTCACCCAGCACGGCGTGCGGGGCGAGCGTCGGTAGCTCCACGACGTCGGCGCCCGCGGCCCGCAACCGCCGTCGGCGCTGCGCGGGCGCCGCCGTGGTGGTGAGCACGATCGGGGGGACCGACGTGTCGGTGAGCAACCTGCTGTGCGGGTCGAGGTCGGCGGAACCGGTGACGACGGCGATCGGTGGCGGGGTGTCGCGGCCGATGGTCGCGCGGCGCGCACCCCGGTAGTCCTCGGTGCGCACCGTCCCGGCCCCGACGAGGACCACCTCGGCGAGCCGGCGCAGCAGCCCGAAGACCCGCTTGTCGGCGGCGGAGCCGAGCCCGCCGGAGCGCCCGTCGACGGAGACCGAACCGTCGAGGCTGGACACGAAGTTGACCCTCACGTACGGCCTGGTGAGGTCCTGCGGGTAGGCGTACACCCGCGCGAGGGCTTGGTCATCGAGGTCGTCGAGCTCTCGGAGCTCGCGGCCGGTGGTCCAGGGTTGTCGCACCGGGACATTTCACCGGAAGTCGGTCAGCTCGGCATACCGCTGGGCGCGTTCGGCCGCGGGCGTGCGCGGACAGGTCGTGCACGCCGACCCGTCGGGGGAGACCTTGAAGTAGAAGCAGCACGACACCCGTCGTCGGGACAACCAGGGCCGGGCGCGGTTGTCGTGGAGGAGGTGCAGGGTCGACGCATCGGGGAACTCGGGCGTCCCGCCCGGCAGCACGAGCGCGGCGTCCCCGAGAACCATGGTGGCGGCCGCCGGGTCCGCGCATCGGGTGCCGCCGTCGGCCGCGCGCCAGATCCCCGTGTCCAGGCCGTCGAAGAACGCGCCGAGCCGGGCCCGCCGAGGCAGCGGGACACCGGGGCCGTAGTCGGCCAGAAAGGCATCGGCGTGGATGCGGACCTGGGAGCGCAGTACGGCGGCCAATGTGGTCTCGTCCGGCACGACCGTCGCGGCCGGATCCTCGGCCGCGGGATCGTCGGGAAGGCACCAGAACCGTTCGTCCAGCAGGGCGGCGCCGCTCGGGGCCGGGTCGTCCGGGGCCCGGTGGAAGGCCAGCGCGTCGCGATCGAGGCGCGGGATGCGCCGGGCGTGCCGGAACAGTGCGGCGCCTACCGCCCCCGGAATCTTCGCGTACCAGTGCAGGACGTAGGCGGCGGCGGTGGTCGGGTGGGTGGCACCGTAGCGACGGAGCAGATCGGCGGCGGCCGCGCGCTCCCAGTCCGCCAGGAAGTCGGCGTCGACCGCCGAACACCGGGTCCATGCCGGCTCGGCAGGCACATCGGCCGACCCGAAGCGGATGTCCAGCCCTTCGACGGCGGCGGACACCCGGGCGGCGGTCTCCGCGAGCGCGGTGCAGACCTGGATCGTCATGACAGTGAGGCTATCCTTACTTGATCGTGGTAGGTATGCCTTGTCTACCAACGTGAATGCCTCACCTCATCGAGGTGTCCGGTCGATGACCGAGGGTGAGCCGGGCGCGTGCCCGGGGCCCGGCCGGTCCCCGACCGGGTCCCGGGATCCCCGATCCGGGGTGCGGGATCAGGCCACGAGCGCGTGGATGATCCAGAAGGCGACCGCCCCGGACAGGGCGGCCATCGGGAGCGTCAGCACCCAGGCGACGACGATGTTGCCGGCGACCCCCCAGCGCACGGCCGACAGTCGTCTGGTCGCACCGACGCCGAGGATCGCCGAGGTGATCGTCTGGGTCGTGGAGATCGGCGCCGCGAAGACGAACGCGGTCGTGTAGAGCACCGTCGACGCGGTGGCCTCGGCGGCGAATCCGTGGGGCGGATCGAGATCGATGATCCGCCTGCCGAGCGTGCGCATGATGCGCCAGCCGCCCACATAGGTGCCCAACGACAGCGCGCCCGCGGCCAGTACGACGACCCACCAGGGAATCGCGAAACCCTCGTGGTAGCCGCCGACGACCAGCGCGAGCACGATCACGCCCATCGTCTTCTGGGCGTCCTGCAGGCCGTGGCCCAGCGCCATCGCCGCGGCGGAGACCGTCTGCGCGTGGCGGAACCCGCGGGTCAGTCGCGACGGTCGGCCCCGCCGGAAGATCCACAACAGGATGATCATCACGAGCCCCGCGAGGACGAACCCGACGAGCGGTGAGATGACCATCGGGATGATCACCTTGTCCACCACGCCGGCCCATTTGACGGTCCCCGCCGAGGCGAGCGCGGCGCCGACCAGTCCGCCGATCAGTCCGTGCGAGGACGACGAGGGCATCCCGAAGTACCACGTGACGAGGTTCCAGATGATCGCTCCGATCAGCGCGGCGAGCACGACGACCAGTCCGGACAGCCCCTCGGGCGGTGCGATGATGCCGCCGCCGACGGTGGAGGCGACCGAGGTGCCGAGAAAGGCGCCCACCAGGTTCAGCACCGCGGCCATCAGCAGCGCGGTGCGGGGGGAGAGCGCCCGGGTGGAGACCGAGGTCGCGATCGCGTTGGCCGCGTCGTGAAAGCCGTTCGTGTAGTCGAACACCAAGGCGACGATGATCACCACGATGATCGCGGCGAACTCCACTCACGCCTCCTTGACCGCGATGCTCTCGACGGTGTTGGCGACCGTCTCGAAGGCATCGGTGGCCTCTTCCAGGGTCTCGACGATCTCCTTGATCTTGATCACGGTGAGCACGTCGAGCGGGCTGCTGCCCGGTTGCGGGACGAGCAGGTCGCCGAGCAGGCTGCGATAGAGGTCGTCGCCCTCGTCCTCGAGTGAGTTGACGTGCACCCAGTACTCGCGCAGCTGGGCCATCTTCTCCAGGCCGGGCATCGCCTCGGCGGTCGCGATGGCCGCGCGGCGCAGCACGTCGACCTGGCGGGCGATTCCCGGCGGGAGGGTGCCGAGCCGGTAGAGGACGATCCGGTCGGCGGCCTCTTCCATGGCATCGATCACGTCGTCCAGCGAGGAGGCCAACCGGTAGATGTCCTCGCGGTCGAACGGCGTGACGAACGTCGAGTTGAGCTTGACCATGATCTCATGGGTCAGCTCGTCCCCGGCGTGTTCGGCGTCCTTGACCCGGTCGGCGAACTCCGAGCGTGCCTCGGGCTCGGCGGCGACGAGTTTCGCCAGCTCATCGGCTGCCGCCACGATGTTCTCCGCCGCTCTGGTGAACAGCGGGTAGAACCCGCGTTCGTGAGGCCTCAAGCGAAATGCCATGCCCTGAGTAAACACCTGTGAGTGAGAAACAGTGCCAGGGCACTGTTTCTCACTCACAACCGTCCGTCACCTGCGACGTTGTGCCAACGCGTGTTGACTGGCCGCATGCGATATCTCCAGGACATGAATACGGCGAAGCGGTACTCGGTGATCGGCCTCGGTACCTGGCAGTTCGGCTCCCGGGAGTGGAACTACGGCGCCGACTATGCGGATCGTGAGGCGGGCCGGATCGTGGCCAGGGCCCGTGAACTCGGTGTCTCCGTGTTCGATACCGCCGAAATCTACGGATTCGGTCGAAGCGAGCGGATTCTCGGCGCCGCGCTGCAGGCCAGTGGCGGCACCGACGACGTCGTCGTCGCCTCCAAGATCTTCCCGCTGCTGCCGACCGCCGCGGTCGTCCAGCTGCGCGGCGTGGCCAGTGCCCGGCGGCTCGGCATGCGGCGACTCGACCTCTACCAGATGCACCAGCCCAACCCCGTCGTCCCCGACACAACGGCGATGCGGGGCATGCGGGCGCTGCGCGAGGTCGGCATCGTCGACGACGTCGGCGTCTCGAACTATTCGCTGCGGCGCTGGCAACGTGCGGAGGAGGCGCTGGCGGCGCGGGTGCTGTCGAACCAGGTGCAGTTCAGCCTGGTGTCCCGGGAGCCGCTGGCCGAGATGCTTCCGTGGGCGCAGCGCACCGGACACATCGTGATCGCCTACAGCCCGCTGGCACAGGGTCTGCTGTCCGCCCGCTACGGCCCGACCAACGCGCCGACGAAGGGGGTGCGGGCGGCCAACGCGCTGTTCCTCCCGGAGAACCTCAGGGCCGCCGCGCCGCTGCTCGGCGCCCTGCGCGACCTCGCCGCCACCCACGGGGTGACCCCGGCTCAGATCGCGTTGGCCTGGTTGATCCACTTCCCGAACGTGGTGGCGATCCCCGGAGCCGCGAGCGTGGCGCAGATGGAGAGCAACGCGGCGGCCGCCGAGATCACACTGACCGACGATGAGCATCGCGAGCTCACCGCCGTCGCCGAGCGCTTCAACCCGGTGACCGGCGGCGCGGCGGTGCCGAAGATCGTCGCCGCGCTGGTCCGTCGGTGAGCCGCAGGTCGGGACCACCCGTGAGTGCGTAACAGTGTTCGAACACTGTTACGCACTCACAGGTAAGGTCGGGCGCATGCACGAGGCCGCCGCGGCAGAACTGGTGCGTCGATTCCGTGCGATCCCGCACGATCAGTCGGTGCGACTGGGCAAACGAACGTCCAATCTGTTCCGGTTCGGCACCGCCGCGTCGGACTCGCACCTGCTCGACACGAGTGCACTGTCGAGCGTGATCTCCGTCGACGCGAGCGCCCGCACGGCGACCGTGCAGGGCATGACGACCTACGCCGACCTCGTCGACGCCACCCTCGCGTACGGGCTCATGCCGCTCGTCGTCCCGCAGCTCAAGACGATCACCCTCGGCGGGGCGGTGGCAGGGCTGGGTATCGAGTCGACGTCGTTCCGCCACGGGCTGCCGCACGAGTCGGTGCTGGAGATGGACATCCTGACCGGGTCCGGTGAGGTCGTCACCGCCACCCCGGACGGCGACCACGCCGACCTGTTCGCCGCGTTCCCCAACTCCTACGGCACGCTCGGCTATGCGCTGCGGCTGGTGATCGAGCTGCAACCGGTGACGCCGTATGTCAAGCTCACCCATCGCCGCTTCGGGGACGCCGCCTCCGCCACCGAGGCGCTGGCCGAGCTCGCCGACAGCCCGATCGACTTCCTCGACGGCACGGTGTTCAGCGCTACCGAGCACTACCTGACGATCGGGGAGTTCGTCGACGCACCCGCGGCCGGGGCCCGGGTGTCCGACTACACGGGCCGCGAGATCTTCTACCGCTCGGTGCAGTCCCGCCCGGTCGATCATCTGCGGGTGCGTGACTACATCTGGCGCTGGGACACCGACTGGTTCTGGTGCTCGCGTGCGTTCGGCGTCCAGAATCCGCTGGTCCGCAGGCTGTGGCCGCGCCGCTATCGCCGTTCCGACATCTACCGCAGGCTCGTCGCCCTGGATCGCCGGACCGGGTTCAGCGAGCGGATCCGCCGCGTCACCGCCGCACCGGCGCAGGAACCGGTGATCCAGGATGTCGAGATCCCGGTCGAGCGGCTGCCGGCCTTCCTCGACGTGTTCCACCGCGAGATCGGCATCTCCCCGGTGTGGCTGTGCCCGATCCGGCTGCGTGGGCAGCGCAGCTGGCCGCTGTACCCGATGCAGCCCGGCCGGCTCTACGTCAATGTGGGGTTCTGGTCGACGGTGCCCGAGGTGCCAGGGCGACCCGATGCGCACAACCGGCTGATCGAGGAGCTCGTCGCGGAACTGGGTGGACACAAGTCGCTCTACTCGACGGTCCACTACGCGCAGCACGAGTTCTGGCGGCACTACAACGGCGATGTGTACCACGCGATCAAGAGCCGTTACGACCCTGCGGGACGGCTGCCGGATCTCTACGAAAAGGTGGTGGGGACTGGATGAGACGACGGGTGGCGGACCTCATCGGGACCGTGATCGGGGCGAACCTCCCGATCCGGGTCGTCGCGTACGACGGGAGTAAGACCGGACCCGACGACGCCGAGGTGGTACTGCGCATCGAGTCGCCGCGCGCGCTGGCCAGGCTGGCCTCCGCGCCGGGGACGCTGGGACTGGCCCGTGCGTATGTGACCGGTGAGATCGAGGTCGAGGGGGACATCTACGCCGCTCTCGACGCGCTGGCCGACGTCACGCTGAACTCGATCAAGCCGTCCGAACAGCTGCGGGTGGCCGCGCAGATGCTGCCGATGTGGCTGCGGTACCGGCCTGCGCCGCCCGATTTGGAGGCGCGCCCGCGGGGACGACGGCACTCCAAGTCGCGCGACAGCCAGGCCATCGCCCATCACTACGACGTGTCCAACACCTTCTACGAGTACGTGCTCGGACCGTCGATGACCTACACCTGCGCGCGCTACCCGACGGCCGGATCGACGCTGGAGGAGGCGCAGGCCGCCAAGCACGAGCTCATCGCCCAGAAGCTTGCGCTGGCGCCGGGCATGCGGCTGCTCGACGTCGGATGCGGGTGGGGCGGCATGGTCATGCACGCCGCCGCGGAGCACGGGGTGCACGCGCTGGGTGTGACCCTGTCGCGGAGCCAGGCCGAATGGGCGCAGGCCGAGATCGAACGACGCGGGCTGGACCGGCTCGCCGAGGTCCGGCACCTGGACTACCGGGACGTCGCCGAGTCCGGGTTCGACGCCGTCAGCTCGATCGGGCTCACCGAGCACATCGGCCGGGAGCAGCTGAGCTCGTACTTCCGGTTCCTGTGCGGCAGGCTGCGCCCGGAGGGGCGGCTGCTCAACCACTGCATCACCCATCCGCGGACGTTGCGGCAGCGCAGGGTCGACCCGTTCATCGGCCGCTACGTCTTCCCCGACGGCCAGCTGGAACCGGTCGGGCAGCTGATCACGGAGATGAACAACGCCGGATTTGAGATTCGCCACGAGGAGAACCTGCGCGAGCACTATGCCCGCACACTGGCGGCCTGGGGTGCCAACCTGGAGGAGAACTGGGAGGCTGCGGTGGCCGAGGTCGGCGTGGCTCGGGCCCGGGTCTGGCGGCTGTACATGGCGGCCAGCCGGCTGGGCTTCGAACGCGACAACATCCAGCTCCACCAGATGCTCGGGGTGAAGCTCGGGGCGGACGGCCGGTCGGGCTTCCCGTTGTGCGGTTGGTAGATCAGGGGATCCCATGATGGTGCGGGACCGGCTGTCGCCGCTGGATGCATCATTTCTGTACATGGAACAGCCCACCACGGCGATGCACGTGGGCGGGGTGATGACGTTCCTGCCGCCGGACGGTGGCGGGCGATTCGACATCGACGCCTTCAGCGAGCTCATCGGGAACCGCCTGGGGCTGGTCCCTCGCTACCGCCAGAAGGTGCGCGAGGTGCCGGGCTGGCTCGGACCGCCGGTCTGGGTGGACGACCCGGCGTTCGACCTGAGCTTCCACCTTCGCCGCTCCGCACTGCCCGCACCGGGCACCGACGAGGCCCTGCGCGAGCTCGCGGGCCGGGTACTCTCCCGCCAGCTCGACCGATCCCGCCCGCTGTGGGAGATCTACCTCGTGGAGGGGCTCGTCGGCGACCGCCTCGCGGTGATCACCAAGACGCATCACGCGATGGTCGACGGGCTGGCGTCGATGGACATCGGTGCGGTGCTGCTCGACCCGACTCCACAGCCCCGGCAGACCCCGGCGGACGAGTGGCGGCCCGGGCCCGAGCCATCCGGGATGGAGCTCGCCGCGGTGGCGGTGCTGGAGATCCTGAGCAGGCCGCGCGGCGCGCTCGACGCCGTCGCCAGGGCCGGAGCGGACCTCAAGGCGGCGGTGGCCGGGGCCGGGCGGGTGGTGGGCGGGTTCGTCGACGCCGTCGGCCAGGCCGCGCGCGGAGGCCCGCTGGCGCCGCTGAACCGGCCGATCGGCGAGCAGCGCCGCTTCGGGATGGCGCGGACGGCGCTGGTCGATCATCGAGCCGTCCGCAAGGCCCATTGCGGCACCGTCAACGACGTCGTCCTCGCCGTCGTCACCGGTGGGCTGCGGCGCTGGCTGAGCACCCGTGGCGAGCCGCTGGTCGCGGGCACGACGGTGCGGGCGATGGTTCCGGTCAGCACGCGCGCGCGCAGCGGGTCCGCCGGCGGCAACCAGATCTCGGCCTACTTCGTGGACCTGCCCGTCGGCGAGCCCGATCCCGTGGCCCGGTTGCGCCGCATCGCCGAGGAGATGGACGCGGCGAAGCGCGGCGGCCGGGCCGCGGGGCCGACGGCGCTGGTCGGCCTGGCCGGACTCGTCACCCCGGCGCTGCACAACCTGGGCGCGCGACTGACCAACGAGCTGTCGAGCCGGCTGTTCAACGTGCTGGTCACCCACGTTCCCGGTCCGCCCCGGCCGCTCTACGCCATGGGCGCGCGGATGGAGGATCTCTACCCGGTGGTGCCGCTGGCCAAGGGACAGGCGGTGGCCATCGGGATCACGTCGTACGACGGGCGGGTCTGCTACGGGCTCAATGCCGACCGGGACGCGATGCCCGATGTGGACGTGCTCGCCGACGCGATGAACCTGGCTCTGGAGGAGCTGCTGGAGCGCAGCTGAGCGATCGCGCGCCGACCCGGGGCGGCGATTCAGCGCGGCTTCAGGTCCGGTCTCCTACATTCGAGGGATGGTCAGCGGACGGCGCCGGGCGCTCGTCCTCGTGGTGCTGGCTCTGGTGCTTGCGGCGGTGGGCGTGCAGCTGGTCCGGGGCTGGCCGCCCGCCTGGCCCTGGACGAGCGCGCCGGACCCCCGGGCGGACCCCCCGGCGGCCGGCGAGCCCTACCCGGGGTGGAACACCCGGCCGGCGGTGCGGCTGGCGGTCGCCGGCGACGTCGGGACCGGCGGCGCCGCGGCACGGGCCACCGGGGCCGCGATGGATCGCCTGGAGGAGTCCGGCGAGTTCGACGCGGTGCTCCTGCTCGGCGACAACATCTACCCCGACGGCGACGTGGCGGCGGTCCAGTCGGCGGTCTTCGAGCCGTTCGGCCCGGTCCTGGACGGCGGTACCGACCTGCTGGCCGTGCTCGGCAACCACGACGTACGCACCGACGACGGCGAGCCTCAGCTCGCGGCGCTGGGCATGCCCGACCGCTGGTACCACGTCCGGATCGGCCCGGTTGAGTTGATCATGCTCGACTCCACCCGGGTCGAGGACCCCGAACAGCTCGCCTGGCTGGAGCGCACCCTGGCCGCCGCGGCCGCCGACGGGGTGCGGTGGACCGTGGTGGCCCAGCACCATCCGCCGCGCTCCGCCGGGCGCCACGGCAGCCACCAGCCCTCCCGGCGGCTGCTGGTGCCGCTGTTCGAACGCTTCGGGGTGGACCTCGTGCTCGCCGGGCACGACCACGACTACCAGCGCAGCATTCCCCAGGACGGGATCGTCTACGTGGTCTCCGGCGGCGCGGCCACGCTGCGCCCGACGGGTCGCGAGCCGTTCACCGCCGCGTCCGCCTCGGTCTACCACTTCGTCGAGCTCGCCGCGTTCGACGACCGCCTCGAGCTGCGGGCCGTCGACCAGCAGGGGCGGGTCTTCGACCGGTGGACCACCGCCGCCCCCTAGCCATTCGCCACGCCAGGATCGATCCTTGGCCGCACCACCCGCGTGGCTCTCGGGAGGACCGATGCGACTCCTGGTGGTCGAGGACGAGAAGGCGATGGCCGCCGGGCTGCGGTCCGGGCTGGAGGCCGAGGGCTTCACCGTCGACGTGGCGGCGGACGGGATCGACGGGCTGTGGCTGGCCCGCGAACGCTCCTACGACGTGATCGTGCTGGACCTGATGCTGCCCGGCCTGGACGGTCACACGGTGTGCCGGGAGCTGCGCGCGGCGCGGATCTGGACCCCCGTTCTGGTGCTCACCGCGCGCGACGACGAGCGCGACGAGGTCGGCGCGCTGGACATCGGCGCCGACGACTACCTGACCAAGCCGTTCTCCTACGCGGTGCTGCTGGCCCGGTTGCGCTCGCTGCTGCGCCGCGGGGTGCCCGAGCGGCCCGCCGTGCTGGAGGCGGGTGACCTGCGGCTGGATCCCGCGACCAAGCAGGTCTGGCGGGGATCGACCGTGGTGGCGCTGACCGCACGGGAACTGGCGCTGCTGGAGTTCCTGATGCGCCACCGTGGCCAGGTGGTGTCCAAACGGCAGGTCCTCGACCACGTGTGGGGGGATGACTTCGAGGGTGATCCCAACATCGTCGAGGTCTACATCCGGCATCTGCGCAACAAGCTCGACCGGCCGTTTCACCGGGACACCATCCGGACCGTGCGCGGCGCGGGCTACCGGATCGAGCTCGATGGTGACTGAGACCCGCCGCCGGCTGCGGGTGGGGCCGCGCTCGGTCCGGCTGCGCACCACCCTCGCCGCCGTCGTCGTCGTCGCGCTGGCCACATCGGCCGGGGCGATGCTGCTGCTCACCGTGCTGCGCGGGCTGCTGACCGACGAACTCGCCGCCGCCGCCCAGAGCCGGGCGATGCAGATCGCCACGACGCTGCACACCAGCCCGTCGCGGCCGGTCCTGGCGGTGGGCGATCTCGAGGACGACGT
Source organism: Pseudonocardia hispaniensis (assembly GCF_042658695.1). Lineage (NCBI taxonomy): Bacteria > Bacillati > Actinomycetota > Actinomycetes > Pseudonocardiales > Pseudonocardiaceae > Pseudonocardia > Pseudonocardia hispaniensis. Next base: position 212,409 of record NZ_JBHSQW010000025.1, on the reverse strand, counting down.
GGCCCAGCTCGTCGCCCCGGATGGGCGGGTGCTGGCGGCCAGCCCGAACGCCGCGGGCCGGCCGCCGGTCGTGTGGCCGGCGCCGGAGGATCCGGTCGAGATCGTCGGTCCGGTCGACGCCGAGCCGCTGCTCGTCGTGGCGCACCGGATGGACGGTGAGGTCGTGATCGTCGCGCGCACCGTCGACTCGCGCGACGACGCGCTCCGGTTCGTCGCGGACCTGCTCATGATCGGGTTGCCGATCCTGCTGCTCATCGTCGCGGTGCTGACCTGGGTCCTGGTCGGCCGCGCGCTGCGACCGGTGGAGTCGATCCGCAGGGAGGTCGACGAGATCTCCTCGACCGCCCTGCACCGGCGGGTTCCCGAACCGGCGGGCAGCGACGAGATCGCCCGGCTGTCGCGCACCATGAACCGGATGCTCGACCGGCTGGAACGCGCCCAGCAGCGGCAGCGACGGTTCGCCTCCGACGCCTCGCACGAGCTTCGCTCCCCGGTCGCGGCGATCCGCCAGTCCGCCGAGGTCGCGCTGGCCCACCCGGGCCGCACCAGTGTGCCCGAGCTCGCCCGCACCGTCCTCGAGGAGGACCTGCGGGTCCAGCACCTCGTCGAGGACCTGCTGCTGCTGGCCCGGATGGACGAGCACCTCCTGCAGCTGCGGACCGTCCCGCTCGATCTCGACGACCTGGTGTTCGCCGAGGCCCGGCGGCTGCGCGAGGCCGGCGGCCTGCGGGTGGACACCTCCGGGGTGTCGGCGGGCCAGGTCAGCGGCGACCCCGACGGGCTGCGTCGGGTGCTGGCCAACCTGGCGGACAACGCCGCCCGGCACGCCCGGTCCCGGATCGTCTTCACCCTCGCCGAGACCTCCGCCGGGGTGGTCCTCACCGTCGACGACGACGGGCCGGGAATCCCGCCCGGCGAACGTGAGCGGGTGCTGGAGCGGTTCGTCCGGCTCGACGACGCGCGGGCCCGCGACGCCGGGGGCAGCGGGCTCGGGCTGGCCATCGTGAGCGAGCTGGTCACCGCCCACGGCGGCAGCCTCGAGATCGCCGACAGCCCGGACGGGGGTGCCCGGCTGCGGCTGACCTTCCCGCCCTCGCCGGCGCAGGCGTCACCGAGATCGTTCGCCGACCGGAGCTGAGGCCGTCGGCGTTCAGCGGGCGTTCAGTGCCCCTGGGGCACCATCGAGGGAACCCACGGAAAGGAACCACCGTGCGCAAGCTGATCTGGATCGGCGGCGCGGCGCTGGCCGCGGCCGCGGCGGTCGCGGTCGGCGCCGGGGCCGCCGCGGCGCTGCCCGGCGCCACCCCCGGGGCAGCGGCCGTGAGCGTGGCCGCGGCGCAGGACACCGACGGGCCGGAGACCCCGGATGTCCCACTGACCGGCAGCGACCTGGAGCGGGCGACCAAGGCCGCGCTCGCGCACACCGGCGGCGGCACCGTGACCGAGACCGAGACCGGTGACGACGCAGCGGCCTACGGCGTGGAGATCCGCACGCCCGACGGCCGCCACGTCGAGGTCAACCTCGACCGCGACTTCGCGGTGACCGGCCAGGAGGCCGACGACAACGACGGGGACTGAGCCCGCCGCTAACCCTCGGACTCGGCGTTGAGCAGGGCCACCGCGCCGAGCTGCGAGCTGACCTCCAGCTTGACCAGGATGGACCGGATCTGGCTGCGCACCGTGGTGACCGAGACCACGAACTCCGCGGCGATCTCGGCCGCCCGGTGCCCCTCGGCCAGCCTCTCCAGCACCAGCCGCTCGCGGGTGGTCAGCCGGGCGAGCAGCACCGCCCGCCGCTCGGCCTCGGCCCGCTGTCTGCGGTCGAGCTCCAGCCAGCCCTGGCGCTCCTGCTCGGTCATGACCGGCAGCCCGGCCAAGGCCCGCCGCACCGTCTGGAACAGGGTGGTGAACGAGGCGGACTTCGGGACCAGGCCGATCGCCCCGGCGGCGATCGCGGCCGCGATCTGCGGCGGCCGTCTGCCGGCGCTGACCACGAGAACGCTCCAGCCCGCGGCCCGCAGCGTCGCGATCGCGTCGACGCCGTTGAGCGGGGTGCCGCGCGGACCCCGGCCGAGCTCGAGGTCGAGCAGCACCAGTCCCGCCGGGTGGGCGGCGGCCTCGCGCGCGATGCCGTCCACCGTGGTCTGCCCGCAGCCGAGGGCGGCGATCCGGTGTGCGTGCAGGCCGGCGACCAGCGCCTCCCGCACCAGCTCGTGATCGTCCACGACGAGCACGGGGCGTCCGGGTGCGTTCACTGGGATCGTTGCCCGCTGAGCTGGGTTCCGTTCGGCATACCGATCCGCCGTGCCGCCTGCCCGGTACGGCGCCGGGGCCGGCCGGACGTCGGGACCCGGCGGTGCGGCACCGCCGGTGGCGCCCACGGCAGCTCGACGATCGCCGTGCAGCCACCGAGGCCTCCCCGCGCCAGCATCCGCAGGCTGCCGCCGACCCGGTCCAGCAGCTCCCGGCTGACGAACAGCCCGAGGCCGTGGCCGTCGCTCGTTGCGCCGCGGACCCCGCGATCGAGCACCAGCCGCTCCTGGCCCGGGGCGATCCCCGGGCCGTCGTCGGAGACCTCGATCTGAATCCGCCCGCCCGCCGGGAGGGTGCGGATCCGGACCGCGGCGCCGGGGGCGTGCCGGGCACTGTTGCTCAACAGGTTGCCGATCACCTGGGTGAGCACGTCGGGTGATCCGGTGGTCCGCAGCCCGGGCGGGCTGTCCAGCTCGATGCGCGCACCGGCCGCCCGGCGCAGCCGCACGAGGTTGGTCAGCACCGGGGTCACCTCGTATCCCCGGTGGTCCGGGACGGGTGCGGCGAGGACGGTCCGGTCGTCCTCCACGATCGCGGCCAGTCGGGAGAGCTCGCGCAGCACCGCGGAGCGCAGGTGTTCGCGCTCGGTGTCCCCGGGTCCGGTGCTGAGCAGCTGGGTGATCCCGGCCAGCCCGGCCAGCCCGTTGCGCAGCTCGTGGTCGCGCTCGGCGACCCAGGCGCTCGCCCGCTGCATGTGGGTGGCCGCGACCCGCAGCTCCTCCTGTAGCTCCTCCTGCTCGCCGCGGGCCGCGTCGACCTCGCCGCGGACCACCTGGAGGGTGCCGACGAGCACGGTCAACATGCCGATCAGCCGGATCGCGCCGAACACCAGATCGGGTTCGAAGTGCTCGATGCCGGCGAGGACCCGATAGACGTGCGCCAGCGCGACCATCAGCAGGCCCAGGCTCATCCACCACACGGTCGGGTCCCGGCGGCGCAACCCGTCGACCATGAGCCAGGTGCTGGTGGCGGCCCAGGCGACGATCACCACGACGGTCAGCACCGCGGGCCGGGTGAGCGCGGTGAACACCCCGGGGGCGGCGACCGCGCCGTGCGCGGCCCCGATCGAGACCAGTACCCCGGCCGCCGCGGTGAGCCACGCCGCCCAGTGCCCGGCCCACACCGGCGGCCGCACCGCGACCAGCAGCAGGATCAGCATCGCGATGAAGGCGGTCATCCGGGACGCGAGGACCACGGTCGCGGCGCCATCGTGCGGATCGGGCCAGAGCGTGGTGTTGGGAACGACGACCAGGGTGTACAGGGCGAGTGCCGCGGCGATCCAGCTCGGCCGCAGGTCGGCCAGAAACCGCCCGGAGACGTCACCGAGCAGGGCGGCGGCCGAGCCGAGCCCGACCGTGCCGAGGATCAGCAGATCCAGCGCGTCATCCTGCGGGATGACCCCGTTCGTGGTCACCAGCAGGGTGAGCCCGACCAGGCCCAGGCCGATCAGGTACACGCCGATCAGATCGCGAGCCTGTCCAGCGAGACCACCCCGAAGGCGCCTCAATGCTGCCACCGCACGATCGTGCTGTCCCATCCCGTAGCTCCCTCGGCTGGTGGGAGGACTGTGCCCGGCCCTGTGGATGGTGTTCGCTTCGCGGGGCGGCCGTGTTACCGCCGGACGCGATTCTCGTTCGGCACCCAGAGATGGCTTTCGTCATTTCTGACGATGAGCGCCCTCCCACCCGGGGGCCAGCCTGACACGAGGAGTTCAGGTGTCGTTCAGCCGGACGACGGCGGTTGCTCACCTCGGGAAGTGGTATGGATCAGCAGGCGCGGTTCCGTACGACCGGCAATGGCCGGTCCGCCCACCCGAACCAGCACACCGCGGTGCGGGTCAGCGTGGTCATCCCCACCCGGCACGAGGGCGACAACATCGCCATGCTGCTCGACCGGTTGCTGGTCGCAGCGCGTGACCCGGCCATCGAGGTGATCTTCGTCGACGACAGCGACGACGACACCCCGGCGCGCATCACGGCATACGCGACGTCCAGCCCGGCCCGGATCCACCTGGTGCACCGGTCGCCGGGCGAGCGAACCGGTGGGTTGGGCGGGGCCGTGCTGACCGGGATGCGGCGGGCCGGGGGCGAATGGGTCGTCGTCATGGACGGCGACCTTCAGCACCCCCCGGAGCTCGCGTGCCGGCTCGCCGAGATCGGCCGGTCACGGAACCTGGACCTGGTGGTCGCGAGCCGCTACGTCGGCACCGGGGACGCCTCGGGGCTGGGCAGCGGAGCCCGGCACGCGGTCTCCGGTGCGGCGACAACGGTGGCGAAGGTGGTCTTCCCGGCCCGGCTGGCCCAGCCGACCGACCCGATGAGCGGGCTGTTCGCGGTGCGGCTCGGCGCGATCGACCTCGACGACCTGCACCCCACCGGCTTCAAGATCCTCATGGAGATCCTGGTGCGGCGACCGGGGCTGCGGCTGGCCGAGGTGCCCTTCGCGATGTCGCCTCGCAACGCCGGGGAGAGCAAGGCCTCCCTGCGCGAGGGGCTGCACTTCCTGCATCACCTCGCGCGGCTGCGGCTGGGCCTGTTCACCGCCCAGGTCGACCGGTCGGTGCGGACCTCACCCTGGCACTGGCTGCTGCGGATGTTCCTGTTCGGGCTGGTCGGGTTGTCCGGGCTGGTGGTGAACACCGTCGCGCTGTGGCTGCTGCACCAGCAGGTGCTCGGGCTGCACTACCTCCTCGCCGCCGGACTCGCGACGCAGCTGTCGACGGCCTGGTTGTTCCTGCTCGCCGAGTCGATCGTGTTCCGAGGTTCGAAACCGGGCCGTCGCCGGTCGCGCGGGATCCGTTTCTTCCTGGTCAACAACCTTGCCCTGCTCCTGCGGCTCCCGCTGCTGGCGCTGCTCGTGGAGGCGTTCGGGGTGGGTGTGCTGATCGCGAACCTGGTGACGCTCGTCCTGATGTTCCTCGTGCGCTTCGTCGTCGTCGACGCCGCGATCTACGGCACCGGGCCGGTCGCCGGCGGGCCGACCCGCCCCCGGGAGCCGATGCGGGTGATCGTGGAGGTGCCGCCCACCGGCGCGGGCCAGCCGGCCCCCACCCGGTCGTTCGCCCCGTCCCGGTCGGGCCACCCGGCGGCGCGCTACCTGCCGTACCGCTACGCGATCCCGGGCGTCGCCACGATCGGGTCCCAGGTCCGGTTGCCGGAGCTGGAGTACTTCCGGGTGCAGTCGCTGGGCAACGACACCGAGATCCAGGTGCGGCTGGGCGCCGTCGGTGACCGGACCCTGCACCGGCGCGCGGCGATGACCCAGCTGGCCGCCCCCCCGGCGGTCTGCTACCAGGAGCACCTGGGCAGGCTCGCCGCCAACTTCAGCGTGCGACTCGGCACCCCGATCGAGGTCGTGGTCGCGCCGCCGCTGGCCCGCTCCCCGCACGTGGTCTACACCAACGTCCTCGAGGCGTTGCTGCGGTTCGTCGCGGTGTCGAAGGGCGCGATGCTGCTGCACGCGGCATGTATCCAACTCGACGGCACCGGCCTGCTGATCTCGGCCCGGACCGACACCGGCAAGACCGGCACGGTGCTGCGCCTGCTGCGCGAGCACGGCGCGAAGTTCCTCGCCGACGACATGACCGTGCTGCACCCGGACGGGCGGGTGGGGTGCTTCCCCAAACCGCTCACCATCAGCCACCACACGCTGCGCGCGGTCGCACCGGACGAGCTGACCGCGCGGGAGTGGCGCCGGCTGCGGGTGCAGAGCCTGCTGCATTCCCGCGAGGGCCGGTCGCTGGCGATCCAGCTGAGCCGGCGCAACGTCCCGATCATGGGAATCAACGCGCTCACCCAGCGCCTCGTGCCGCCGCCGAAGTACGCGGTGGACCGGCTACTGCCCTGCGAGATCGTGGCCGGTACGCCGGTCTCGGAGCTGTTCGTCATCGAGCGCGGACCGCGCGACGAGGGTGAGCTGGCCGCTCCGGAGGCCGTGACCACGCTGCTGGCCAACACCGAGGACGCCTACCGGTTCCCGCCGTTCGCCCAGTTCGCGCCCGCGATCGTGCTCGGTGCCGATGACCACGAGGAGCTGCGCCGCAAGGAGCGGCAGATCCTCGCCGCTGCGGTGGCCTGCTGGCGCTGCCGGTGGCTGTCGACCCCGGACTTCACCTGGGCGGACCGGATTCCCGAGCTGCTGGTGCCGCCGGTCCGGAACCGGCGGCCGCTCACCGGTTCGAGGCCGGGGTGACGGGGAGCATACTTCGGCCGTCCTGTCGCGACCCGGCGCGGCGGACGGCGGCTGGTTTATGGGGCGCGTGGTCGACACCGGCCGGCCGGTCGGGGATCGCGGTCCCGGATCGGGGACGCGCGCCCGACCCCCGTACCCCACCCCGTCCGGCGTTGTGGCTGGCGCGGCACCCGCGGACGCGCCACCACCTCCCGCTGGCCCTCGTGCTCGTCGCCGGCGCATCGCTGCGGCTGTGGCAGATCGGTGCCGTCGGGTTCAACAGTGACGAGGCCGTGTATGCGGGGCAGGCCGCAGGCATCGTCGGGGATCCCGAGCTCTCCGAGCTGTTCCCGGTGTTCCGGGCGCATCCGCTGCTGTTCCAGACGATCTTGTCGCTGTGTTACCTCGGCGGGGTGGACGACGTCGTCGGCCGGGTCCTGGTCGTCGCGTTCGGGGTGGCCACGATCGGGCTGGTGCATCTGCTGGGCCAGCTGCTCTACGGCAGGCGGGTGGGACTGACCGCGGCCGCGATCGTGGCGCTGATGCCGTACCACATCGACGTGAGCCGGCAGGTACTCCTCGATGCTCCGATGCTCTTGTTCGCCGTCCTCGCCCTGTACTTCGTGGCCCGGTACTGCCAGGAGGGCGACGGCCGCTGGCTCGCCGCCGCCGGGATCGGCCTCGGCCTGGCGTTCCTCACGAAGGAGACGGCGATTCTGCTGGTCGGCGGGCTGTTCGTGTTCTTCGTGCTCTCCCAGGGGGTGCGGATCCGGCGGCGCGACGCGGTCATCGCGCTGGGGCTGGCGACGGTCATCGCGGCGGCGCTGCCGGTGTCGCTGCGCTTCTCGGGGCGGACGAGCACCGGGCAGAGCTATCTGGGCTGGCAGTTGTTCCGGCCGGCGAACCACGACCTGTTGTTCTACCTCCAGACGGTTCCGTTCGCGATCACCCTGCCGGTCGTGGTGCTCGCCGTCGCCGCGCTCTGGTGGACACGGCGGCGGCTGACCTGGCGGGAGCTGCTGCTGATCTGCTGGGCGGCGATTCCGGTGGTCTACTTCGAGATCTGGCCGGTCAAGGGCTATCACTACCTGTTGGTGATCGTGCCCGTCGTGGCGGTGCTGGCCGCCCGGATGCTCGTCGAGCTGCCGGTCGGGCGGGTGCGGTCCCCGCGGGCGGTGCGCGCGATCCGGGCCGCCGTGACCGGCGCGGTGATGTTCGCGCTGCTGGTCCCGGCCTGGGGTCGGGTGAACCCCCAGCCGACCACGACATTCCTGGCCGGATCCGGGGGACTGCCGGCCGGCCGGGAGGCCGGCGAGTGGATCGACGCCAACCTGCCCGCCGGCAGCCGGCTGCTCACCCTGGGGCCGTCGATGGCGAACGTGGTGCGTTTCTACGGGCACCGCCCGGCCTTCGGGCTGTCGGTGAGCCCCAACCCGGCCCGCCGTAACCCGTCCTACCAGCCGGTGGAGAACCCGGACCGACAACTGCGTGAGGGAGATCTGCCCTACATCGTCTGGGACGCCTACACCGCCGCCCGCTCCCCGTTCTTCTCCGAACGGCTGCTGCGCTACGTCCAGAAGTACCGCGGGGTGGTGCTGCACACCGAGACGATCGACGTCGAGTCCGCCGACGGCACCGTCGTCAGCAAGCCGGTCATCATCGTCTACCAGGTCCGGCCGTGAGGCGGCTGCGGGCGGCGGCGGTGGCGGCGCTGCTGGTGGCGCTGCCCCTGATCGCCGCCCCCGGTATCGAGCCCGGGCCGCCGGCCCGGCTCGCGCCGGTCCAGCCCACCGGGCCGGTGGTCCCCGCTGAGGGCACCGCCCGCACACCGGTCGAACACTTCGTCGTGCTCATGCAGTCCGGTCACACCTTCGACAACTACTTCGGCACCTACCCGGGTGCGAACGGGATCCCCCCGGACGTGTGCATGCCACTGAACACCCAGGTCCCGGCCGAGGGCTGCGTCCAGCCGTTCCGGCTCGCCGACAACCCGCCCGAACAGCTCGAACACGGCCTCGACATCCATCGCCAGCAGTACGACAACGGACGGATGAACGGGTTCGTGGCCGCGCACCGCCACCGGGGCCGCGACGGCACCTCGGCCATGGGCTACTACGACGACCAGGAGCTTCCCTACTACTGGAACGTCGCCCGCGAGTTCACCCTGTTCGACAACTACTTCAGCTCCGCGCGGGCCGGGAGCCGGGCCAACCACTTCTACTGGGTGGCCGGTGTGCCGCCGCCCGGGACCGGGGCGAGCATCCCGCCGGACGGGTACGGCGACATCCCGACGATCTTCGACCGGCTGCAGGCCGCGGGCGTGTCGTGGAAGTTCTACGTCGAGAACTACCACCCCGGTGCGACGTGGCGGACTCCGCAGGCCCGTCCCGCCCAACCGCTCAAGGTGCCGTTGCTGGGGTTCGCCCGGTTCGTCGATGACCCGGAGCTGGCCGGGCGCGTCGTCGAGCTCGGTGAGTACTACCGGGACCTGGAGAACGGCACCCTCCCGGCGGTGGCCTACGTGGTCTCGCTCACCTCGAGCGAGTCCACGCCGGGGCGGGTGAAGGCCGGGCAGCGGCTGGTGCGCCGGATGGCCGGCGCGCTCGCCCAGAGCCCCTACTGGTCCTCCTCGGCGTTCATGTGGACCTACGACGCCTGGGGCGGGTGGTACGACCACGTACCACCGCCGCAGGAGGGCCTGGACGGTTACGGCTTCCGGGTGCCCGCGCTGCTGCTGAGCGCCTACTCGCGGCGCGGCGCGATCGACCACACCCAGCTGGATCACACCGCCGTCCTGCGGTTCATCGAGGACAACTGGGGCCTGCCGGCCCTCGGCGAGCGGGACGCCCGCTCGCCCGGCCTGATGGGTGCGTTCGACTTCGCCGCCGGGCCACGTCCCCCGCAGCTGCTGTCGCGGGAGCGTCCCGTCGCTCGGACGGCCCCCACCGCGGTGGTCTACCTGACCTACGGCATGGCCCTGCTGATCGCGGTGGCCGGCTTGAACACCGTCGTGCGGGGGCGCCCGCGGCGACCCGAGCCGGAGCCGCTGCGATGAGGGCGACCCGGTGGTGTGCGGCGGCCGTCCTCGCGATGCTCGCGCTGGTGGTGCTGCCGGGGGACGCGCTGGCCGCGCCGGCCCCGCCGGTGGTGACCGTGGAGATCGCCACCGTGCCCCCGGTGCCCGCCGCCCGGTTCGCCATCAACGGCACCCCGATGACGACCGACGGCCGGGGGGTCGCCCGGCTGCGCCTGCCCGGCTCGTCCGAGCTGCACCGGCTGGAGCTGCTCACCCCCACCGTCGACGGGCCGGACGGGAGGGCGGAGTTCGTCCGGTGGCGTGGCAGCTCCGTGCGACACTCCGGCTACGACCCGGTCCTGCCGACGTTGCGGGTCACCAGGAGCGTCCGGCTCCAGGCGGCCTTCCGGGTCAGCCGGCTGGTCACCTACCGGTTCGTGGACCAGGCGCATCGGCCCGTCGATCTGGCGCGGGTGACCGGGATGACGCTGCGCAGCGACACCGGGCATCTGGAGGAGCTCGCCGGGAGCGGCACGATGCGGCTGACCGCCATCCGCCCGTCGTCCGGCCAGGGCCCCGTGGTGGCCACCGAGACCAGCTACGCGATCCAGAGTGTGCTGATCGACGGCACCAACGCGGTGACCAGCGGCGAACAGCGGTTCCGGCCCAACCAGGTCCAGGACCTCGCCATCGTGGTTCGGCTGCACTCGGTCACCTTCCGGGTGCAGGACCGGCTGCTGGGCAGACCCCTGCCCGCGACGGTCCGCCTGACCTATCCCGACGGACGAGCGGTGGAGCTACCGACCGGACTGCAGGGCGAGGTCTCGGTGGCGGGACTGGCCCGCGGCACCTACGAGGTCCAGCCGATCGGCGCCGGCTACTCCCCGCCGCGCGAGCTCGCCCTGTCCCGCAGCCTGTACCTCGACCTGGCCGTGCTCAGCCGGCCCGATCTCGCGCTCGCCGGGGGATGCGGCGCGCTGTTCCTGGTCGGGCTGTTCGCCCTACGGTGGTGGCGCGCACGGCGTCGCGGATCGTCCGGGGGTGGCGGATGAAGCCCGCCGGTCTGCTCGTGACCACCCTCCTCGCGCTGATCCTGTCCGTGTCCGGTGAGCCGGACCCGCCGCGCGGTCAGCCCCCGCCGACGTCCGTGGCCCCCGGGGCGCGGCCCGCGGTTCCGGTCTTCGCCTACTACTACATCTGGTTCAACCCCTCGACCTGGGACCGGCCGCTGCACGACTTCCCGAGCCTCGGGCGGTACTCCAGCGACGACGCCGACGTGATGCGCCGGCACATCCGGCTGGCCGCGGCGGCCGGCCTGACCGGGTTCATCGTCAGCTGGAAGGGCACCGAGGCCCTCGACCGCCGGCTCGCGCAGCTCGTGGAGCTGGCTCGCGCCGAGTCCTTCTCACTGGCGGTGATCTACGAGGCGCTGGATGCCCGGCGGGAGCCGTTGCCGGTGGAGCGGGTGCAGGCCGATCTCACGGCGTTCCGGCAGCGGTATGGCGACGACCCGGTCTTCGGGCTCCTCGGCAGCCCGGTGGTGATCTGGTCGGGCACCTGGCGCTACTCCCCGCCGGAGGTGGCCCGGGTGACCGACGCGGTCCGCGGTGGGCTGTCGGTGCTGGCCTCGGAGCGGGACGTGGAGGGCTATCAGCGGCTGGCCGACCTGGTCGCCGGAAACGCCTACTACTGGTCGTCGGTGGATCCGCGGGAACATCCGGGCCACGCGGCGAAGCTGCGCGAGATGGGCGAGGCGGTGCACCGCCACGACGGGCTGTGGGTGGCCCCGTTCGCCCCCGGTTTCGACGCGCGGCGCGTCGGCGGCACCTCGGTCGTCGACCGGCGCGACGGCGCGACCTTGCGCGAATCGTACTCGGCCGCGGTGGCCTCCTCGCCGGACGCGCTGGGGCTGATCAGCTGGAACGAGTTCGGCGAGGCCACCCACGTGGAGCCGAGCGTGAACTTCGGCCCCCGGTACGTCGAGGTGCTCGCCGACCTCACCGGGTCCGCCGCCTCGGCCGCGGGCGACCGGGCGCTGGACTCCAGCCGGTTCGCCGAGACGACCAGGGCCAACCCGTACGCCGTCGTGGCGTTCGCGCTGCTCGGGACCATGTTCCTGGTGGCGGTGGGCATCCGGATCGCCCGCCGGGTACGCGGAGGGGGCTGAGCGGGATGCGCCTCCTCCGCCGGTCCGGTCCCGGCATCCGGCTGGTGCTGCCGGTGGCCGCCCTGGCGCTCGCGATGGTTCTGGCGGGTTGCACCGGGAACCCGGCGCGGTCCGCGCCGCAGCAGCCGTCCGCGCCGCAGCAGCCGTCCGCGCCGTCGCGGCCGGTCGTGACCTCGGTGCCGGTGCCGGCTCCGGCCCACTACCTCGGCGTCAAGCCCGCCCGATCCGCGCAGGAGGTGATCGTCGGCGCGGCGGGGGACATCGCCTGCAGCCCACGCGCCAGGGGCAGGGAAGGGTCGGCCAACGTCTGCAAGGACGCCTTCACCGCCGAGCTGCTCGGGTCGATGCAGCCGGACGCGGTGCTCGCGCTGGGGGACAACCAGTACCCCAATGGCAGCCTCGACGACTACCGCAACGGCTACGACCGCATGTGGGGCCGGTTCAAGAGCGTGACCTACCCGGTCCCGGGCAACCACGAGTACGACGCCAGCGACGCCGACGGGTATTTCGACTACTTCGGCGCGGCGGCCGGTTCGGTGACGACCGGGTACTACAGCTACGACCTCGGGGCCTGGCACGCCGTGGCGCTCAACAGCGAATGCGACCGGGTCGGCGGCTGTCAGGAGGGCAGCCCACAGGAGCGGTGGTTGCGCGCCGACCTGGCCGCGCACCCGGCCCGGTGCACGCTCGTGTACTGGCACGATCCCCGCTTCTCCTCGGGGGTGCACGGCAACAGCCGCTCGATGGACGCCCTGTGGAAGGCGGTCCACGCGGGGGGCGCGGACCTGGTGCTGACCGCGCACGACCACGACTACGAGCGGTTCGCCCCGCTCGGGCCGGATGGGGCCGTCGACCCGCAGCAGGGCGTCCGGCAGTTCGTGGTGGGAACGGGTGGGCACAGCTTCCGCTCCTTCCACGACGTGGTCGCGGGCAGCGAGGTGCGGATCGCCCGGCTCGCCGGGGTGCTGCGGCTCGTGCTGGCGCCCGACGGCTACGAGTGGAGCTTCCTGGCCGAACCCGACGGCGCCGTGCGCGACGCGGGCTCCGGAACCTGCCGCTAGCCGGCGTGCGGGGACGATGGGAGGGCAGTGCGATGGATGGTGCAGACGCAGACCGTGACCGCAGATCGGCCGGCCCCGCGCCGGGGGCGACCGGGCGCCGGCGGCTGAGGTGGATCGCCGCGGTCGTCGTGCCCGCGGTGGTGCTGATCGGGATCACCGTGCTGGGGACCGTCCCGGCGGCATCCCAGCCCGGCCCCCCGCCACTGCCCGATCCGCCGCCGGTCCCGGGGACGAACCCGGCGGTCCAGCGGTGGCTCAACGATCAGGAGAGGCTGCAGATCGATCTCAACAATGCGCTGCTGACGGTGCAGCGGCTGGATCCGGCCGCCCCGGATGCGATGGAGAACTGCCGGCGGCTGGGCGAGCTGACGGCCGGTCTGCTCCGGTACCGGCCGGCTCCGGATCCGCGGCTGACCGGACCGTCCCGGGCCGGGTTGGAGCAGTTCGCCCGGGCCGCCGCGGCCTGCCGCACACGGGACTTCGCCACCGCGAAGCGCCTCGTCGAGGAGGGGCTCGCCGCGCGGGTGCCCGCGCAGGACGACATCGACCGGATTCTCGAAGGCGACTAGGGGCGGCCGGGATGATGCGCATCCGCATCGCCGTGGCCGTCGCCACGGCGCTCCTGTTCGGCTCGGTGTCGGCGCTGGTCTCGGCCCCGCCGGCGCTGGCCGCGGTCACCACCCTCGGCCCGGTGGCCGACGCGTACGTGCGGGCCGACCAGCCGACCGCGAACTTCGGGACCGCCACCACGCTGCGGATCGATGGCTCCCCGGTGAGCATCGCCTATCTCATGTTCGACGTGCAGGGCCTGGCCGCGCCCCCCACCAAGGCGACGTTGAAGGTCTGGCTGCCGGTCTCCACGACCACGCCGATCAACGCCGCCTCGGTCGCCGACACCAGCTGGACCGAGACCGGGCTGACCTTCGACAACCGGCCCCCGAGCAGCTCGCCGATCTCCTCGGGCGCCCCGCTGGCGGCGAACACGTTCATCTCCTTCGATGTGACGTCCCGGGTGACCGGCAACGGCCCGGTGGCGTTCGCGATCGACACGGCCAGCAGCACCAGCAAGAGCCTGCCCAGCCGGGAGAACCCCGTCGCCGAGCAACGGCCGCAGCTGGTGCTCGAGACCGGCACGGCGCCCACCACCACGACCGCCCCGCCCACCACCACGGCGCCGCCGGCCACCACGACGTCCGTCCCGCCCACCACCACGACCCCACCCGGAGGCGGCGGCACCGTGATCGCGTTCGGTGGCGACGTCGCCTGTGGCACGACCGAGGCCGGGTACAACGGCGGGGCAGGCACCGCGGACAAATGCCACATGCGGGCGACCTCGGACCTGATCCTGGCGATGGCGCCGGCCCGGGTGCTGGCCGCCGGCGACCTGCAGTACAACAGCGGTGCCCTGGCGGAGTTCCAGGTCAGCTACGAGGGCAGCTGGGGGCGGTTCAAGAACATCACCCACCCCGCGGTCGGCAACCACGAGTACGGGACCTCCGGCGCGCGCGGCTACTTCACCTACTTCGGCGCCGCGGCCACCCCGCGACAGCCGGGCTGCACGAGCAACTGCGAGGGCTACTACAGCCTCGACGTGGCCGGCTGGCACCTCGCGGTGATCAATTCGGAATGCACCCGGCTCAACGGGGGCACGGGCTGCGCGGTCGGCTCGCCGCAGTACCAGTGGCTCGACCAGGACCTGGCGAGCAGCCCGGCGGCCTGCACGATCGTGATGACCCACCGACCGCGCTGGTCGTCCAACAGCTTCCACAGCGCGGACATCCAGCCGCTGGTCGACGTGATGTACGCCCGCGGGGTCGATCTGCTGCTGGCCGGGCACGCGCACAGCTACGAGCGGTTCGCCCCGCAGAACGCCGCCGCGGGGCGCGACGATGCGACGGGCATCCGCCAGATCATCACCGGCACCGGCGGCCGGGACTCCCAGGGCTTCGGGACAGTGGCCCCGAACAGCCTGGTCCGCAAGAACAAGATCTTCGGCGTTCTCCAGGTCACCCTGAAGGAAGGTGCGTACGACTGGAGCTTCGTGGCCGACCCGGCCACCCCGTTCACCGACACCGGCAGCGGCACCTGCCACTGAATCGGACCCGCATCGGGCCGGCCCTCGCCCGGGGCGCGCACCGCCGTACTGCGCCCCGGGTCGGGAGCGCAGTACCCTGACGCCGAGTGTCGCGACGGTCGCCCGCGCCCCGATCCGGCCGGGTGATCGGTGGAGGGGGGCGAGATGGGGACACGGGCGCCGTGGCGGCCGCTGCGGTGGTTTCTGCTACGCACCGGGCTGCACCGGCACCGCGCCGACCCCGACCTCTCGGCGCTGCTCGCGTTTCCGGCCTGCCGCTGCGGCGTTCTGCTCTGGCCCACCGCGCAGGGGTCGCGCGAACCGGCCCGGTCGTCGCGGCCGGCGCTGGGCGGTCCGCTTCGCCGCTCCTCCCGGCGCGGCTGAGCCGGCCGGACGCGCCGCCGATCAGGGCTGCGCGGGATCGGATCGCCAAATCCCATAAATTGACGATGCCGGTCATCGGACGCTGGCCCACGCTGGTCGCCTCACAGCTGAAGGTTTGCTGAACGAGTCGTCGAGCATCCGAGACGAGGCGACGCAGCCATGCTCCGTTGGGCGGTGCAGACCGGTATCAGGTTCCGTCTTCTCGTCGTGGCGCTGGCCGCCGGCGTGCTCGCGCTCGGGATCGTCCAGTTGCAGAACACCCGGGTGAATGCGCTGCCCGAGTTCAGTCCACCCTATGTCGAAGTCCAGACCGAGGCGCTCGGGCTCTCCGCCGAGGAGGTCGAGCAGCTGATCACGGTTCCGCTCGAGCAGGACCTGTTCAACAGCGTCGCGTTCCTCGACGAGATCCGGTCCGACTCGATCCCCGGGCTGTCATCGATCGTGATGATCTTCGAACCGGGTACCGACCTCTTCCGGGCGCGCCAGCTGGTGAGCGAGCGGCTGACCCAGACGGCCGCGCTGCCGAACGTGTCCAAGGCGCCGGTCATGCTCGAGCCGGTCTCGTCGGCGAGCCGCGCCCTGGTCATCGGGATGTCCTCGGAGCGGCTCTCGCTGATCGAGCAGTCGGTGCTGGCGCGCTGGACCATCAGGCCGCGCCTGCTCGGCGTCCCCGGGGTGTCCAACGTCTCGGTCTTCGGCCAGCGGGAGCGGCAGCTGCAGGTGCAGGTCGACCCCGCCGAGCTGGAGGCCAAGGGGCTGGGCCTGCAGGACGTCATCAGCACCACCGGTAACGCGACCTGGGCTTCGCCGCTGACCTTCCTGGAGGCCTCGACCCCGGGGACCGGTGGGTTCATCGACACCCCGAACCAGCGCCTGTCGATCCAGAACGTCTCGCCGATCGTGGACGCCGCGACGTTGTCCCAGGTCGCCGTCGAGGGGCACCCCGGGCTGCGCCTCGGCGACGTGGCCACGGTCGTCGAGGACCACCAACTGCTCATCGGCGACGGCATCGTGCGCGACACCAACGGCCTGATGATCGTCATCCAGAGGTTCCCGGACGCCGACACGGTCGCGGTCACCCGGGGCGTCGAGGCGGCGCTGCACGAGCTCGCCCCCGGTCTCGGTGACATGCGTCTCGACGCGACGGTGTACCGGCCCGCGAGCTTCGTCGAGGCCGCGACGCACAACCTGGGGCTGACCCTGCTCATCGGGGTGGGGCTGGCGCTGCTGCTGATCGGGCTCTTCCTGTTGTCCTGGCGAGCTGCGGTGATCGCGCTCGTGACCGTCCCGCTGGCGGTCGCCACCGCGGTGGTGGTGCTCGGCCAGTTCGGTGTCACGATGAACCTGCTCGTGCTGCTCGGCCTGATCGCCGCGCTGGTCGTGATCATCGACGATGCGGCCCGCGACCCGGAGGCGATCCTGCGCAGGCCGGGTGACCGGCCGACCAACGGCGAGACCAACGGAAGCCGTACGGCCGCGATCGTCGCGGCCGCGCTGTCGATGCGCCGACCGGCGGTCTACGCGACGCTGATCGTCGCGCTGGCCGTGGTGCCGGTGTTGTTCGTCCCGGGCTCCCCGGGGGCCTTCCTCACCCCGCTGGCCGTCGCGTACCTCGTCGGACTCGCGTCCGCGATGCTGGTCGCGCTGCTGGTGACGCCGGTGCTGGCCTCGTTCCTGGCGGCCCGCGGCGGCCCCCACCGGGAGGCCCCCGCGGTGCGCGGGCTGCAGCGTGGCTACGACCGGCTCGGCGGACGCGCGGTGCCGCGGGCCCGCTCCGCCGTGGTGAGCGCGATCGTCGTGGTGGTGGTCGGCGCGGCCATGGTGCCGCTGCTGTCCACCTCGCTGATGCCGACCCTGCGGGAGTCGGACCTGCTCATCACCTTCGACGGGTCGGCGGGGGTGTCGCGGCCGGAGATGGCGCGGATCACCACGGCGGCCAGCGCCGAGCTGCGCGCCCTGCCCGGCGTCGATCAGGTCGGGGCCCACGTGGGGCGGGCCCTGCAGTCCGACCAGGTCAGAGATGTCGACACGGGTGAGATCTGGGTGCACCTCGACCCGGCGGCGGATCACGACGCCACCGTCGCCGCGGTCCAGGCGGTCGTGGACGGCTACCCCGGGCTCGAACGCGCCGTCCAGACCTACCTCGGAGCGCAGAGCGGGACGCTGCTGTCCGCCCCCGACTCCGCGTTGGTCGTGCGCCTGTACGGCGACGACTCCGCGATCCTGAACACCAAGGCCGACGAGGTGGCGCGGTTGCTGTCCGGCGTCGCGGGGCTGCAGGACCCCACCGTCCAGCGGACGCCGCTGCGGCCGACCCTGCAGGTCGAGGTCGACCTGGCCAAGGCCCAGCAGTTCAACATCAAGCCCGGGGACGTGCGGCGCACCATCGCCACGCTGCTGGCCGGGCTCGAGGTCGGCAGCGTGTTCGAGGAGCAGAAGGTCTTCGAGGTCATCGTCTGGGGCACCCCGGAGCTGCGCCACAGCGTCGCCAGCGTGCAGAACCTGCTCGTCGACCGGCCCGACGGCGCCGGGCAGGTCCGGGTCGGTGACGTGGCGAACGTGCGGATCGTCCCGGCCGCCGCGGTGATCCACCGCGACTCGTCGTCCCGCTTCCTGGACGTCACGGCGACCGTCGCCGGACGCAGCTACGGGGCGGTCGAGGCCGAGGCGCGTGAGAAGCTCGCCGCGCTGGCGTTCCCGTTCGAGTACCGGGCCGAGATCGTCGGTGACAACGCGGCCCGGCAGGCGGCGACGTGGCAGATCATCGGGGTGGCCATCGTCGCGGTGATCCTGATCTTCCTGCTCCTGCAGGCCGCGACGCGCAGCTGGTGGTTGGCGCTGATCTTCCTCGCGACCCTTCCGGTGGCGCTGTCCGGCGGCGCGATCGCCACGGTGATCGGTGGCGGCGTCGTCTCCCTCGGGACGGTGATGGGCCTGCTGACCGTTGCGGCGATCGCCCTCAAGCAGGGCCTGTCCGTGCTCGGCGCGTTCCAGCAGCGCCGGGCCGCCGGTGAGGAGCTCGGTCCCGAGCTGGTGCACCGGGCGGTCCGCGACCAGCTCGGCCCGATCGGGGCCAGCATGCTCGCGATCGCGCTGGTCGCGCTGCCGATCGTGATCAGGGGTCCGATCGCCGGGCTGGAGCTCCTGCACCCGCTGGCGGTCACGGTGCTGGGCGGGCTGGTCACGACCACCCTGCTGGTCCTGTGGGTGATCCCGGGGCTGTACGCGGCCAGGGCCGGGGGCCAGGAGGAGGACCTCGCACTCACGGCGCCGGCGGCCCAGGGCGGCGGTGAGCAGCTCGTGACCGGCGGGACCAGGACATGAGCACGGTGCCGGCGACGCGAAGGAGCGAAGGGATGCACCGCACAACTCGCTGGATCGCGGCGGCGGCGGTCGTCGTGGGCGCGGCCCTGCCGCTCGCGGCCTGCGGCCAGTCCGGGGCGACCACCGCGAAGGCGCCCGCCCCGGCCACGATCGAACCGGTCGGCGACACCGGGGTCAAGCGGATCACCCTCACCGACAAGGCGGTCGAGCGGCTGGCCATCGAGACCTTCCCGGTGGCCGTGCACGACGGCCGGCTGGTGATGCCGTACGCGGCGCTGCTGTACCTGCCGGACGGCACGACGTTCACCTACACCAACCCGGAGGGCAACAGCTACGTCCGGGCACCGGTGACCGTCGAGAACATCCGTGGCGACCAGGCCGTGCTCAGCTCGGGACCGCCGACCGGCACTCTCGTGGTGACCGCGGGCGGGACCGAGCTGTGGGGCGCCGAGTTCGGCATCAAGTAACGGTTCGGACCGCCAGGTAGGGAGAGCCCGGCCATGTTGCGCTGGATCGTCGGAACGAGCCTGAAGTTCCGCTTCCTGGTGGTGGCCGGGGCCGCGGTGCTGATGTTCTTCGGCATGCTGCTGTTGCCGAAGACCCCCGTCGACGCGTTCCCCGAGTTCGCGCCGCCCCGCGTCGAGATCCAGGTGCCGTGCCTGGGGCTGTCCGCGACCGAGGTCGAGGAGCTGGTCACGGTTCCGATGGAGCAGGCCCTGGCCGGTATTCCGGGTCTCGATGTGATGCGCTCGAAGTCGGTGACCGACCTGGCGCAGCTCGATCTGCGTTTCGAGCGGGACACCGACCTGCTGCGGGCGCGGCAGCTCGTCGCCGAGCGGGTCCAGCTGGTCTCACCGAGCCTGCCGAAGTGGGCCTCGCCCCCGTTCATGATCCAGCCGTTGTCCTCGACCAGCCGGGCGATGAAGATCGGGCTGTCGTCGGAGACGAAGTCGGTCATCGAGATGTCGATGACCGCCTACTGGACGATCCGGTCCCGGCTGCTGCGGGTGCCGGGCGTGGCCAACACCACCATCTACGGCGAGCGGCTGCAGATGTACCAGGTGCAGACCGACCCGAACCGGATGGCGGCCAACCAGGTCTCGCTCAACCAGGTGATGCTCGCGACCGCCAACGCGCTCGACGCCGGCCTGCTGCAGTTCTCCGACGGCGGCTTCATCGGCACCGGCGGGTTCGTCGAAACCCCCAACCAGCGGCTCGCCGTGCAGCACGTGCTGCCCATCGTGACCCCCGAGGACCTCGCGCAGGTCACGCTCGCCCAGCGGGACGGTCGCACGCTGAAGCTGTCCGACGTGGCCAACGTCGTCGAGGACCACCAGCCGCTGATCGGCGACGCGGTGATCAACGACGGCCCCGGGCTGATGCTCATCGTGGAGAAGTTCCCGTGGGCCAACACCGTCGACGTCACCGAGGGCGTCGAGGCCGCGATCAACGAGCTGCGGCCGGGACTGTCCGGGATCGAGATCGACACCACCATCTTCCGGCCGGCCACCTTCATCACCCAGGCCATCGACAACCTGACCCTCGCGCTGCTGATCGGCTGCCTGCTGGTCATCCTGATCATCGGTGCGTTCCTGTTCGAATGGCGCAGCGCGCTGATCAGCGTGGTGGCCATCCCGATCTCGCTGGTCGCCGCGGGGCTGGTGCTCTACTGGACCGGCGCCGTGGTCAACACGATGATCCTGGCCGGGTTGGTGGTCGCGGTCGGCGTCGTGGTCGATGACGCGATCATCGACGTGGAGAACATCCTGCGCCGGCTGCGCCAGCACCGCGCGCAGGGCGGGGACACCCGGTTGCGGTCGACGGCGCGGATCATCCTGGAGGCCTCGCTGGAGGTCCGCGGGGCGATCTTCTACGCGACGGTCATCACGCTGGTCGCGGTCATGCCGGTGTTCTTCATCGGCGGGCTGTCCGGCTCGTTCTTCCGCCCGCTGATCGGGGCGTACGCGCTCGCGGTCGGCGCCTCGCTGCTCGTCGCGCTCACCGTCACCCCCGCGCTGGCGCTGATCCTGCTGCGGGGCGCCCCGCTGGAGCGCCGGGAGTCGCCGGTGATGCGGATGCTGCGCCGCGGCTACACCGCCGTGCTCTCCCGCACGGTGCGCAGCCCGAAGCCGGCCTACGCCATGGTGGGGGTGATCATCGCGCTCGGCGTCGCGGTGTTCCCGCTGCTGGGACAGTCGCTGCTGCCGTCGTTCAAGGAACGCGACTTCCTCATGCACTGGCTGCTGCGCCCCGGCGCCGGGCACACCGAGATGATCCGGGTCACCGAGGCGGCCAGCAGGGAGCTGCGCGCGATCCCCGGGGTGCGCAACTTCGGCGCGCACGTCGGTCAGGCGCTGCTGGCCGACGAGCCCTACGGCATCGACTTCACCGAGAACTGGATCAGCATCGACCCGAACGTGGACTACGACGCCACGCTCGCGAAGGTCCAGGAGGTCGTCGACGGGTACCCGGGCCTGCAACGTGACGTGCAGACCTACCTCAAGGAACGGGTCAAGGAGGTGCTCACCGGCTCCAGCGACTCGATCGTCGTGCGGATCTACGGGCCGCAGCTCCCCGAGCTGCGCGCCAAGGCCGACGAGGTCAGGAAGGCCATGGAGCAGATCGACGGAACCGTCGACCTCAAGGTCGAGCGGCTGGTGGACGTCCCGCAGATCCAGGTCACCGTCGATCTCGAGGCCGCCCAGCGCTACGGGCTCAAGCCCGGCGACGTCCGGCGGGCCACCGCCACCGTCCTGTCCGGGGAGGAGGTCGGCGACATCTTCCGCGGCGGCCGGGCCTACGACGTGCAGGTGTGGACCACGCCCGCTACCCGGCAGCACCTCGACGACATCCGCGCCATGCCGATCGACACACCGGGCGGCGAGAGGATCCGGCTGGACCAGGTCGCGGCGCTGGAGATCGTGCCGACACCGAACCACGTCGACCACTACAACACGTACCGGAAGATCGACGTGACGGCGAACGTGAAGGGGCGTGACCTCGGCTCGGTGGCCCGCGAGGTCGCGGACAGGGTCTCGACGATCCAGTTCGCGCAGGAGTACCACCCGGAGGTCCTGGGGGAGTACGCCGAGCGACAGGCGGCGTCGGCCCGGCTGAACGCGCTGGCGATCGCCGCCGCGGTGGTGATCTTCATCCTGCTGGTCACCTCGTTCCGCAGCACCCGGCTGGCCGTGCTCTCCTTCGTGACCCTGCCCTCGGCGCTGGTCGGCGGGGTACTCGCGGCCTGGTTGGGGGGCGGGGTGCTGTCGTTGGGATCGTTGATCGGGTTCCTCGCGGTGTTCGGGATCGCGGCTCGCAACGGGATCATGCTGATCAGCCACTACCAGCACCTCGAACGGTACGAGGGCGTGCCGTTCGGCCGGGAGCTGGTGATCAGGGGGGCCCGGGAACGGCTCGCGCCGATCCTGATGACCACCCTGGCCACCGCGCTGGCCCTGGTTCCGCTGGTGGTCGCGGGCTCGGTGCCGGGCAACGAGATCGAGCACCCGATGGCCACCGTGATCCTGGGCGGCCTGGTCACCTCGACGCTGCTCAACCTGTTCGTGGTGCCCTCGCTGTACCTGCGCTTCGGCGGCCGGAAACGGCCGGCCTCCGCGGCGCCGCCGGCCCCGGTGGGTGCCGGCTGAGCGGAGTCAGCCCGCGAGGGCGCCGGTGCCGGCTCCGGATTACTGAATTTTGGCGATGAGGCCGACCCCGGCGCTGCCGGAGAGTCGGTCCGGACAGCGGCCGGGCGGAGGTGCTCCGGATGGGTAGGCGGCGCGGCACGACGGTGGCCCTGGGACTGGTGGTGGCGGGCTCGATCGCCGGGTGCGGCGGCGGTGGGGCGCCCCCGCCCGCGGCGGCCCCGCCCCCACCCCCGGCGGCCCAGCCCACCGTCACCCCCCATGCGACCGCACCGCCGTTCGCCGAGACGGTCGACTGGGCGAACCAGCTGGAGAACATCGAGTCCGCGACGTTCTCCGAGCCGACGCGCATCGACAACAGCTGGTACTCGCTCAAGCCCGGCACCCAGTTCATCTACGAGGGCTACAGCGACCAGCAGGGCGAGCGGGTCCCGCACCGGTTCGTGCAGACCGTCACCGACCTGACGAAGCCGATCAACGGGGTGCGGACGGTGGTGGTCTGGGACCAGGACTTCAAGGGCGGCGAGCTGGTCGAGGCAGAGATCGCCTTCAACGCCCAGTCCGACGCGGGCGACGTCTGGCGGCTGGGCGAGTACCCCCAGGTGTACGAGGGTGGTCAGATCGTCGAGACGCCGACCTGGATCGCCGGTATCGCCGGTGCCCGCGCCGGCATCACGATCAAGAAGGAGCCGCAGCTGGGCGGGCCCAGCTACTCGCAGGGGTGGTCGCCCACGGTGCCGTGGACCGATCGGGCGCGGGTCACGCAGGTGGGCGTCACGGACTGCGTCCCGCAGGGCTGCTACCAGAACGGCATCGTGACCGAGGAGTTCAACCGCGAGGAGCCGGGTGCCTTCCAGCTGAAGTACTACGCCCCCGGGGTCGGCAACACCCGGGTGGACTTCACCGGCGCGGACGCCACCCGCGAGCAGCTGGAGCTGATCAAGGTCGTCCAGCTCGACCCGGCGGGGCTCGCCGAGGCCAGGGCGGCCGCGCTCGAGCTGGACAAGCAGGGCTACGAACGCAGCAGGGCCGTCTATGCCCTGACCGAGCCCATCGAACAGCCCCCGCCCGGACGGTAGGCCGGGAGAGCCGATGCGTCGGACGGTGTGGCTGCCCGTCGCGCTCGCCGCCGGACTGCTGGTGCTCGGCGTCGGCGGGTGGATCGCGTGGCAGAACGTGCGCGGCGGCTCGTTCACCGACGAGTTCCCGGTGGACCGCGGCGCGCTCTCGGCCACCGGCCGCAACCCCTACTTCGTCCTGGAACCGGGCTACCAGCTCGCCTACGAGGGCGGCACCGAGCGGCTGGTCATCACGGTCCTGGAGGCGACCGAGCCGGTCGACGGGGTGGTGACCCGCGTGGTCGAGGAGCGCGAGACCGTAGGCGGGACGCTGGTGGAGGTCTCGCGGAACTTCTTCGCCATCGATCCCCGCACCCTCGACGTGTACTACTTCGGCGAGGACGTCGACGACTATGCGAACGGGCAGGTCGTCGGCCACCAGGGCTCGTGGCGGTCCGGGGTCGGGGGCGCCCGGTTCGGCCTCATGATGCCGGGCGAGCCGTCGGCCGGGGCGAAGTACCACCAGGAGGTCGCCCCCGGCGTCGCCCAGGACCGTGCCGAGATCATCAGCACCACGGATACCGTCCAGACGCCCGTCGGCACGCTCACCGCGGTGGTGACCGTGCAGGAGACCAGTCCCCTCGAGCCGCTCACGAGCGCCGCCAAGCAGTACGCACCCGGAATCGGCATGGTCCGCGACGGCGGGCTCGCGCTGGTCCGGTACGGCCCGGCCGGCTGACCGCAGAGGGGGTGCCCGATGACCTTGACCCGCCGCAAGCTCGTCCTGGTCGTGCTCGCCGCGGTGGTGGTGTCGTCCCTGAGCACCGCGCTGGCCGCCACGCTGATCCGGTCACCGGCCGAGCTCGCGGCCCGGGCCGCGCCCCCGGCGCCGACGCCGATCCTCGTGCCGGTCGAGCAGCGGGTGATCACCACCAAGGTGCTGAGCCGCGGAACCGGGCGGTTCGGCTCCCCCCAGGAGCTGACGCTCAGCCGGTCGGCGCTCAAGACCGGGCCCCGGGTCGTCACGCAGCTGCCGGAGCCCGGCGCGGAGCTCCCCGAGGGAGCGGTGGCGATGACGGTGTCGGGTCGCCCGGTTTTCCTGCTCGGCGGCGCCCAGCCCGCCTACCGCGACCTCGGCCCGGGGGTACGGGGCCCGGACGTGGAGCAGCTGGAGGTCGCGCTGCGCCGGCTCGGGCTGGCTCCCGGTCCGGTCGACGGCCTCTACGACCAGGCCACCGGGCAGGCGGTCAGTGCGCTGTACCGGCGCGCCGGCTTCGCGCCGATGGTGGCGACCGACGCTCAGCTGGAGGCGGTCCGACCGGTGGAGGCGGCCCTCGTCGCCGGGGGCCGCGCCTCCGGCGGTGTGCAGCTCGCCGCCGACGAGGTGGTCTTCGTGCCCACGTTGCCCGTCCGGGTGGCCGAGGTGAAGGTCACCGTGGGCGGCGAGCCCACCGGAGCCCTGCTGACCGTGACCGACTCACGGGTCAGCGTCCACGGCTCGCTGACCCTCGACGAGGCCCAGCTGGTCAAGCCCGGCATGGAGGTCGCGATCGACGAGCCGGCGCTGGGGATCACGGCACACGGAACGGTCGAGCAGGTCGCCGAGCGGCCCGGCACGGAGGGGCTCGACGGGTTCCACGTGTTCTTCTCCACCGCGGTGGCCGAGCCGCCGCCGACCCTGGTCGGGGCGTCGGTGCGGATGACCGTTCCGGTGCGGTCGACCGGCGAGGCCGTCCTCGCGGTTCCGGTCAGCGCCGTGTCGCTCGCCCCCGACGGCTCGTCCCGCGTCCAGCGCGCGGTGAACGGGACGCTGGAGTTCCTCCCGGTCGAGCCGGGGGTCTCCGGCGACGGGTTCGTCGCCGTCACCGTGCCCGGCGGTGACCTCAAGCCCGGTGACCAGGTGGTCGTCGGGGTCGAACCGATGGGGCCGTCCGGTGCCCGCTGAGCCAGCGGAACTCGTCACTCTCGACCGGATCGGTCGGCGCTTCGGCGCGGATCCCCCGGTGGTGGCGTTGCGGGGCGTGGACCTGCAGGTGCGGACCGGCGACTGGCTCGCGGTCGTCGGGCCGTCGGGCTCGGGGAAGTCGACCCTGCTCAACATCATCGGCTGCCTGGACCGGCCGGACGAGGGCTCCTACCGGTTCGAGGGGCTCGACGTCGCCGCGCTGTCCGATCGCGACCGGGCCGGGCTGCGCAGCCACCGTCTCGGCTTCGTGTTCCAGTCCTTCCACCTGCTGGCCCATCGCAGCGTGCTGGAGAACGTGATGCTCGCCGAGGTGTACGCCATGCGGCCGCGGTCGGGCCGCCGCGACCGCGCGCTGGCCGCGCTCGCCGCGGTGGGGCTGGCCGATCGGACCGACCACCTCCCGACGCACCTGTCCGGCGGTGAGCGCCAGCGGGCCGCGATCGCCCGCGCCCTGCTCAACGAACCTGCCCTGCTGCTGTGCGACGAGCCGACCGGCAACCTCGACTCGCGGACCACGGCGGCCATCCTCGGGCTGCTGGGTGAGCTGCACGCCCACGGCCTGACCATCATCGTGATCACCCACGATCCGGGGGTCGCCGAGCGCGCGCAGCGCCGGGTCCGGATCGTCGACGGCGAACTGCGGGACGACGGATGAGGCTGGGCCGGGCGCGGGTCGAGACCGCGGCGACCGGCGCCACCCGCGGCGCCGGCGAGGACGGTCCGCGTCTCGGCGCGGCCGGCGCCGTCCCGCCCTCGGGGATGCGCACCCGGGATCTGGTGGACGAGGCCGTTGCGGGCCTGTTCGCGCGCCCGGGCCGGACGCTGTTGACCGTCCTGGGCGCCGTGATCGGCCTGGCCGCGCTGGTGGCCACGCTCGGGTTGTCGTTGACCGCGAGCAGCCGCATCGCGGGCCGGTTCGACGCGCTGGCCGCCACCCAGATCACGATCACCGTCAACCCGGTGGAGGACCGGCCGCAGCGGGCGATCCCGTGGGACGCGCCGCAGCGCCTCGGTGGCCTCAACGGGGTCGTCGCGGCCGGCAACCTCAGCGAGATCGACGTCGGGGAGGCGCTGGTCAGCGCCTCGCCGATCAACGACCCGCAGCGGCGCACCCACTTCAAGCTCGGCGTCTGGGCGGCGTCGCCGGAACTCTTCGCGGCCGTCCGGGCCCAGCTGCGGACCGGGCGCCTGCTGGACGGCGGGTTCGCCGCGCGCGGCGAGCGGGTCGTCGTGCTGGGTCCGAACGCCGCCGACCGGCTCGGCATCAGCCGCGTCGACCAGCTCCCCACGATCAGCATCGGCGACGAGCTGTTCACGGTGGTCGGCATCCTCGACCGGGTCGAGCGGAAGTTCGACCTGCTCAGCGCCGTCATCCTGCCTGAGGGCACCGCGCAGCGGCGCTATGGGCTCGCGGCTCCGGCGTCGGTGATCGTCGAGACGAAGCTGGGTGCCGCGTCGCTGCTGGCGCGGCAGGGCCCGCTCGCGCTCGACCCGACCGACCCCACCGCATTCAAGGTCGCCGTTCCGGAGCAGCCGCAACGGGTCCGGGAAGGCGTGCAGAGCGACCTCAACCTGCTGTTCTTGATGCTGGGTGGGGTGTCGCTGCTCGTCGGCGCGATCGGCATCGCCAACGTCACGCTGGTCTCGGTCATGGAGCGGATCGGCGAGATCGGGCTGCGCCGCGCGCTCGGCGCGACCCGCTGGCACATCGCGCTGCAGTTCCTGCTGGAGAGCGGGGCCATGGGGGTGCTCGGCGGGATCCTGGGGGCCTGTGCCGGTCTGCTGGTCGTGGTCGGGGTGGCGCTCGCGCAGACCTGGACACCGGTGATCCATCCCCTCGTGCCGCTGCTGGCCCCGTTCGTCGGCGGGGTGACCGGGCTGCTCGCCGGCCTCTACCCGGCCGTGCGGGCGGCTCGGCTGGAGCCGGTGGAGGCGCTGCGGTCCGGAACCTGACGGGGCCTCATGGGAGGGCAGACATGCGGAAGATCCTCGGCGTCGCGATTCTGCTGGCCGTCCTCGCGGCGTGCGGCGGCGGTGGCCCGGGCCCCGGCGGCCTTCCCGGGGGCCGGGAGTTCGGCCTGTCCGACGCGGATTTCGTTGCGCGCGTCGAGCGGACACAGGTGCTCATCGCCGACTGTATGAAGCGGGCCGGGTTCGAGTACATCCCGGTGGACGTCGCGACGATCGAGCGGGCCCAGGAGTCGGTGCGCACGGAGCCGGGCATGTCGCGCCGGGAGTACAAGCAGCGGTGGGGGCTGTCGGTCACCACCCGCTTCGACGATCCGGTCCGCACCATCGGGCTCGGTCCGAACGTGCAGATCATGGAACGGCTCTCCGCGGCCGACCGGGTGGCCTACGAGCTCACCCTGTTCGGCGAGGGCCGCGACTCCGACTTCGCCTTCGCCCTGGACGAGGAGGACTTCTCCGCCACCGGCGGATGCACCCGCGAGGCGGTCGCCCAGGTGTTCACACCCGAACAGCTGGAGGGCACCTACGTCAACCCCAAGGACGTGCTCGTCGCGCAGGACCCGCGGGTCATCGCGGCCCAGCAGGAGTGGACCCGGTGCATGCAGGACAAGGGTTTCCCGTACCGCGACGACCAGGGCATGATCATCGAAGACTTCCGGAAACGCCTGGACGCACTGCTCGGCGGCGACGACCCGCAGACCCTGACCGGGGAGCGGCTCGCCGCGTTACGCGCACTGCAGGCCGAGGAGATCGCGGTGTCGCTGGCGGACCTGGACTGCCAGGAACGCCACACCGACGCGGTCTTCCGCCAGGTCGAGACCGAGGTGTTCGGGCGGCCGGTCAGCGGTTGACCCGGGGTCGCCCCGGCGGGCCCTCACCCGACCACAGCGGCCAGCCGCGACATCACCAGGACGTACATCAGCATGACCGTGAGGACACACAGCGCGCCCCCGGCACCGGCCAGCGCCGGGCCGCGGCTGCTCCACCTGCCACGTCGGCCCGCCGACAGCAGGGTGGTGCGCGTCGGTCCGACGAGGTGGTGGAGCTGAGCCTGCGACTCGGCCTCGCCGCGCGCGCGCAGTTCGTGCGACGACACCCGGCGGGTGCGCAACACGGGTCTGGTGCTCGTCATGGGGCCTCCTCGGGTGGCCGGTCCGGTTGATCGCGCGCGACGGACGCATTGTGCCCACCGAGCGCTGAACCGGACCTGAAGCCCCCGGTCCGGCCGCGACCAAGATCGCCGTTTCGGCGGTCACCACCGCGCGGGTCGCGGCTCCCGGCTCCGGGACGCCGATCTTCAGGTGGCTCGGACCCCGAGCAGCCGTCCCACCGCGGTGCGCACCTGGCTCACTGCCGCGACCTCACCCAGTCCAGCAGGCCGGGCATGGCCGCCTCGATCATCCCGAGGACCTCCACGAAACCCTCCCGGCCGCCGTAGTAAGGGTCGGGCACCTCGGCGTGGGCGGGCGCTTCGGGGTCGAAGGAGCGCAGCAGCCGCACCCGGTCGTGCTCGGGCACCGATCGGCGCAGCGCCCGGAGGTGATCGGTGTCCAGTGCGACGAGCAGGTCGGCGGCC